>JBIMKD010000216.1:0-27468 GCA_043673815.1 Chromatiales bacterium
ACTAGTATCCCGATCACAGGCGAAACGCCTCCTCACACGAGTCGAGCGCTTCAAAACCGTGACCTTCGATTTCACGGAAGTCGACTACATTGGCCAAGCATTCGCTGACGAGGTCTTTAGGGTTTTCGCGTCTCGACATCCCGAGGTCGAACTCATAGCTATAAAGGCCAACGCTAGCGTCAAACGCATGATTCAACGAGCAACATCATCGACGTAATCTCGTGCCCAATCCATAAAGCTCACCGGCGCGCCGCTTCTTGACGCGCCCGTGGGGGTTGCGTCTTGGAAAGCGCATGAAGTTCAGTGATCTGAATGGTTACCCTGGTAGCGTCTAGCTTAGCTAAGCTAGCAGCCAGGTAACGAGTCTTGCGTGGTGAATGGCAACGCTCACTGCGAAGCGTAGACAGGAAGACCGCAGGCCGGAATGCAGGTGAATGGGAGAAATGGTTGCCAACGGCAGAGGAGATGCGACTCCATCCGTCGAAAGCCGCTTTGATACGGGTTCTGCACCAACCTAACCTGGGTGCGAACGCATGAGCAAGTCTGCTCGGCTCAGTCACCGCTGCCGCTGCCATAGGGCCGGGTGATGATCTCCAGGAGATGCCCGTTCGGGTCCTCAAAGTACACACCGCGACCGCCGTCGTCCTGGTTAATCTCACCCGCTCGGCGTTGACCTGGGTCGGCCCAGTACTCAAGGTTTCGCTCTCGGATGCGGCCGAAGATCTCATCGAATTCCGCTTCGGTGATCAGAAAGGCATAGTGCTGCGAGGCAATCTCGCCGTCGGTCTCGTAGAAGTCAAGACTCACGCCGTTGTCCGTCTCGACCACCTGGAACGGGCCGAAGCGGGTGGCTCCGGGCAGCCCCAGAATCTCGGTGAGAAATCTCGCGGATGCCTCCTTGTTACGTGCCATCACGATAGTGTGATTGAGCTGCACAGCCATGATGCTCTCTCCTCTATTAGTGAAGGTGGACGCCTCCTCCAGTCGCTTGACCTACCGTGGCACGAGTCAGGTGTAGCCCGATTTCCGACGTGATAATGCTCCTATAACAACGACACCACTCATGCACATAGGCTCGCACACGCGAAGCTTGGTGCATAACGGTAAAGCTTACCTGGCACGGCCTGGTCGTCTCTCCTTGGTTTTCCCGAAGACTCTCTTCGTCAAGCAAGGGGGTCGCACATCGACATGATGGTGGAAAATTACTTTTAGTGTAGATCGGGACCAGCGGTCAGAGAAAGTAGTTGTCGGGGCGACGGCAGAAGTCCGTCCACTCCTCGTCGCTGAACCGACGACCTGCGGCGATCTGAGCAAGTGCTTCGAAGTGCGGCTCGCGCAGCCCGCCGGGTGCGAAGAGAAGCGGCAAGTACGATCCCGACAATCTGAGGCAGACCGTTACGTTAACCGGTGAGAGCGAGCGCTTCCATATGCGCTTCCTTAAGCGGCGCAATCTACCGTCCTATGCTCCGGCGGGTCATTTCGCCGCCGCCATCATTGACATCACCGCGCGAGGGCCAAGCACGCCCCCGCCCTATCCCGTGCCGGATGCCATGACGCGGTCATCCCATTTCACCACGCCGTCATAAACCAATCCCGCGATGACCGTCGAGCCGAGCGGCTTTGACATCGATGCGAGTTGAAACACGGTGTCCGCCAGAACGTGGGAAAGATCGACGACGAGAATTCCTTCGAATGGCCCGTTCGAGCCGCATCGCCAGTGCCTGGTGACATTATTTGCCTCTCCTCGAAGGCGAGAATAGCACTTACAAACGGCCTGCGCCTCCTGGGCGCGCTCCCTGCCCCGTGCCGGCTCTTTTAAAATTCTTATTCTCACCGCGGACGGCTCCGCATGCGCGGGGTGGTACTCGAGTCAGGCGATTGCGTTTACCACCAGTACGGCCCCCACATGCCCCAGTCCATCGCCGCATCGTCCGCCATCTCCGCATTCTCGAGCCTCTCGTCTGCCACCTGTTGCCTTAGGGCAAGGCGTTTGTACTGCGCGAACTCTTCAGGTCCACCGACATAGACACATTGGCAGTTATAGGGATCGGCATAGCTGTAGATAACCTGGCCGTCCTTCGTCCGCATCGACACCTTGAGCGGCTGCATGGCCTTGAGATGAGCGAGCTTTTCAGGGGTGTCGGCCGGCCGCGCCTTGAATCCCGCCGCGGCGAGCAGATCGTCTGTCTTCTTCGCCTCGTCCTGCCGCATCGCCGCACAGCCTCCCATCAGAAGGGTCAACGCGAGTGCGAGCACCAAGCTCCAAGCATAAACTTTTCGATTCATCTCTTTCCTCCTAGTGACTGTACGGCCAAACCAGGCGTGGTCCGCAAGTCTTTGTCAGTTCGTCTTCTGTAAGACCCGGTGGCCGTGTGTGACCAGCGATGGACGCACTATACCTGGCATCGCCGGGGCCCATACTGTGGGCTATGTTGCCACGGCGCCACGTCCGTCGTCGGTGACATAACGTATAAGTAATTCTCTACAGTTTATATAGGTAGCCGAAGCCACAGTCAACATACAGCGAGCGGTTCGTTTCAAAGGGTTCAGCCCGGTGGAGCAGCGTGCCTCTTGTCGCCCTGCTCCCGTTCGCCGCCGCCCTCTCCGTCGACGTCTATCTTCTCGGGATATTGGTCCTCGGTTCAGACCGACATCCGCTGGTGCAGGTCGAACATGATCCACAAGCTGCCGCCGACCATGATGAAAATGAAAATGGCCGCGAACATGATCGTCAACAGGTTCTCGCGCGTCAGATCCAGGTGCAGGAAAAAGCGCAAGTGAACCAGGACCTGGAGGGCTGGCCCGGGCCCGCTGGGCTCGGGCATCCGCGCGATCGGCATTCCGAGAGAACGCTCGCGCAGCCGCACGCGGTCAGCTGCGATCTTGCGATCGCTGACCCAGCGCGGCCAGCCCTGCCCGTGCCACCTGTACGTCCTGCGCAGGCGTCGCGAAGCTCGCGCCGATGGCGCCGACGACTTCGCCATCGCGGGCTAGCCTCGATTCTCCACTGCATCGCTGGGTTGTGCCTACCGCTGCATCTCCATAATGGCGGATGCTGGCATCATGTTCGCGTTGAGATTGGCCATTATCCAGAGCGAGCCGCCGACGACGAGCGTCACGATCAGGAGGCCGAAGGCGAGCGCGACCACCTCGTTGGTTTTATCCGGCCCAGTACCGATGTGCAGGAAGAATACTAAGTGGACCCCCATCTGAGCGATGGCGAGCACGGCAAGCCCAGCCGGCACGCCCGGAGCCCACAGCAGGTCGGTTTGCGAGACCATGAAGGATGCGCCGGTGAGCAGCAATGCGAAGGCGAGCCCCGCGGTGTAGGTTGCAAAGGTTCCCGAGGGCTCGTTCTCACCAACGCCAGGCGCCTGATCGGTGGAGGACGCATGCTGCTCCGCGTGTTCTTCCATCATCGCGCTCCCATTAAGTAGACTAAGGTCAGCAGCGCCACCCAGATGATGTCGAGCGCGTGCCAGAACAGGCTGAAACAATGAAGCCGGCGAAGCACAAAGTCCCGCGGGCCCTTTACGGCGATTTGCGCCACCGTGAAGGTGAGCCAGAGCAGGCCCGCGGTGACGTGAGCACCGTGCAGACCGACCAAACTGAAAAAGGCCGAGAGGAACGCGCTGCGCGAAGGGCCGGCGCCGCGCGCGATCATTCTGGCGAACTCGGCAACTTCCAAGGCAACAAACGTGGCGCCGAGCGCAAAGGTGAACGCGAAGCTGAGATAGAAACCGTCCATGCGGCGTCGCCTGACGGCTAAGACGCCAAGGCCGCATGCGTAGCTGGAGAACAGCAGGCAGAGCGTCTCAATGCCGACATTGCGCAACTCGAACAGGTCGCGGCCGGAGGGTCCCCCGGCGGTCTCTCCGGAAAGAACTGCGTACGTCGCGAAGAGTGCCGAGAACATGATGATGTCGCTCAGCAGGAATATCCAAAATCCGTAAGCGACGACGATTTCCACCGGCTCCGGCCCGCCACCGCCGCGCGCTATCATCGTTGCGTTCGGCCAGGCGCCAGTATCTGCCTGCGCGCTCATGCAGGATCCATCCATCGCAGCCGGGCGCGCTCGGCATTGGCCAATTGCTCGCCCGAAACCTCGTGATCGCCTCGTTCGATCCACCCAAAGGCGAGCAATGTCAGACCGGCGCATGCCAAGCCGAGGATCGCCATCCACCAGATGTGCCAAATTAGGGCAAAGCCGGTGACAACGGCGAAGAAAGCGGTCACGAACCCGTTGGCGCTGTTCGTCGGCATCTCGATCGCGTCGTACCGCTCTGCTGGCACAACTGGCCCGCGTTGTTTCATGCTCCAGAAGGCATCCAACGATTCGACCCGGGGTAAAACGGCGAAGTTGTAGGCCGGGGGCGGCGACGTGGTGGACCATTCGAGGGTTCTACCGTTCCAAGGGTCGCCGGTGCGGTCGCGACGGCTCTCGCGCGTACGGATGCTGACCACGAGCTGCGCGATCGTCGCTGCGATACCGCCGAGGATGACGACCGCCCCCACTGCCGCCACGATCAGGTAGGGTTGCCAGCTCATGTCGGCGTAATGCTGCATACGCCGAGTCATGCCGAGCAGCCCGAGGGCATAGAGCGGCATGAAGGCAAGATAGAAGCCGATCAGCCAACACCAAAAGCTGACGGCGCCGAGCCGCTTGTCGAGCGTGAAACCGAACGCTTTCGGGAACCAGTAATTATAGCCTGCCATGACGCCGAAAACAACGCCGCCGATGATCACATGGTGGAAGTGCGCCACGAGAAAGAGGCTGTTGTGCAGCACGAAGTCGACTGGCGGCACCGCCAACAGCACGCCGGTCAACCCACCGGTGACAAAGGTCACCATGAAACCGACGGCCCAGAGCACCGGCACCTCGAAGCGGATGCGGCCCCGGTAGAGGGTGAATAGCCAGTTGAACAGCTTCACGCCGGTGGGGACGGCGATGATCATCGACATGGTGGCGAAGACGGCATTTACATCCGCGCCAGCGCCCATGGTGAAGAAGTGATGCAACCAGACCATGAAGGACAGCACGCAGATCGCGAGCGTCGCGAGCACCATGGATCGATAGCCGAACAGCGCCTTGCCCGAGAAGGTAGCGACCACCTCGGAGAAGATGCCGAAGACTGGGAGGATCAGGATATACACTTCCGGGTGGCCCCAGGCCCAAATCAGATTAATGTACATCATTAAATTACCGCCGCCGTCGTTCGTGAAGAAGTGCATGCCGGCATAGCGGTCGAGCAGCAGCATGCCGAAGGTGGCGGTCAGGATCGGGAAGGCGGCCACGATTAACATGCTGGAGGCCAGCGCCGTCCAGCAAAACACCGGCATGCGCATATAGGTCATCCCGGGCGCACGCAGCTTCAGGATAGTCGTGACCATGTTGATGCCGGCGAGCAGCGTGCCGATGCCCGAAATCTGCAACGCCCACAAATAATAGTCGACGCCGACACCGGGCGAGAATGGCAGCTCCGAGAGCGGTGGGTAGGCGAGCCAGCCGGTGCGTGCGAACTCGCCCACCACAAGCGACATATTCACGAGCAGCGCGCCCGACGCTGTCAGCCAGAAGCTGATGGCGTTTAGCACCGGGAATGCCACGTCGCGCACGCCGAGCTGCAGCGGAACGGCGAAGTTCATGAGCCCCACGATGAACGGCATCGCCATGAAAAAGATCATGATCGTGCCGTGAGCGGAAAAAATCTGGTCGTAGTGCTCCGGGGGCAGGTAGCCTTGGGCGCCGCCCGCAGCGATGGCTTGCTGCGAACGCATCATGATCGCATCGGTGAAGGCCCGCAGCAGCATCACCAGCGCCAGCAGCACATACATTATTCCTATGCGCTTATGGTCCACGCTGGTCAGCCACTCGCGCCACAGATAGGTCCACCAGCCCTTCCAGGTGATAAGGCTTAGAACGGCAAGCACGCCGACGATAATCATCAGAGATGCCGCCATCTGTATCGGCTCGTCGAAGGGGATGGCGGCCCAGCTGAGTTTGCCCAGCATCTAGTCCTCCTTGCGAGGCGAAGTGGCGAGCCCCGTGCTCTGTTGCACGATCCGTTCGAACAGGTTCGGATCTATGCTGCTGTACGTCTGTATTTGCGCGTTGCTGCCGGCCCGTGCCAATTGCGAGTACGCAGCGGCGTCGAGCGCCGAGCCTTCGTCGCGCGTGCGCGCGAGCCAGCTTTGGAATTCAGAAGCAGGCACGGCGTGCACGACGAACCGCATATCCGAAAAGCCAGCGCCGCTGAAATTTGAGGAGAGTCCCGGGTAGTCGCCGGGGCGCTCGGCCAGCAGGTTCAGGCGCGTCGTCATGCCGGGCATCGTGTAGATTTGGCTGCCGAGCTGCGGTACGAAGAAGGAGTTCATCACGGTTGCCGAGGTCAGCATGAACTCGATCGGTGTCCCGGTTGGAACTACGAGCTGGTTGACTGCCGCAACCTGTTCGTCCGGATAAATGAAAAGCCATTTCCAATCCAGCGACACGACTTCAATTCGAATCGGTCTGACATCGGACTGCAGCCTGTGGGCGGGATCAAGGTCATGTGAGCCGGTCCATGCGACTCCTGCGAGCAGCATCACCACCATCGTCGGTATCGACCAGACCACAGCCTCGATCCGGCCGGAATAAGACCAGTCGGGCCGATAGGCGGCTCGCGCGTTGGAGGCGCGGTACCACCAAGCAAAGGCGAGCGTGAGCACGATCACCGGCAGCACGACAACCAGCATAATGGCGGTGGCATTGAGTAGGATCAGCCGTTGGGCCGATGCGACGGGGCCCTGCGGATCGAGCACGCCCGCCCCGCGGCAAGAGGCGACGAGGCAGGCTGCAACGAGGGTCGCGAAGATACGCGAGCGCGAAAGGCGCGTACAGTTCTGGAACCGGCCATGAGGCGGAGGACGGTGGTCGCCTGTAGGCATCGGTCAGAAATCCTGGCTTTTCATGCGCGCCTGCCAGCAGAGGTGTAATTCATGTTTGACCCTAACGCCGCGCGCAGCGCCCCCCGCGTCAGGCCGAACTCCAGGTATAGGATTTTTAAAGGCCCTTTCTCCCTCAAATGAAGATACGCCTGAACCTGCGGGGCGTCAAGGACGCGCGTCTTCCTCACCGACAGCGGATCGATGCGCGTGCCAACCTCGTTCGGAGATTCCCCTCCCGGGCAGCCATCGCGAAAGAGCTGCCAATCAGGACGCTCCTTGTGAATTTCAGTAGTAAGGCGACCCTCATATTCGCCATAGTTACATTCGAGCAAGTTCCGGTCGATTTCAGCCACAGCTCCAAAGCCAGCCAGCTCGCAGGTCCGGGTGACACGCTGCAACGGGCTGGTAAACACCTTGGCGACGCAACCGTTCCCCAAGCCGGCGCGCATTGCGCTCGCCACGTTCTGTGAGCGGCAGGTCGGTAAGTCCCGTGTGTTGGCCCGAGAGCGTCCACGCGGTTTCTCCGTGTCTGGCCAGATAAACAATCGGAAGCACTTCGCTCATCGGTTTACTCCTCTCGTTTGCTCACGATGATCCTGCCCACAATCACCACCAGCGTGCTACCATGCGAGCGCGCCGCACCACTGCGAATCGCGCGTAAACGCCCGCGCGGGCATCGCTTAACCTGATGCTGACAAGAGAGGTATTCGGGTTTGTAGTTCTTCCTTTACTGAGCTCAATTGAGCACGCTGGGATGTAGGATCTCCATGAGCCGGTGGTTGTCCCGGTAGTCCACCGGTATACCGACCACCACGGGTCCCTGCATCGCGAGGGCTCTCTTAAGCGTGGGCGCGATCTGATCGGGCCTTTCTATGGTTAGCCCATGAGCGCCGAAGGCCTTGGCAAATGGCACGACGTCGACAGGGCCGAAGTCCACACCGGAAGCGCGACCGTACTTAGCCATCTCCTGGAAACGGACCATGTCATATGAGCCGTCGATCCAAACCAGGTGTACGAGGTTGCACTTGAGCCGGACCGCCGTCTCGAGTTCCATTGCGGAGAACAAGAATCCCCCGTCTCCCGAGATGGAGATCACTTTCTCGCCTGGACGAACCAGACACGCTGCGATTGCCCAGGGCAGACCCACACCGAGGGTCTGCTGTCCGTTGGTGATGAGCACCTGTCGAGCGCGAAAACTGTAAAGATGGCGGGCGAGCCAAATATGAAACGATCCCATATCCAAACACAGCGTCATATCGTCGCTCAGCACACGCTGAAGCTCGTGCGCCAGGCGCATCGGGTGGATTGGGACGCCGTTTAAGGCGGCAGCATGTTCGGCGAATTGCGTCCGATCGCGGGCGATATCCTTCAGAAACTGCGCATCTCCAGAGGGTGTTTTCCGTTCTAATTGGGCGGCTAGCGCGTGGACTGTGGCCGCGACGTCGCCGGTCAATTCAAGCTGCGGCCGATAGTCCTTGTCGATGTCAGCAGAAACGGCATCGATATGGATAAGATGACGCTTGCGTCCCTTGTTCCAGAGACCCGGTTCGTATTCGACCGGGTCGTAGCCAACGGGGACGACCACATCAGCCGCGTCCAGGAGCTTGTCAGCCGGCTGATTGTGGAACAGGCCGATTCTGCCCCCAAAACGGTCGAAGAGGTCTCGCGGCACTACTCCTGCCCCTTGGTATGTGCACACCACAGGCAATTTCGTTTTGGCGAGCAGAACGCGTACGGCTTCCGCGGCGCGGGGCTGGCTCGCGAGTAAACCGAGCAGCAATACGGGCTGCTCCGCGGCGTTGATCAGAGCCGCTGCTGCAGCAATCGCGTCAGCATCCGCAGCGCCGAGAATCTCCGGTGCGACCGGGGTCAGCACGTCGCCGTCCGCTCGCCCCGTCATGACATCTTGCGGCGCGCTGATGAAAGCTGCGCCCGGGCGTGCCCGATTCGGCGGCGCGAAAGGCGTTCGCGACAATCTCTGACACCGCCTCCGCAGAATCGATTTCGGCGCTGAACTTGGTGATGGGCCGGAACAGGCTCACGGTATCCATGCTCTGATGGATTTGCTTCAGGCGGTTGGAAATGGTCACGGCACCTCCGATCGCAACAACGGGATCGCCTTCCGTGTTTGCCGTAGCTAAGCCAGTCACGAGATTGGAGCAGCGGGGGCCAGAGGTAACCAGCGTCACTCCTGCTTTGCCTGTCATACGACCGATACCGCCGGCGATGAATGCCGCATTCTGTTCGTGCCGGCAGACGACCGTCTTGATTTTGGAGTCCAACAGAGTGTCGAACACTTTGTCGATCTTTGCGCCAGGGATGCCGAAAATATACTCGACGCCTTGCGCCTCTAAACTCTTCACCAGTAATCCGGCGCCTGTTTGCGATTCGGGCTTTGTCACAGCTTGGGTCATTTTTTTTCTCCCTCTGCTTTGGCGAGATCCGCCGTCGGATCTCGGCGCAGGTCCGCCTTTAAGAAATCCTCGGTCTCAGGCAACGCGATGCGATAATCACCCTCGCGCTGGATCTGCAGTCGCAGTCTTACCCCGCGGCATTGTAATAAATGACCGCCGCTCTTCCGGTCAGTCGAAACGAAATGCAAGTGATAGCCCGGCACATTGAGCGTCTTTGCATACTCCGGAGTCCAGAACCCGACGAGAGTTCCCGAAACATCATGAAACTCGAACTCGGGTTGCACCGCCGCCGCTTGGACTAACGGCACCCCTTCGGCGGTCCGGCACATCGCTCGCGTGTGTACGTAATCAAATTGCCCGTCCACTCTGAGGGCAAAGAAAAAGTTGTTGGAATCCCGCAAAGCGTCGAACCGGGAGGTGAGGTGGCTCAAATCGGGGCACTGATCCAGCGTCACCGCCGCGTCTGGAGCAAACGCTGTGATCACCGCAAATGGACTCAGCACATCGTCGTCGCATTCCCGCACCGAACCGTCGGATCGCACCTGAAAGAAATGTCCATCGACGATCACCATTTCGCCGTCGAGATTCTCAAACGTGCCTAATCCGAGATCGCCATGTTCTCGCAGTGTTCCGACTCGTACAGCGCCCTGATAGATCCCCTCGACCAGCGCGGTGGCGGTGGAAACCTGATAAAGCGTGTGGTGCGGGACCTGGAGGTACTCCGCGAGAGCCTTGCTGACGATGTGCGCTAGCGGTTCTTGAGTCCTCTGGGCAGAGTCTAGCAGGGCCCGCCAAAGGCCTGGGGAGATCGTAGTGTTAAGGTGTGGCATCAGACGACTCCTCCTCCCAAGGCTTGACACGCGTCGACTGCGTGCGCCCGATCTTCACGACATCCACTCACTCCCGCATAAAAGGGCGACCGCATCGGTCTAAACTGCACGTTCGCTCTCTTGGGAAGCCATCTCTTCATTGAAATCGAAATCGGTCGCCGCGGGGCCGGTAATCAGTCGCGCCCCGTGACTGAACGTCAGAAACTCGATGGCCCATCGGATGAACACCACAATGCGACTCTGGAATTGGACGATGTACATCAGATGAACGAACGCCCAGACGAGCCAGGCCGGCAGCCCCGAAATATGGAAGCCGAAGATATTGGCCACCGCCGCCGCCCGGCCAATGACCGCCAGCTCCCCTTTATCGAAATACTTGAAAGGCGGCAGTGCCTTTGCCCCTTGTGCTTTCCTCACGATCGCCTTCGCGGCGTAGGTGCCTTGCTGCATGGCCACCGGGGATACGCCCGGCAACGGCTTGCCGTTGGGACCCAAGGCCAGTGCCAGGTCTCCGACCACGTAGATGTCTGGATAATTGGGCACCGTGAGGTCGGGATTGACCTTGATCCGTCCGCCCTTGTCCGTGTAGGCCTTGGTGCGGTTCGCCAGCGTGCGTCCGAGCGGGGACGCCGTCACACCCCCAGCCCAAATTACTGTTCTGGCATCTAGGCGATCGGTGCCGGTATGAGTCTCGATCGTTACCCCTTCTTTATCGATGTCCTTGACCATGACACCAGTCTTCACCTGCACGCCGAGCTTCGCCAGCGAGCGTGCCGCCTTCTGCGCCAGATCCTCCGGAAAGGGCGGGAGTACCCGAGGCGCCCCGTCTATCAGAAAGATTTCTGCCTCTTCGGGGCGTATCGACCGAAAATCGTTCTTGAGCGTCCGCCGCGCAATCTCGCCGATGGCTCCGGCGAGCTCTACACCGGTGGCGCCTGCGCCCACGATGACGAACGTGAGCCACGCACTCCGCTGAACGGGATCCGCAATCCGCTCGGCCACTTCGAAGGCGTACAGAATTTTGTGCCGGATGTTGGTCGCCTCTTCCACGCTTTTCATGCCCGGGGCCCATTCCTCCCAGGCGTCGTGCCCGTAGTAAAAGCTCTGCGAACCCGCGGCGACAATCAGCGAATCGTATTCGAAGCTGGCGCCGTCAGCGAGCAGTACGCGCTTGGAAAGCGGGTCGAGATCGACGACCTCACCCAGCAGGACGCGAGTATTTTTCTGGCGGCTCAAGACGCTGCGCAGGGGTGCTGCAATCTCGCCGGGCGACAACGAGCCGGTCGCGACCTGATACAGTAGCGGTTGAAAGAGGTAATAATTGCGTCGATCTATGACCGTCACATCGACGGGCGCTGATTTCAATGCCCGTGCTGCCTGGAGGCCGCCAAACCCACCTCCCACGATGATGACTCGCCATGGATTGCTCACAGAATTCACACCCTTCCATTTCCTCACGTGCGCCATCCCCCTCTATCCTATTGAGCTGGAAGTTACCCTGCCGATCCCGCGAACGCCACGGCATGGTCGGTGCCGAACACCTGGACCGCAACCATTGTGAGCGCCTCGCACTGCGTCGGATTGATCTTTCCCCGCATGATGGAGGAACCTGGTTCGTTCGCTGGAATCTTGAGTTCGCCTAAACACTATTTCGGCCGCTATCGGACGGCTCACCCCATCTTCGAGCCTGATCTCGTAGAATGACAGGTACATCTCTGTCGCCCTCCCTGACTGCTTGATCGATTCTATGTGGCCATGGATTCTTGCACCGTTGAATCGGTCCGCATCAATTACCGTGGCTGTGAATCTGTCGTCAACCCGATGCGCGGGCTAAAGTTTGTAATGCGAGCGCTGCAATCAGAACGGCAGAAACTTCTGTGATCCTACCACGCCAGATTCGTCCAGACCTATTCTTGTACATACCATTTCCTTTCTTGCTGTGATATCTACACACTCCGAAGGACACTTACGGTTGAGTGGCTGAAAGAAGGGCGACCTGTGGCCACACATCGCGCCTTAAACCCGGAGTTCAGACACCCAAGCCGTCCGGCCTTCAGCTTCCGGCGACACCGTGCCCGACCATCTTCCGCGGGTCGACGATCTCGTCGAACCGCTTCTCGTCGATGTACCCGGACTTGAGCGCCGCCTCCTTCAAGGTCAGGCCCTCGTCATTCGCCTTGTGTGCGATCGCGGACGCCTTGTCGTAGCCTATCACTGGGCTGAGCGCGGTCACCAGCATGAGCGAGCGGCCGAGCATCTCATCGATGCGCTGGCGGTTGAGCCGAGTCCCTTCCACCTGGAAACGCCGCAGCTTGTCGCAGGCGTCACCGAGCACGCGGGCGGAATGCAGGAAGTTGTTGATGATGATCGGGCGCATGGCGTTGAGCTCGAAGTTGCCTTGGCTGCCGGCGAAGGCGACCGCGTTGTCTTCGCCGATCACCTGTATGCATACCATGACCATCGCCTCGGACTGCGTCGGGTTGACCTTGCCCGGCATGATGGACGAGCCCGGCTCGTTCTCCGGCAACAAGAGTTCGCCCAGGCCGCAGCGCGGGCCGGAGGCCAGCCAGCGCATGTCGTTGCCAATCTTCATCAAGGCCACTGCGAGCCCCCGCAGCGACGCCATCGCGGTGACCATCGGGTCCAGCGAGCCCTGCGCCGCGAACTTGTTGGGCGCGGTCACGAACGAATAGCCGGTCAACTCCGCGATCTTTGAGGCGATCTCCCGGCTGAAGTTCGGTGGTGCGTTTAGTCCCGTGCCGACAGCGGTTCCTCCCGCTGCTAGCTCGAACAGGCCCGCTTCCGACGCGCGGATGCGCGCCAGCGCGTCCTGTATCTGGTGCGCGTAGCCCGACCATTGTTGCCCTACCGTCAGCGGCACAGCATCTTGTAAATGCGTCCGCCCGATCTTGACGACGTCACGCCACTCCTGCGCCTTCGCCTCGATGGCCGTGGCCAGCGCCTCCGCCTGCGGCAACAGGTGCTCCTCCAGCTCCAGCACCGCGGCGATGTGCATCGCGGTGGAGAAGGTGTCGTTCGACGACTGCCCCAGGTTGACGTCATCGTTCGGGTGCACCGGCGACTTGCTGCCGATCCTGCCGCCGAGCAGCTGGATGGCGCGGTTCGCCAGTACCTCGTTGAGGTTCATGTTCGACTGGGTGCCTGAGCCGGTCTGCCAGACGTATAGCGGAAAATGTTCGTCGAGCTTGCCGGCGATCACCTCGTCAGCGGCGTGCGCGATGGCCTCCGCCTTCCATTGTGGCAGCCGTCCGGCGGCGGCGTTGACCAGCGCCGCGGCTTTCTTAACGTGGCCGTAGGCGTGATAGACGGCCTTCGGCATGCGGTCGTCACCGATGGAGAAATGAATCAGGGAGCGCTGTGTCTGCGCCCCCCAGTAACGGTCGGCCGGCACGTCGATGCCGCCCATCGAATCGGTCTCGTGACGCTGGCCGGTGGCGTCGATGCCGATCGGGATGTCATGTAACAGAGGATGCGCCTGATTTTTCATGATGTCGTCTCGTCCTATGGGTCAGAGGATGGCGTCGACAGTTGCGGCCACGGTCTGCACGAGGTCCTTGGACGGGGCCGCCTTATGGGCGCAGACCTTCTGCGCGTCCGACAGGCCGGTGCGCGACGGCTCCAGCAGCCCGTCGATGCCGAACATGGAGACCAGCTGCGCGCCTAGTCGCGCGACAGCCCCTGGCTCTGCATGGCGGCGACTATCAGGTCGGCAATGCCGATCCCGGCCGAGCCGGCGCCGAGGAACAGGATGCGCTGCTAACCACCGCAGTTCCTTTCGTGCGTCACGGCGTTTACCGTCCCCAGCGTAAAATATAACTCCTACGATGCGTAGGCAGGCATCCACTGCGACGCTATCACTCGCTGACGAAGTTCATCCTCGGCCAGCTTCGGAGCAAGTCCGGCCTTTTGCGCCTCCATACCAACCGCTATGGCGATTTGAGCGGCCACACTTCGAATGTCGGTCAAAGGAGGGAGCAGAGACGCAGAAGAGTCTTTGAGGGCTGGCGAATTCTCGGCGAGTTCTCGCGCCGCGGCCAGCATCATCGCATCGGTGACCCGCGAAGCGCCGGACGCGACAACTCCAAGTCCGATGGCGGGGAAAATGTAGACGTTGTTGCACTGTGCGATGGGAATGGTTTTTCCGGCATAGCGGACGGGCGCGAAAGGTGAACCCGTTGCTACCAGAGAGCGTCCATCTGTCCATCGAATCAAATCGTCGGCTTTCGCTTCAGATTTGTCGGTGGGGTTGGAAAGTGGAAAGATGATTGGACGCTGAACCTTGCGCGCCATCTCGCGAACGATCGGTTCCGAGAAAGCCCCGGCAACCGTAGAAAGACCGATGAGGATTGTTGCTTCGATCTTTCCCATCACGTCCGCAAGTCCGATCTGGCTAGTGGAAGTTTGCGGCCATCCGGACACACGGTCTGCCGGCTGGGCGTAGACACTCTGTTCCGCGGAGAGGTCTTTCCGCCCGGAATGCAGAAGACCGTCTTTGTCAACGACCCAGAAGTGGCTGCGCGCCTCCAGTTCGGATAGCCCTTCGCCTTTCATTGCCGCGCGCAATCCATCGGCAACCCCAATGCCGGCGGAACCTGCACCGAGCATGACGACCTGCTGATCCTTCAGGCTCTTTCCGGTCACTTTGACTGCGCCCAGAACCGCCCCCAGCGCGACCGCCGCCGTCCCCTGGATGTCGTCATTGAAAGTCAGCAATTCATCGCGATAGCGCTGAAGAATGGGCCGGGCATGCGGGGTCGCGAAGTCTTCCCATTGCAGACATGTTCCGGGAAGTTCCTGCTGCACCGCCCGAACGAACTGATCGACGAAGTCGAAGTACGCCTGACCGGTAATCCGTTCGTGGCGCCAGCCGAGGTACTCCGGATCCTTGAGTCGTTCCGCATTGTTGGTTCCCACATCCAAGACGATGGGCAGCGTCCGTTCCGGACGAATCCCACCGATGAGCGTATACAAGGAGAGCTTGCCGATCGGGATGTCGAGGCCGCCCGCACCCTGGTCACCGATGCCCAGGATGCGTTCACCGTCCGTGACGACAATGACGTCGACCTCCGGATTGGGACGATTCCGCAAGAGCGCAGGGATCGAGTCACGCAGCGGGTAAGAGATGAATAGGCCGCGCGGCCTCTGGTAGATGTGACTGAATTGTTGACACGCCAGCGCCACAACCGGCGTGTAGACCATGGGTGTCATTTCTTCGATGTGGTCCAATAGAAGCCTGTAGAAGAGGACTTCATCGGTATCCTGCAGGGCGCGCAAATAGATGTGTCGCTCCAGGTCGTCGTCCTTGCGCTTGTAGGCCTCGTACGCGCGGACGGCTTGCTCATCCAGGCTCTCGACGTGAGGCGGCAGCAGGCCGTGCAAGCCAAACTTGCTGCGCTCCTCCTCCGTGAACGCCGTGCCTTTGTTCAGCCCTGGGCATTCGAGGAGACCCATCCCGCGAGAGCCCTCCTGCAAACCTGACTCCGTCACCTGCTGGTTTGTCGCCATCGTCGTTTTCCTCTTTTGCTGGTCACCGGGGTGCGGCGGTTACCGGAAGAGATTGATCTTTGCCAGATCGATGATTTCGTCGCCGCGTCCGCTGAGCACCGCTTTGAGCATGAACAGGCTGAAGCCGGTGATCTGCTCGAGAGTAATCGTCGGTGGCATAGCAAGCTCCTGCCGATTCACGATGACTTCGAGCAGAGCAGGTCCGTCATGCTTGAGCGCCTGCGCAATCATCGGTCGGACTTGATCCGGTGCCTCGGCTCTGAGCCCAAGTAGACCCGCGGCCTCCGCCATCTTTGCGAAAATGTGGGTTGTGCAGGTCTGTTCCAAAATCGAGGATGCCGGCGGCCTTCATTTCCAATTCGACAAAGGCCAGCGCGTCGTTGTTGAGGACGATCACCTTGACCGGCAACTGCAGTTGCCGAAGCGAGAGCAGATCGCCCATGAGCATCGCGAGACCGCCGTCTCCGGACAACGAGATCACTTGACGGCCAGGATGACTGACCTGTGCCCCGATGGCCTGCGGGAGCGCGTTCGCCATGGATCCGTGGTTGAAGGAGCCCAGAATCCGCCGCCTGCCGTTCATCGTCAGATACCGCGCCGCCCAGATCGTCGGCGTGCCCACATCGCACGAAAAAATCGCGTCCGCGGCGGCAAGCTCGTCGAGCACGCGCCTGCTGAAACGAGCACATCCACCAACAAATCCGCTACTTTTTTCTTCGCCATGGGATGACCTCACCAGCGAATAGGAATTTTAAACGCCCTTTTTTCTTCAAGAGGCACCGTACTGCTGGGCTCGTGAGCTGTCAAGCATAGGGGTCCGCGGCTGGGATGGGGCATTTTTGGGCCCTTCCTCGGCCCGAGGGGCTATGATTCGGGGGCGTTTTGGCGTCTCGGGTGAGCGAGGGCCAAGGGGGAAGGTCGGCTCTGGGCTGAACCGGATGGACGCGGGGATCGGTGGGGGATCAGGCCAGTTGGAATCGATCGAAGGCCCTGGCCCCTGCTCGGGGCGGTGCTCGGGCGCGCAAGCCGAGATGGGTGAGCAACCGGGTTCGTTGTCAAGGGATTTCAGGGCAGGGTAAGTTGGACTTGAGCATGGCGTATGAACCGCCCCGGGATTCCCGGAGACTCCAAACCTTGAGAGGATGGGGTCATAAACAAGCCAAAGAAGTACTCCCCGGAAGTCCGGAACGGGCGGTTTGGATGGTCGTCGAACATCAACACCCACTCTAACTACCATGCCGTTCACGGTGACGGTTTACTATCCTTTCCACCCATTGGTTAATTGTTCTCTTGCGGTCCTCACCTGGCCGCGACCTCCCGCGAACGCGGTGACGGTTCAGCATCCCGATGGGAAGGCAATGAAGATCCCGTTGTGGATGCTGCAACCCGAAGCGGCGCGCTTGCATCTCTCCGAACAGATTGAGCTCTCCACCTACGCACTCCGTGCGCTCGTTGATTTCCTGACCCTGCATTCGTCCACTAAGGTGAAGTCGGAGAAACACCAGGAGCCGACCCATGCAGCAAGTCACCTTGGCATTCGAGCACGACGAGCCCGCCCCTCACGGTCCACCGCTAACGGGTGAACAAGAACGACAGCTCGTCGAACTGATGGCGCAAACCATCGTTGCCGTGCTTCAGCACCGTGATGGAGAAAACCATGAATCCGCATGAAACCGCGCAAACGCTAACGCCCGATCATCTCGCCCGCAAAGCGATGGTCTATTTACGCCAGTCCTCCCTGCAGCAGGTCAAACAGAACCTAGAGAGCCAACGTCTACAATATGCGTTAGCGGATAAAGCCAAGGCCTTGGGCTGCCATCGCGTCGATATCATCGATTGCGATCTTGGGGTGAGCGCAGCGCCCGGGGCACAGGTACGCGAAGGCTTCAAACAGTTGCTCGCCAGCGTCGCCCTGGGCGATGTCGGAGGCGGTGCGCGCCGGTCACGGGCTCTTGACCGGGCTTTTGCGTTGCGCTCGGTGTGGTCGCAAGCTGGTGATTTTCCCACCGGCGGGCACTATTGTTCGGGCTTCGGCGGGGCCACCGTCGATAAGCGGGTCAGTGACGAAATCCTGAACGCCCTCTCACCCCTGGGGGTGGCGGCCAGCCTCGCGGCGATCGAGCAGCGCAACGCCAAAAGCAGCGACCGGCGCGACGCGTTAACGCGCCAGCTCCAGCAATTGGACTATGAGGCACCGTGCGTTTGATCAGTATAACCACGTGGATCCCGGCCCAACTCATGCGGACTAAAGAGGATAGATGGGGTGACTCGGCCTGATCCGGGGGCGGGCGCGTTCGCATCGGTGGAGGCGCTCGGGATAATCGGATACTGGGTCACTCCCGTCCATCGCGGGCGAGATCGAAGGTGAAGACTCCATCCAGGGTATCTGGCCGTTGCAGCACCTCGGGGTGCCTCAGCGTGCGCACCGCATCGTTGTATCCCGCGCGCCAGTGCTCTTGCATGCTGAGGCGAGAAAATTCGTAGTCCTTCGACTGGCCCTCGTATCGCTTGGCGCGATAAATGAGATGAATGATGTTGTACACCTTGTGTTCGGCGACGGTGCTCAAGAGCCTGGCTTCCTTCGTCTCTCGCAGTTCTGGTGGCAGTTTTTCCAACAGATCGGCGATCGTGCAACGCAGCTTGTTGCTGAATTTGACGGAATTCGTGCCGGCGCGGGTGCGGCTGGAATATTGGATCTCTTTGCGGCGGGTTTCGACTTCCGCCATGTTTCGGGGGAAGGCGCCGCGCGCGCTCCATAGATCGACTTGAAAAGCGAGCGTGTCCATATGAGGCACGGCATCGACCACCCATTGCAACGGCGTGTTCGAGACCAGTCCGCCGTCCCAGTAGTGCTCGCCCTCAATCTCGATCGGGGGGAATCCCGGCGGCAGGGCGCCGCTCGCCATGACGTGCTCGGGGCCGATATCGTGCGTGGTGGTGTCGAAGTAGACGAAGTTGCCGCTGCGCACGTTGACCGCACCCATGCTGAGGCGCGTCTCATCGCCATTGATGCGATCGAAATCGACCAGGCGTTCCAGCGTCCTCTTCAGCGCGCCGATGTTGTAGTAGCTGGTCGCCTCCACAGTGCCCGAGGGATACAGCCAGGGCGATGGCATGCGCGGCGCAAAAAACCCCGGGGCGCCGCCTATCATCGCAAGCCCTGCACTCCACTGGTTCCTGACAGCGCGCGCCGTATCTCCCTCTGGCTGAATGGAAAAAGGCGCATCGCTTGACCCCCACAGCGGGTTCTCCGTGATGCTTTCCCAATACTCACGCAGCTTCTGCACGCGGTGCTCGGGGGCGTTGCCGGCGATGATGGCCGAGTTGATGGCGCCGATCGATATCCCCGCGATCCAATCCGGATGGAGTCCGGCTTCCGAGAGTGCCTCATAGATCCCGCCCTGATAGGCGCCGAGCGCCCCACCGCCTTGCAGCACCAGTGCAATGCATTCAAAAGGCGGACGGGTTCGGGCGCGATGGGTCTTGTTCTTGGGCCGCTTGAGATTCACGGTTGTCCGGCTGTCGAACTCATGGCTCTCCCCGGTTCACGGGTAGGGGCCGAATGATAAAGGATAGGAGATCCAGCGCGGGCTTGCAATGCAGGATGCTTGGTCGGACGGGCTGGACGGTGATCGGCGGTCTGAAAGGGGTCCGCGCGCTCAGTCGGGACGGCCCCGGTGGTTAGCAGGGGCCCAAGGGCGAGACTTGGGCAGTTTGGGCAGTGTTCCAGGTCGATATCGAACACCCGCCTGAGCAGCCGGGCCCAGCTGATGCGCGCAGGCGACGAGGGGTGGGCTGTGTTGGGGTGAACCTCTGCAGCACCACCTGCCCGGCGCAGTTGAGAGTCAGGCGTTCGTTGGCGATGGCGGGGCGGGTGATGTAACGGCACAGGTACTCAAGTTTGTGGCGCTGATTGATGGCACAACGCACCTCGGCATGCAGGCTAAAGCCCTGTGCGTTGACTCAGCGCTCTGGGGTAGGCGGCAGCGCTTGGGTAGAAACGGTTTGCAAGCTCAGTACTTTTTGCCCCGCCCGGGGCCCGAGCGCAATGCGGTTGGCGCAAGCTGCCGGCTATAGCCCGATAGTTCCCCGATTCCGGACCGCGATAGCGCGTGTTTGACGGCTAATAGGTTCAGTCGTATCTTCGCTCCCGAGGAAAAAGCTCTTCTAAATTCTTATTCTCCGTTATTGGAGTTTGGCGGGCCGGCGGATCTCGATCAATGGCTGGCGGCGGGCGCGGGAGTGAAGCCGGTGTCATCGGACAAGTCCGATTTGTCGGCTCATACGAAAAATTGCAAACAGCAAATAGGTGGGGAGAGAATTTCGGCACCATGCACCGCTGCGGGATCATCGTCTTCGCGCTCTTGGCGAGCGGCTGCGATCCCATCATTAATATCTACGGTTCGTTCTTTCCGGCGTGGGTCGTGTGCCTCGTGACTGGCGTCCTGTTCACGGTGTTGCTGCGGCTGGCGTTCGCGGTCACTCAGGTGGAGCGATACCTCGGCCCTCTCATCTTGATCTACCCAAGCCTGACACTGCTCCTGACCCTGGTCACCTGGCTGATTTTTTTTCAAACCTGAGGCCTTATGCCTGCTTCCTCAGACCACCTCGCACTTAAGGTTGCTGGCCGGATCATAGGCATAGCGATCATCCTTGGCGCCGTCGTCACCAGTATTTATGTTACGAAGCTCAACTACCGTGAGCCCCGGACCGATGACGCCACCGTGCGAGCCAACCTGGTGGGCCTCGCGCCGCACGTCAGCGGTCCCATCATCGAACTGCATGTGGTGGACAACCAAGAAGTGCAGAAGGGCGACCTGCTGTTCGTCATCGATTCGCGCCCGTTTGAAGTAGAGCTCGAACGGGCTAAAGCCACTTTATTGCTCACTCAGAGTGAAACCCAAGCTCTCTCGAACGCCATCGCTGCTGCCACGGCAGAGGTCAAACGGCTAGAAGACGAAAGCGCATACGCGGGCGACCATGCGAAACGTCTGGGATCGCTGGTCGCCGACAAGTTTGTGACTCAAGATCGATTTGAGGAAGCACAGGTGAAACAGCGCTCGGCTGCGGCCTTACTGGAACGGGCACAGCAGGAGCTGGCGCGGCAGAAAAATTTGCTTGCCCAGTTCGGCGATGTAAACGCGCGCTTGCAGGTGGCCGAGGCCGCCGTGCACGGAGCGGAGTTGAACCTTAACTACTGTCGTGTATACGCCCCCTTTAAGGCACGGGTTACCAACCTCAACATTTCCCAAGGCGAGTACGCACGAGCTGGACAGCAGGTGTTCACACTGGTGGACACCCGTGCCTGGTACATCATGGCCAACTTTCAGGAAACGTACCTCGATTCCATCCGACCGGGAATGGCGGTCGAGGTCTATCTGATGAGCTACCCCAACCGACGCTTCCGCGGCACGGTGCAAGGGCTGGGATGGGCCATTGCCCCTGAGGACGGCGCGAGCGTTGGCGGGTTAGCAGCCGTCCAGCGGACACTCAACTGGGTGCGGCTGGCCCAACGCATCCCGGTGCGTATCAAACTCGAAGACCCTGACCCCGTACACCCCTACCGGATGGGAATGACAGCCGTCGTTATCGTCCGCAGCGACCGCGACAAAGGCGACGCTCCCGCCGGAGGCGTGACGCGGTGACCATCTCAGGGTCAGGTTCTGGCCTCAACTGGGAGCGCAACTTTTTTACTTTTCTCCGCCACGAACTCGCACCCTCGCCCGCCCGCTGGCGCGCTACACTGCGTATCAGCGCGATGTGTGCGGTGGCCATTGTGCTCGTCATGGCTTTGCACATCCCCGACGGGGAGTTTCTGCTCGTGACCCTTTTCGTCGTCAGTCAAAGTGACGCCTGGGCCTCACTGACGAAAGCCTGGTTTCGTGTCATCGGCACGGCCCTGGGTGGTGCCTTTGCGATCTTCGTCCTTCTCGCCTGTGCCGACAAGCCCTGGATCCTTTTCCCTTTCCACGCGGTAGTCATCGCTGTCGCCCTTTTTCTCTCACGAACCACGACGGTGCCTTACGCTTTTCTCCTCGGCGGCATGACGTTCTTCATCGTCGTACCAGAATTCGTCCCCTCACCAACCACGGGCCTCGAAAGAGGACTCTGGCGTATTTTCCTCACCGTAGTCGGCGTCTTGCTCGCGGTTGCCGCTCAATTCGGCCTGTGGCCCGATGGCCCTGAAGAGTTACTCCTCACCGACCTCGCCGCACGACTCAGAGACGTGGAGAGGACCATAGACCGCCTGGTGGCAGAAGCCACTGCCACAGCTACCGCGGCAAATATGCAATCGCCAACAGCCCTCATTGCTACTACCGGCTTGGCACGTCATCTCGACCTACTCGCTAACGCCGAGGCAATGGACCGATGGCTGCGGCAACGCCACACCGAACAAGTCAAACTGATTACCGACCTCGAACTGCTCGTTATCGCAGCCCTTCGGCTCGACCGTGTTATAGCCGAGCAGGAGAGCCCGGTCATACTTCCCGATTGGGTATGCCAACGGCTGAGGACTATTGAAGCCGAATGTACCCGCCTGCGACATGCCCTGGAGGAGCGCCGTCCGCCGCAAGCGCAAACCCGGGTCAACACAGGCAAACCTATTGAAGAGATGACCACCGACACAATTGTCTTAAAACTCCTTCCCTCGATTCGCGAGATGGAACGTACCCTGACTTCTATGCCGAGGGCGATGGCTTTCCTCGGAGCACAGACCGAGCAGCCTTCTACGCGTGTGGGGCCATCGGCGCCGGCTCGTGAACCAGTTGCTGAACAACACCTCTTCACGCCAGATTGTACCCTGGCCAATATCGAGATGATCCAGTTCGCTCTCAAGGGCGCGCTTGCCGTTTCCATTTGTGGTCTCGTGATCCAGGCGTTTGACTGGCCGGGGCTGTCGACTTCTCTTATCACTTGTGTAGTCGTTGCCCAGCCCAGCTTCGGTGCCGGACTGAGAAAAGCGCTGTTACGCCTGAGTGGTGCAACCGTGGGAGGTGTAGCCTCACTGCTCGTGATTGTGGTTCTGATGCCAAATCTGGAGAGCCTCCCTTCTTTTCTTGTCGTGATGACGGGACTTTTCACTGTCGCCGCGTGGCTGGTGACTGGGAGTAGTCGTATCTCCTACGTTGGTCTGCAAATCGCGATCCCTCTGTGCCTGGTGCTGATCGACAGCCTCGAACCGACGATCGATATCGGAACAGCTCGCGATCGCGTATTGGGAGTCCTGCTTGGTATCGTAGTGACGGGAGTTGTTGACCTTGCAATGTGGCCAGTGTTTGCGCGCTCCGCTGTCTCTCACAAACTTGCAAGTGTACTGCGGGCGATAGCAGAGCGACATCGCCTCATAGCCCAACGAAACCGAGAGCAAACACGTAAGAAATCTTTCGCCATTCACCGTGACCTGACGAACACCTTGAGTGTGCAGGATGATTTGCTCGTTGAGACCGCATTGTTTGCTCCGGACCCCAAAGCCGAGTACCGTTCCTTTTTACAGTTGACCAATCACATACAGGAGGTGTTTTTGCGATCACTCACTGTGGGGCATCATCATTTTGCCATGGACTGGGAGAGTCTTCCCCAGCGAGCACGAGGACAATTGCACGATCTCAATGAGGCAGTTGCCCATCATTTGGAAGCCCTCGCAGCCCAACTTGATGGCCAACACGAGACGACGGCAACGTTCAATGGGAACGCGAGGTTATCGGAGTTGAGCGGAGACCTGAGCACGCAGCTTCAGCAAAACCCCATCCACACCCCAGCGTTGAGACAACTCCAGGACCATTGCACCCTCTATCGCGAGCTTCTCGCGGCGCTCGCTGGGTTAGAACAAGAACTTTCGACCCTCACCCTATCCCTCTCCCTGACAGGGCGAGGGCAGCACGAGCAGAGCGAGTGCGGGTGAGGGCAATGTCCGAGGTAAACACATTTGCAAACCGCCCTATAAGTCCCCGGCGGCAAAGGCAAGCGCAGCAGAGGAAGTCAGCAACTCGGCCCGGCTTTCAATCTCGGTCATCCGGGCCCGTGCCAGTTCGCGCTCGGCGGTCAGCAATTCAAGGATCGAATTGAGACCGGCGCGGTATCCTTTTGACGTGGCGTCGTAAGCATCCTGTGACGCTTTGAGCAGCGCTTCCGCGTATTCGTGCTGGAGGAGAGCGGCTTTCGCGTCTGCGTAAGCTTTCCACACTTCGCGGAGCACTTGCAGTTGCAGCGCGGAGAGGTTCGCCGCAGCCTCACCCCGTCGAGCCTCCGCCTCATGTACAGCATAGTGGCGGGCAAAACCGTCGAACAGCTCCCAGGAGAAGAGGAGGAAAGTGCTGTAGGTCGGTTCGGCATAGTCGAACGTCCGATTCGTTGTTTGCGCAGTAAAACTGCCTGCGGTTCCCCCCACAGTGCCGGCGACAGAGAACGTCGGCAGGAAGTCGGCGTTAGCCTTGCGAATCTCGGCCTCCCGTGCACGCAGTGTGGCTAAGCGCGCGGCGAGGTCCGGCCGTTGGGCGAGTGCCCGGTCAATAGTCTGCTCAACGGATTCTGTCAGGTTTGCCGGGAGCGTCAGTGTGGACAGCTCAACAACGCGTAACTGCACGGTCGGTGAAATACCTAAATTCTCGGCGAGGGCGGCACGGGCATCTTCTACGCCACGCCGTGCAGCCTCGACCTCATAAGCGGCGCGGGCGCGTTCCTGACGCGCGAGTAGCACCTCGGGCTGTGTGGCCAACCCCGCATTCATCCGCGCCTCGGCTTCGGTCTGGACCGCGGTCGCCGCCTTGAGAGTGGCGAGAGCCGCCACCACTCGCGCTCGGCCAGCGTCGAACGCGTAGAAGCTGCGCTGGACCGCAAAAGTCACCTCTTGATGTTTACGATTGAAGTGAAAATTTGTTTGCAGCAGTTGCTGCACGGCACTTGCGGACGCCGCTTCCCGCCTGCCGAAGTCGAGCAGCACCCACTGGAGTGTGAGTTGCGGGGTGGTGGAGAAACCAACTGTATACACCGGGCCACTGTCGCTCCGGTCCTCGACCCGTGAATAACCAGCGGCGTTGACCAATGCCAAGGTAGGGTAATACGCGCTATCGGCTAGTCCCAGCCGGGCGGCGGCGGCGCGCGCCTGCTCCCAAGCACGGCAGGTTTCCGGGTTCGTTCGCTGTGCGAGGTCGATGAGATCGACGAGGGTATACGTCTTTTCGGCGTCGGGAACAACAGTCAGGCCAAAAGTACACGAGAGCATCGCGCTGCCTGTCTGCCCAGCTTCGATGCCAAGGTTGTTACTCACTGAAAGTGACGTTATTTGCTCTTGCCTCGTTGGTCGGCGCCAAGGAACGGCAGGCGAGGGTGGAGTTTGGTCGTACACGTCTCGCCCTGACATCTCCTGTATCCGCGCACAGCCGACACATGCCCATACCAGTGCCAGGCACAGTGAGGCCAGGAGCACTCTTCCTTTGTCTGCGAGGCTCCACAATCTCCATTTCTGGTCTATCACCGTAAGTAATGGCTGAAGCAGCGACTAGGAAGTTGAAACGGCCTTTTTGTTGCGGTGGGACTATATCGCTGAGCTTGGCGGGTAGTCAATGATACGAAGTTTTGGTGAGAACGTGTGCGGTCGCGGCGTTTTCCTGGCCATTGAGTGATCCCCACGGGCTGTGATTGCGCCCGATGGGCGGTTCGCACGAGGGCAGGCCGAGCGGGAGTTTGGTGCGGTTGCTGGAGCGCTGTCGATGCGGGGTTAGGCGGCGTGGAAGAGATCGCCTCGGCGCGCGGGTGAGCGCGGCGGTGCGCGGATAGGCAAGCCGAGATGGGTAAGCATCTTGGCGATGCATCCTCGGCGCGCCAAGCAGGGCCGCCTTCGGCCCCGGCCAGTCTTCGACTGGCGCTCGTACGAGCCCCTGGGCCTGGCTTTCACGCTGGGGTCAAGGAGGGCGGAGGGTCGGCTTGGTGATTCAGTGCCACTGCGACAGCTCGACCGTGACGCCTTCCGGGCCATCGATGAACACCAGTTTGCGGGAGTGGAAGTCCATGATCTCGTTCCGTGGCTCAAAGCCATTCGCTCTAAGCTTGGCAACTTCGGCCTCGATGTCATCGACCGCAAAGCAGATATGGTTCATGCCGACCTTGTGCAGGTCGCGGATGTGGGGATCGGGGAGGGCTTTCGGATTGTGATATCGTAGGAGCTGGATCTCCGTTCGCGGCGTGGCGTTCTCTAGGACCAGCGTGACATGGTCGGCTTCGATGTCGGGAACACCCATGTAAGTGGCGAATGGCTCTCCCTCGATGACGACGGATATCGCTTCCTTGAACCCCAAGAGCGCGAAGAACGCCTTGGCGCGGTCGACATCCCGCACGACGATCGTGAGATGGTCGAAATGCTTTACCATGGCGTTGCTCCTGACCGCTTCAACTTAGCTTGGAGTGGTCGGAAGCGCAAAGGGCCGTGCCAACGTCCAAACTACAATCAGCTACTGTGCCATGCATGTCTGCATGCGGTCATCGCGCGTTTCGAGCGTATCCTCAAAGGCGCCAAGCCTGCGGACCTGCCGGCTGTGCAATCGACCAAATGAGTACACGCCCTAGGATAAGGGCCTCGGAATTAGGACACTACCCAGCTTCCTCGAGTTTCGCAACTCGGCATGGACCCCGTCATCCGCCTGCTCCAGTCACCAAGCACCGCCTGGCTAACCATTTCCCCCACCAACGCGCCGTCCAGCCCGAACTGAGTCGCGCCAAGCCGCGTCTGGCACTGCAAGAATGAAAGAATAGGTGCACAGCTGCGACTGCAACAAATGACCGGACGGGCTCCGGGACTACCCACCTCAGTCAAACACGTGCCCGTGCTGATACCGTTCGTCGCGGCCGGCTGCGGCTGTGAGCTTCGCCACGTTGGTCTTGGTGAAGAAGCCCTCGAATCCGTGGCACCGCTCGACGTACTCGGTGATCAGGATCGAGAGCTTTGAATGCTTCGAGAAAATTTGCTTCAGGTCCGGGTCGTCCTGGCATTCGCCCACCACGTCGGCCAGAAATGGCACGCCCAGCTTGGCCAGCGCCCCCACCACGTAGTCCACGTTCTTCACGCCCGTGGCGTGATCGCCATCGACCACTTCGTACGCCACGTGGTGCATACGGCGGCCGTAGTTCCGCACGAAGTCCTCAGTCGGCATCGGCAAGTTTTCGAACGAATTGACGAACGACGGCGTGTTGTTTGCCGTGAAGACCTTGGCCGGCGACCGCTTGTCGTCAGTCACGTTGTGATTGCGGTTCACGTTGGTCGACGAGTTCATGTCCGCGATGTTGTACGCGCCCCAAAAGTAATAGTTGGCCATCGTCAGGAATTCGAGGATCGCATCCTCGCGCTCGCCCGCCAGAATCCTTGTGGCGCAGTGGTCGACGCCCTGCAGCAGGTCGTGCAAGCCATGCTCGTGGCCCAGTGCCGCTTGCTTCTCGAGCGTTGCAAGCTGTGGCGCCGTCAGTTGGAACTGCTGCCCCAGCTCGAGCGCGTCGAGGTCGTCGAATTCCTCGCTCGCATACCCCACGCGGTTGTACGTGAAATCCGACGGCACGGTGAACAGAAAATGTCCGTCCGCAAAGAGTTTGTTCTCCGTCTCGCCGGGATAGTGGAATCGCACATTGTGCGATTCCAAGATTTTGCGGGTCTCGTCGCGATCCTTGGTGTGGTAGATCTCGCCCACGTAGCGGG
Organism: Chromatiales bacterium; assembly: GCA_043673815.1. Lineage (GTDB taxonomy): Bacteria > Pseudomonadota > Gammaproteobacteria > JACCXJ01 > JACCXJ01 > USCg-Taylor. The sequence continues at coordinate 27,381 of JBIMKD010000216.1, forward strand.
CATTCGGCTTCTTCCGTGCCAGCGGATAGATCATGTTGTGCCGCCGCAAATCGTCCACATAGTCCGGGCTGAGCGGTTCGAGCAACAT
>JBIMKD010000217.1:0-2056 GCA_043673815.1 Chromatiales bacterium
CCGCCGTAGAGCGGCCGGTTACCCGACCGCCCCGGCACAGATCCCGGCGTGCGGAACTACCGCACCGGGCTCCTCGGTGATACTCGCTTCCGCAGTCGGTGAAGACCTCATTATGCCAACACGGGATTCGGTCGTCGATGAAGCTCTGTGATGCGGGGCACCGGCACGTGAAAGAGATCCAGTAGCCGGTAGAAGCGCCACCCATTCATCCGGTGCTTGCGGCTGCGTCGATTCAGCCATTTGAATAGTATCCGCATGGTCTCATCGAAGAACGTTTTCACCGAACGGGAATTGCCGGCGACGCCATAATAATTGAAGTAACCCTGCAACTTGCTACAGAACTCTCCGAAGAGCCGCTTGAGGGAATAATGGCGATGCCGCTTCACCCACTCCGTGAAGGAGCGCAGCGAGGCCCGGAGCTTCTTCCGGTCCGTGCGCTTCTTCAGTCGACGCTCTCCCTGGCGATCGATGTCCCAGTAGAACTCAAAGCCCAGAAACGCAAAGCGTCGTCTTAGGCCCGGGTGAAAGCGACTAAAGCGAAGGAGCCGGGTCTTCTCCGGGGCGACTGTCAAGTTGAACTTGGCGAGCCGCTGCGGTAGCACCCGGTAGAAAGCTTCGGCTTCTTCCTGGTACTGAAACGCGCAGACCCAATCATCGGCGTAGCGGCATAGCATCGCTTTGCCACGACACCGAGGTTTGACGACATGCTCAAACCACAGGTCCAGCACATAATGCAAATACACATTCGCTAAGACCGGTGAGACCACACCGCCTTGAGGACTGCCGGTGACCGGGTGAATCACCTCGCCTTCCGGTTCCATTACCCCCGCCTTGAGCCATTTGCGAATCAAGCCAATAAACGCTTCATCCCGGATCCTCAGGCGCAACATCCTGATGAGCCAGTCGTGATCGAGGTTATCGAAAAAGCCTTTGACATCGGCTTCTACGATATAGCCAAAACAACCGTACTGCAGGTTGAACGTCAAGGCCCCGACCGCCTCTTTGGCTCCCACCCCAGGGCGGTACCCAAAGCTTACCGGCAAGAAGTCTTGTTCATATATCGCCTGCAATAGCATGGCCGCTGCAGCCTGAAGCAGCTTATCTTCGACAACAGGTATGCCCAACGGCCTCTGCCTGCCATCGCTCTTCGGTATATAGTGACGCCTGATGAGCCGCGCGTGATAACGCTTGGCCTTCAGACGCTCGACCAACCCCTTAATGTTCGCATCGAGCTTCTGCTCGTAGTCCCGGGCCGTGACCCGGTCTACACCTCCTGCCGCCCGCTTGTTAAGCCGGCGCCAGGCTTCCTTCAACAAGTCCTCGTTCAGCTCCCCTGAGAGGTTGCCAAAACGATGGGCCTTGTCGGTCTTCGCCTTGTACGCTATTCCCTGCAGGGAGGTTCGCTTATGTTCTTCCGGTCCAACTGTGTCCGGCATAAGTTGCCTTTGCAGGCTGCGTATCACCGTCACCCCCTTCCCCCTGTGGCCGGCTCTCCCGGCTGCCGAGTACTATGAGGTGATCCGACGCCTCGAGCACCTTCGTTCGCTTCGGCTTTCGCTTCAGCTCCCCTACCTGCAGGAACCCGTCCGCAGCGCCGCTTAGGCTCCAGCCTAACCCCGTTGCCGGGTTTCCCCTGCCGTGCCTCAATAGCTGTATGCCTTACCACGCCACGTCCAAACCCCCAGGAACGCCCGAGGCCTCCCAAGTTCTCAACGTATCTCTTCTCGCATGCCACGGCCTGAGGACCCCGACAGCCTTCCGCGACCTCACCAAAGAAACGGTCGCTTCCCATGGGCTTCACGTCCGTTAACACGCTCGCCGACTGCCACAAACTCTCTTTCGAGGCTGTACCAGCACTTCAGGGTGTGCGATCACCCTTATGGCCTACGAGATGCTCTGTGTACGCTTCGCCTGTCTTGTTCACGACTCTCACAGTCTTCTGACTGTTCGAACGTTCCGCCACAGGCGCAACACTCGATACGGGTGGGTGGTTAGCCCTTACCCGGCAGGGACTTTCACCCTGCAAGATACGCCAAGCTTCTCTTGGCGCGATAAC
>JBIMKD010000218.1:0-16575 GCA_043673815.1 Chromatiales bacterium
AGGAGTTCGCCTTGCCACTTGATCTCGCCATTATGGCGAACCCGTCGGATCACTACCTCGGGCGCGGCCTGGTAGTCCACCGGCGGGAGTTTGGCCGGATAGGGGCGCGGGGAGGGCTGATAATGACTGCCTGGGGTCGCTCGCCCGAGCGCCTCATGGGAGCGCTCGAAATTGTACTCCTTGACAAAGGCATCGAACTGGCGCTGCTGGGCCGTGATCGTCGCCTGCACCGGCTCGACCGCCGCTTCCTTGAGCGTCCTGTGCATCCGTTCATGGCGTCCGTTTTGAGCGGGCTTGCCCGGACGGATGCGCTCGGGGCGGATGCCGAGCTGAATCCACCACTTGGAGAGCTGACTGAGGCCGCCCAAGGCCAAGGAGGCAAACGGCGCCCCGTTATCGGTGCGGATGGCCTCGGGCAGTCCGTGCTCACGAAACACCCACTCAAACCACGGCCGCACTGCCGCCTCGGTGGGATGCTCCAACCCCCGGCACTGCAGCAGATAGCGACTAAAGTTATCACTGAGCGTCAAGGGATAGCAGCGCCGGCCATTACGCAAGCGAAAATCCCCCTTGAAATCCGCGCTCCAACTCTGATTCGGCCCGCCACACTCACGAAACGGTTGCGTGTAGGCCGCTACCCGACGACGTCGACGCCGAGCTCTGACCAGCCCCGCTCGCTTCAAGTGCTCCCCGGCCGTGCTGTCGGCCGGCCACCGCACCTCGGCTCGTTCGCGGCGCAGCCAATCCATCACCTTCTTAGGACCCCAGGGTTGATGGGCCAGCTTGGTCTCAATAATCATCGCTCGCACCTCCTCAGCCACCGCATTGGGGTGGCCGTGCGGCGCACGAGAGCGTTCCTGGAGCCCCTCCACACCCGCTTCCAGGTAGCGTTCAATCCATTTGTCACCAGTCGGGCGGCTGACCCGGTAGGCCTCACACAGCTCCGCTCTATGGGCTTTTTCCTGTAAGGCTGACATCACAAATTCTCGACGTAACGACATGGTTGACACCTCTCGCCAGGGCATGATCGTCCTCCCTTCGGAAAATTCTCATGCACTCTAAAAGTGTTACCCGTGTCTGTGAACATGTGTTACCTATCTCACCGGTCTATACACCCGGCGGGAGAGGGAGAAAAGACGATGCCTGTCCAGGAAGGACAGGGACTTTGGAGGTGTACCCGAAACTTCAAATATGTTTGGATAGTTTTGGATGACGCTCCCGGCCGAAACGCGGCTGCCCATCATCATGCAGCCGCAACCCGACGAGGCCACCTGCGGTCCGACCTGCCTGCACGCCGTGTATCAATTCTACGGCGGCAAAGACAGTCTGCGCGCCGTGATCGAACGTACGCAGTGCCTCGACACCGGCGGTACGCTGGCTGTCTTCCTCGCCTGCGATGCCTTGCGCCGGGGCTATGCCGCAACCATCTACACCTATAACCTGCAAGTCTTCGATCCCACTTGGTTTAAAGCACCCGGCGCCGATGTGAGCGAACGTCTGCGGCAACAGATGCGGTATAAAACCCACGAGAAATTACAAATCGCTTGCCGCGGCTACTTGGAATTCCTTGGCCTCGGTGGGCAGTTGCGCTTTACCGATCTCACGCGGCGCTTGATCCGCGAGTATCTTGGCCGCTGCATACCGATCCTCACCGCCTTGAGCGCGACCTATCTCTATCGCAGCATGCGCGAGTACGGGCCCAAGGACACGCCCGACGATATCCGCGGCGAGCCCTCCGGCCATTTCGTGATACTGTCCGGATACAATCCGGCCGAGCGCACGGTGCTGGTCTCCGATCCCTTGCTGCCGAACCCATTCTCCGACACCCATCTCTATGCGATCGACGTGGACCGAGTGATCTGCTCCGTGCTCCTGGGGATCCTCACCTACGACGCCAATGTGCTCATCATCCGGCCGCGCTCCCAAGCGCAGTGACACGACCCTTCGATGTCTATTCTTATCGTCGTCAATAATCCTCGGGATTGGCCCTTGCACATTCCGGGGGTGGAGGTCGTTCCGGCCCGTGCCTACCTGAGCGATTCCAACTACAGCGTGGACCGCAGCGCCAAGGTCTTCAACCTTTGCAAATCCTACCGTTACCAGAGCGTCGGCTACTACGTCTCGCTGCTAGCCGCTGCCCGCGGCCACAAACCGCTCCCGAACGTCAACACCATCGAGGATCTCAAGTCGCAGAATATCATCCGCTTGCTGGCCGAGGATCTGGACGATACGATAAAGCGCGCGCTTACGCCCTTTAGCAGCGAGGAGTTCACGCTCAGCATCTATTTCGGACAGAGTCCTCAGGGGCGCTATGAAACCCTGAGCCGGCAGCTTTTTAACCTGTTCGAGGCGCCGGCCCTGCGCGCCCAGTTCGTCCGCGACCACGAATGGCGGCTCAAAAACGTGCGCCCGATCGCTGCCAGCGAAATTCCCCCCGAGGATCATGACTTCGTGGTCGCCGCGGCCACGAACTATTTCTCCGGACAGAAACGTCGCGTGCGTAAGCGCACGGTGCCACGCTACGCCTTGGCGATCCTCCATACCCCTAGCGAGCCCCGAGGCGCTTCCGACGCCAAGGCCCTGCAGCGCTTCGAGAAGGCCGCGGAAGCCGTGGGGCTCGATGTCGAAATCATTACCAAGGACGATATAGGACGGCTCGCGGAATTCGACGCCTTGTTGATACGCGACACCACGGCGGTCAATCACTATACCTATCGCTTCGCCCGGCGCGCGGCCGCCGAGGGTTTGGTTGTAATCGATGATCCGGACTCCATCCTAAAATGCACCAACAAAGTCTACCTGGCCGAGCTGCTCTTGCGTCACGGCGTCCCCACGCCCAAGACGCTCGTCGTTCACCGCGACAACATCGATCAAATCGCCGCTACGCTCGGCCTGCCGTGCGTCGTGAAACAGCCCGACAGCTCGTTCTCCCACGGGGTCGTGAAGATCGAGAATCTACAGGATCTCGAGCCCACGGTGATTCAGCTTTTGGAAAAGTCCGAGCTGGTCGTGGCGCAGGAATTCCTGCCCACGGAGTTCGATTGGCGCGTGGGGATCTGCGATCGCCGCGCGCTCTACGTCTGCAAATACTTCATGGTCCGCCGCCACTGGCAGATCATCAAACGCGATGATTCCGGGCAGATCGGCGGCGAAGGCAGCGTGCAGACGCTGAGCGTGGGTGAAACCCCCGAGGAGGTGATCCGCGCCGCGTTGAAGGCGGCGGATCTCATTGGGGACGGGCTCTACGGTGTCGATATCAAGCAAATTGGGCGGCGCTGCTGCGTGATCGAGGTCAACGACAACCCGAATATCGACGCCGGATACGAGGACGCCGTGCTGCGCGACGGCCTTTATCGCGAGATCATGGGGATATTCTTAAGGCGGATCGTGGAACACAAGCAAGCCAAGCACGAACGATGATCGCGGCGAGCGCAAGCCCGCTGTCCTTATTCGCCGGCTACGGGATCGAACTCGAGTACATGATCGTCGATTCCGCAAGCTTGGATGTGTTAGCGATCGCCGATAAGCTTATCCATGCCGTGGCCGGCGATTATCGATCCGAGGTCGAGCAAGGAGAGCTTGCCTGGTCCAATGAGATGGTCCTGCATGTTATCGAGATCAAGACCAATGGACCGGCCGGCGCGCTCGAGCCCTTGGCGGGGCTGTTCCAACGTGACATCACGCGCATCAACGCGTTACTCGCGCCGTATGAAGCCTGTCTGATGTCCGGGGCGATGCATCCTTGGATGGATCCGCGTAGCGACACCCGGCTTTGGCCGCACGAGTATAACCCCGCCTATGAAGCCTACGATCGGATCTTCGGCTGCCAGGGACATGGGTGGTCGAATCTGCAAAGCGTGCACCTAAACCTGCCGTTCGCGGGCGATGCTGAGTTCGCCCGGTTGCATGCCGCCATTCGCGTGCTGCTCCCGGTGTTGCCTGCCCTCGCCGCAAGCTCGCCTATCGTCGAAGGACAATTCACCGGCATGCTCGACTACCGGCTCGAAGCCTATCGGTTAAACGCGCGCAAGATCCCCTCGATCACCGGGCGCGTGATCCCCGAAACCGTGTCGAGCCGCAGAGACTACGAGGCCGGGATCCTCGGCCCGATGTACCGCGATATCGCGCCCTTCGATCCGGAAAGCGTTCTGCGGCACGAGTGGCTAAACTCGCGCGGGGCCATCGCGCGTTTCGACCGTTCGGCGATTGAAATCCGAGTCGTCGATATTCAGGAATGTTCGCTGGCGGACTTGGCGGTCCTGGCCGCGATCGTGAGCGCGTTGCAACGCCTCGCCGCCGAAGACTGGGGCGATCTCAAAGCACAACAAGCGCTTACGACCGAGGAGCTTGAGGCTATCCTGCTGGAAACCGCACGTCACGGCGAACAGGCGGTCATCGACAATACGCGCTTCCTGCGGGTGGTGACGTTTCCAGAACGGCGTTGCGAGGCGCGGGATCTCTGGCATCATCTGATCGAAGCGGCGCCGGCGGGCGAGATCTGGCGCACGCCTCTGCGGACGATCCTGCGCTCGGGCCCGCTCGCGCGGCGCCTGCTGCGCGCCGCGGGTAAGGAGCCGAAACGCTCGCGCCTCATCGCGGTTTACGCTGAGCTTTGCCGCTGCCTGGCCGAGGGACGTCAGTTCCTTGGCCTCGATTAATTGCGTTATTGTCACCTGCGAGCACGCGAGCCGCCGCGTGCCGTCCCGCTACCGTGCGTTATTTCGTGGTCAGGAAGCAGTGCTGAAAACTCATCGCGGATCCGATCTCGGCGCGCTGCGGCTCGCGCGCGAGCTTGCTATGGCGTTGGAAGCACCGCTCTTCGCCGGAAGCGTAAGTAGGCTCCTAATCGATCTGAATCGCTCCTTACATCACGTGAATTTGTACTCCGCGATCACGCGGGCTTCTACCGAGAACGACCTGCGGAGGCTCGCCGCGAATTATTACCTGCCGTACCGGAACGCGGTGGAAAATTGGATCGCGCGCCGTGCCCGCCGAGGCCGCACGGTCTTGCACCTTTCCGTCCATAGCTTCACGCCGGTTTTGGACGGGCAGGTACGGCATACCGATATCGGGCTTCTTTACGATCCCCGGCGGGCGTTGGAACGAACGCTCTGCGGCGCGTGGCGCCGGGCCCTTTGCAGGGCGGCCCCTCTCCTTACGCTACGGCTAAATTACCCTTATCGCGGTACGGCGGACGGCTTTACGGCATACCTCCGCGACCGGTTCCCTTCTAGCGCTTATCTCGGGATCGAAATAGAAGTCAACCAAACGCATGTCCGTAGCGGCTGGAAGCGGCTACGGCAGTTGCTTCGCGCGACACTCAAAGAAGTTCTGCGGAGCCCACTTCCATCGGCTGCTTAATCGCTGTTTAATAGCAACTGCGACGCCCCATCAGCTCCGCTCGAGGTGGGGTTTTTGTGCACGGCTTTTGCTGTCCATGCGCATCGGGAGAATAAACTAATCATGACCAAGACTGTAGCGATTCCATTCCAGGCATTACTCGGCGGACTGTTTCTAGCCTTGGGAACTTTGATTCCGGCGGCTTCCACGGCCAGCCCGCGGGCTGACACCGCCTCCAGGAGCATTGGTGACCCATTCCCCCAGCCGCCGGAACTGCGAAATGCGGTGGATTTTTGGCGGCGGGTGTTCGCCGTTTGGCGACGCGACCAGGTCGTTTTGCACGATACCGAAAACCTAAGTATCGTCTACGACATCGTTGAGCTTCCTGGGCCGGTGGCGGACGCGCAGACCCCACGCCAACAAGCCTACGTGCGTGCCCGGAAACTATCCTTGGAGCGCGAATTGCGGGAGCTGGCGCGCCGGGTCAAGTTTAGGATGGGCTTGAACAAAGAACAGCGGCGTCTGCTCGGTGTGATCGGTCACGGCACCGGCACGCATGTCCTGGCGGGCGCGGCCTCCCGGGTACGGACTCAGCGCGGTATGCGCGAGCGGTTCCTGAAAGGTCTGGAGATCAGCGGCCGCTACGATCGGCTCATGCGCGATATATTCCGCGACGCGGCGTTGCCCGAGGATCTCGCGCTCCTACCCCACATTGAATCGTCGTTCGTTAACAACGCACGCTCCTCGGCGGGCGCCGCCGGGATTTGGCAGTTTATGCCGGAGACCGGCCGGCGGTTCCTCCGCATGAACAGTGCGGTCGATGAACGCTTCGACCCTATCCTGGCCGCGCATGGCGCCGCGCGCTACTTGCGGAACGCCTACGATGATCTCGGCGACTGGGCCCTCGCCATCACTTCGTATAACCACGGCGTGGGCGGGATGGTGCGCGCTCAACGGCAGTTCGGGCGTGACTTCGGTCGCATCGTCCGGAGCTACCGCGGCAAGACCTTTGGGTTTTCCTCACGTAACTTTTACGCGGAATTTCTGGCTGTCCGTTCCATCCTTGATGCTGAACGGCGCTATTTCCCCGAAGGGGTGCGCTACCAGCGCCCCCTAGACCACCAACGTTTCCGGTTGAGACAAACACTTCCTCTCACGCGATTAGCAACGAGTTACGGTGTTCACCGCGAGCTACTCGTGGATCTTAACCCGGCCTGGACACGGCGGGCGGCGCGCGGACTCGTTTCCCTACCGGCCGGTTCTGAGATCTGGTTGCCGAGCGGGACTCGGGTTGCGAGTGCGGGGACTTACGCGGAATCTGTATCGCCGGCGGGCCGGGAGTTCATTCGCCCGAGCGGAGAATTCCTGCGCGCGGGTTTGGTCTACAACCCGATGAAGTTTTCGCCGATCCCCACCGAAACAATGCCGCGGCGGAATCGGTCTAAGGACCGTACCCATATCGTGCGCAAAGGCGAATCGTGCTCTTTGGTCGCAAGCCGATATAACGTACCGTTGAAGGATCTTATGGCTATGAACGATATTGGGCGCCGGGGCATCATCCGGCCCGGACAGCGATTGCGTATCCCGGCGCGTTAAAGAAAATAAATAAAACCGCGCCATGACACGCAGGGCACGTAAGGTATTGGTGACGATCTTGTCCTGGAGCGCGGTGGCCGGGCTCGTAACCGTCGGGGCGCATTTCCTTATCGAGGAAATGGATTCGTCGGCGCTCCAATCCCGCTATCTTTCGTCCTTAGGCACGCAACTGACCTATACCCTGGAACCGGGATCGAGCGCGCAAATTCGCTTTCCCGAGACCGGACCCTATGATTTGCGGCTCGGTTATGTCGGCCTCCCGGCCTTTGTTACGCGTCTGCGGCAGTCCGGTTACGAGATCAAAAGGCAGGCACGCTTCTCGCCCATGCTGGAGCGCGTGGTCGACGCCGGATTGTTTACCGCGTACCGGGAGAAAACCCAGGGGGGGCTGCGGATCTTCGATCGTGACGATCGCCTCCTTTTCAAAGCGATCTACCCGGCGCGCGTCTACTCGGACTTCGCGTCGATTCCACCGCTCGTTCTGCACACCTTGCTTTACATCGAGAACCGGGAACTGCTGGATGAGAACAAGCGCCATAAGAATCCGGCAATAGAATGGGATCGCTTCGGACGGGCCGTGCTCGAAGGACTGGCGCAAAAACTGGGCGCCAATATCCATGTCACCGGGGGCAGCACGCTGGCCACGCAGTTAGAGAAATACCGTCATTCGCCGGGTGGCCAGACAGCGTCTGTCGGGGACAAGCTACGGCAGATGGCGAGCGCCTCGTTGCGCGCTTACCTCCAGAGTCCCGACACCTTCGAGTCCCGGCGTGGGATCGCGCTTGCCTATGTGAATACCATTCCACTCGCGGCCGCCCGCGGTTACGGCGAAGTTCACGGCCTCGGCGATGGCCTGTGGGTTTGGTATGGCCAAGATTTTTCGGCGGTGAATGGTCTGTTGCGCGAGGAAGGTATCGGCGGCGCTGGGCTCACGGAGCGAGCAGCAGCTTACCGCGACACGCTGTCGCTGCTATTGGCCCAGCGGCGTCCAGCGTATTTCCTCGGGCGCGGTCATAAGGCGTTGCAACGGTTAGCCGACAGCTACCTGCGGCTCCTCGCGACCGATGGCATCATCCCAGCCGCTTTGCGTGATGCCGCGCTCAGAAGACGCAACGTGCCGCGCCGCGGACCGGTGGAGAAGGCACAACGAAAGTTTACCGATCATAAAACCGAGACCGTGCTGCGCTCTCGTTTAGCCCAGGCATTGGGTGTCTCGCGTTTGTACGATCTGGATCGGCTGGATCTGAGCGCGAAAAGCACCATCGATAAATCAGCGCAGCAGGCCGTGACGCACGCTTTGCGAAATCTTTCTGTTATGGAACACGCCCACGCAGCGGGGCTCGTTGGATTTCGCTTGTTTGGCGAAGGCAACGATTTAAGCCGTGTCGTGTATAGCATGACCCTATTCGAACGCAGCCCGAAGGGTAATCTGCTCCGCGTGCAGACCGATAGTTACGCAAACCCGCTCGACATCAATGAGGGCGTGCGACTGGATCTCGGATCGACCGCCAAGCTGCGCACTCTGGTGCATTATCTCGAGATCGTGGCCGAGGTGCATCGGCGCTACGCGGGCGGCAAGCGCAAGGAACTTAATAAGCCCGACGTTCATGCGCGCGACCACCTATCGCGGTGGGTGGTCGACCAGTTGCGATCAAACCCGCACATGACGCTCTCCGCGCTACTGGACGCCGCTTTGGAACGGCGGTATTCGGCCAACCCCGGGGAACAATTTTTCACCGGCGGAGGGCTGCATAGTTTCGTAAACTTCAACGGCGCCGATAATGGCAAGGTCCTGTCCGTCCGGGAGGGATTGCGGCATTCTGTAAACCTTGTTTTCATCCGCATAATGCGCGACATCGTGTATTACCATCTGTACAAACCCGGGAGCGTGGGACGTAAGGCCGAATTCGCCGACAGCGAGTGGCGCCGCAAGTATCTTGAGCGTTTCGCCGATCAGGAAGGCCAAGCGTTTCTGCGCCGCTTCTATGCGAAGTACCGGGGCAAGAAACCGGGCCAAGTGATGAACTTGCTGGCCGAGAGCGTCTACCCTACCGCGGTGCGTCTGGCCACCGTCTATCGCTCGGTTTTTCCCGACCGCACCTTGCGCGCGTTTACCGCATACCTGCGCCGCCGCCTCGATGCTGCTCACCTTTCGGAGCCCAAGGTCAAAGACCTCTATGATCAGTATTCTCCCGAACGCTACAATCTGCACGACCGCGGTTATCTAGCCCACATCCATCCGCTGGAGCTCTGGCTTGTGACTTACCTCATAGCGCACCCCGCCGCCCCCTTCGCGGATGTCGTTGCGGCGAGCACGCAACAACGCCAGGAGGTGTATCAATGGCTGTTTAAGACCCGCCGTAAGCATGCCCAGGACAAACGCATCAAAGGCTTGCTCGAAATAGAGGCTTTCGGAGACATTCACAGCGCGTGGCAACGCCTTGGATATCCATTTCAGACCCTCACGCCTTCTTATGCTTGCGCTATCGGCGCCTCCGCGGATCGTCCCGGGGCGCTGGCGGAGCTCGTTGGGATCCTGCTTAATGAGGGCGTGCGCTATCCGGCGGTCCGGTTCGAATCTCTGCACTTCGCGGCGAGCACGCCTTATGAGACAGTTATCGAGCGGCCGCTTGCGCACGGACAAGCGGTGCTTGCGCCCGAGGTCGCGGCCGCGGCGCGCGCCGCGCTCATCGATGTGGTTGAGAACGGCACGGCGCAGAGGCTTAAAGGGGCAATTAAAGATCCTCACGGCATGCCATTGATTGTCGCTGGCAAGACCGGCACCGGCGATCATCGCCGAGACGTTTATGGCGCGGGCGGACGCCTGATAGAGTCGCGCGTTCTAAACCGCACGGCGACCTTCGCCTTTATGCTTGGCGAACGGTTCTTCGGCGCCATCACCGCGTTTGTGTCGGGCCCGGAAGCGGCGCGTTATCGCTTCACGAGCGCGCTACCGGTGCAGGTTTTGAAATCCCTTGCGCCGATCCTAGAGCCGGTCATTGCGCGCGGAGAGCCTGAGGCAGTTCGGGGCTTACTTGCCACTAAAGATAGCCCATCGGTGCAGGCGACGATTAAGGGGGCGCACAAAGGTTGAACTGCGTTCCGCCCGATTGGCGCCCGCGTCGAGAGCCGTCGCGCGCGCCATTTCGCGTACTTTCACGCCCGCTGCATGCACGGTTCTTCGCGGCTTCATGGCATGACCCGCGAAACACTGCGGGAGTTGTCGACGGTTGGTCGGATCGCTCGGCCCATCGGCCAACCATTCCATTCGACGGTACCCGAGCTAAGCCTAAGTGTCCCGCAAATGAAATGAATTGCCTGGCTGACGTTGGGCGACACGGACATGCTCCTGGCACGCAAATAGCCTGCATCCCCTATGAGAGCACAAGAAGCCTCGACCATATTTAGAGAGAACCACAATGGCGAATCTGAATAAACGCTTCGGAGAGATGGAGTCTCTTCAGGTCCAACACGTAAGCCGGGAAGACACGCTCGTTAACTGGTCCCTGGATGATTTCTCAGACATCGTGCCCATGTCGTTGCTCCGTGACGACCCCAGTTTGATGAAAGTCCCCGACGAATTCATCCACTGAATCTTCTGTGACGCGGAGAGTCCCATGACACGGACACGAGCTCTAGCGGTAAACGAAGTGCGCCTCTCCCGGCTGATCGACCAGCGCTACGGCGACGGGCAAGTCTATCTGAAGGACGCCAATGAGAAACCCGTCCTACAGGCGGCTATTTATTTGGGACTGGTGAGTGAAGAGGGTTACGTGACCCGCCACGGCAAACGGTTATGGGCCCAGCATATGGGCGGCTAGCGCGCCCCGTTATGACGGGCGAGCCTATCGCGAGGTAGGGGACGCACATACCCGGTGGCGGCAAACTCCGGATTGATCATATAGTAATCCCATGAACGACATTGTGCCGACTTTGCCGATAACTGCCGTACTGGACGTAACGGATCTAAAGTGCCCATTGCCGTTGCTCAAGACCAAGGTCGAGCTGAACCGGATTCAACCTGGGCAAATCCTTCGGGTCTTGGCGACCGATCCCATGGCGGTCGTGGACCTGCGCGCTTTTTGTGTACGCAGTGGACACGAGATGCTGCGTTGGGACGAGCGCGGACGGGTGTGGGAATTTTTCATCCGTAAAGCGGCGAGCGATTCATAACGATCGCGAAACGCTTGTTTGTTTCTTTATGAAACAAAAGACAACGCGCAAAAACTCCCTAGCCTGCGTGTAAATCCCGGGCTGCTTGCTTTCTCGCGGTCCGGCCACGTTTAACACCTTGATGCGGTTTTCCGCCATCCACCCGTAAATAACCTCGGTTCCCGGTGGGTGTTGCAGGTCAATAATTATGTTGGGTTTGCTGTTGCGGGCGGCCCATCGTGCCGTCAGCGCCGTGCCACCGTCCATCACACCACGTATCAGAATGAGGGTCCCGTCCGCGTCGAGCACGTTGCGTTCGCTGCGGTCTCCATAGCGGTCGGAATCAAGCTCACGTAGAGGGTAATGTGCCGGAATGCGTCCATCTTCCGCACGCCTCCCGCGGGGGCACCAGCCTCCGCAGGGGATCCTCAATTCCAGGGCGGTATCGAGGGCCGCACGGTCGACCCCTGTCTGGCCCCCCGATAGGATGCGCATGATGTCCGGTTTTTTCATGGCTCGAATGCCGTATCACTTTTACGATGGTTCGTTTAAGGTGGTATCTTCACGTTATCATAGGCAGGCGGAATTCGTGGTGGAACGGGCGCAAAGGCTTGTTCCGGGAAACTTAACGGCAAAGGATCGGCGCGTTGTGTGGGCGGCAAGCAGAGCAGATTGAATCGAACCGAATTAAGGAGACACGAGCGACGCATGAGTAATATTCCCGAGGACCGTAAGTACACCTCCAGCCACGAATGGGTAAAACCACTCGATGACGGTACGATGCGCGTCGGCATTACCGATCATGCCCAGCAGGCGTTAGGCGATATGGTGTTCGTAGAGTTACCGGAAGTCGGCGGGGCTTATCCGGCCACGGCGGAATGCGCCGTCGTGGAATCGGTAAAGTCGGCATCGGATCTTTACTGTCCGCTGTCCGGCGAAATCGTGGAGGTGAATGAGGCGCTCAATCAAAGTCCAGAAATCGTCAACCGTGATCCCTACGGCGAAGGCTGGATCTTTCGGCTCAAACCAGATGACATGAATGAGATGAATCGTCTTTTGGATCCCGACGAATACGCCGACGGACTGAAAGACGAGCAACACTAGAATTGATTACCACGAGTCCGTCACCGCCCCGGAAGCGATTTGATGAGCAAGCCTTGAGATCGCCGGAGTGGGGATCTCTCTGCGGTAAGATCGCGTGGGCCGCGAGGCACCTCGATGACCAGTCAGGAGCATGAATAAATGGCAACGGTTACCCTCAAGGGCGCCCCGATACATACCAACGGCAATTTACCGGCGATCGGCAGCCAGGCCCCCGATTTCACCCTCGTAGACAGCGCCCTGAATGATGTCACCTTGGCGACATACCAGGGCAAGAAGAAACTGCTGAATATCTTTCCAAGCCTCGACACACCCGTTTGTGCCGCGTCCACGAAGCGTTTTAACGACGCGGCGAAAGGTTACGGCGATGTGGTCTTTTTGATGATCTCGGCGGATCTACCGTTCGCAATGACGCGCTTTTGTAAGGCGGAAGCGACGACTAACGTGATCTCACTTTCTTTGATGCGATCGCGAGCCTTCGCTCGGGACTACGGTGTTTTGATCGAGGACGGTCCTTTTGCGGGAGTCACGGCGCGGGCTGTCGTGGTCCTGGATGAAAAAGACCGGGTTATATTCACACAGCTCGTCCCCGAAATCGGCCACGAGCCGGATTACGATCGCGCGTTGGCAGCACTTTAAAGAGCGGTTCGCACTTTTCACCAGTAGCGCGCCGCTTGCGGCGGGCACTTCAGCCTTGGGTTGCCAAAGAGTCAGGTGGCCGGTCCCCAAGTACGGGTTCAGAATCAGCGCAAGCGGCTCCGCCGCCTTGCGCGTTCCTACTGAAGGGCAACATACCGTGAACGCGGCGGCTCACGATCTGCGCGGCTAGCGCGGGCTACCTAGCGTCCATCGTTCTCGGATCCCCGGTCCAAACAGTTTTTATTCTATATAGCTATATAAAAATAGGAATATAGTCTTTTACCT
Organism: Chromatiales bacterium; assembly: GCA_043673815.1. Taxonomy (GTDB): domain Bacteria; phylum Pseudomonadota; class Gammaproteobacteria; order JACCXJ01; family JACCXJ01; genus USCg-Taylor. Next base: position 13,114 of record JBIMKD010000218.1, read on the forward strand.
AATATATCTTCCGCGCTACAGTGCTCGCAATGGCAGTAGCCCTATGAACCGACGACCGCATCACATTATTTTGAACCCGAGATCTCTACCATGCAAGGCAATCGCGCGAATGTTCCCCTTGGGATCGGTCAAACCCCGCGTCTCTCAGTCGAGGACATCCGTTTGGCGCTCCAGGGGCTTCACTACGGCGCCGTGGAGATCACTGTCCATAACGGACAAATCGTGCAGATCGAGCGCAAGGAAAAGCTCCGTGCTTCCTCCGCCTCTGCAAGACAGTAAAATCGGAACTGACCAGACCGGCCTATTAACCCCACCAGTCCACTGGAGGTGAACACAGGTATCATTTAACCAGGAGCTAACCGGGCCACCGGAGGTTCTCGTAAGAATAGGAGATTTTTTCTATGAGAAACTCCACGCTCACACTCACCCTCCTGGGCGGGCTCGCCACGGGTTTTCATGCTTCGCTCGCAGCGGAGGAGGCCATTTCGCCCGCGGTACAGCAGCGCATCGACGAGCTCGACCTCAAGGTGCGGACGCTCGAGCGGCGGCTCGAGGTCGATCAGGAAACCAAGCTTGCCGACAAGGCCAAACAGACGGCCACGGTCTCGGCGGGAGCGGACGGATTTGCGCTCAAGTCCACCGACGGGGCCTTCCAGCTCAAGCTACGCGGGTTCTTACAAGCAGACAGCCGCTGGTTCTTCGAGAGCTTTGTCCCGGGGACCGACGACACCTATTTGCTCCGGCGCGTGCGCCCATACATCGAAGGCACGGTCTTCAACATTTTCGATTTCAGGATCATGCCGGATTTCGCCGGCGGCAAGACGGTCATCCAGGACGCCTACGTCGACGCGCGCTTTCTGCCCTGGTTGCAGATCAAGGGCGGAAAGTTCAAGACACCGTTCGGCATTGAGCGCCTGCAGTCGGCCTCGGCCATCCGTTTCGTCGAGCGGGCGCTGCCCAATAACATCGTGCCGAACCGCGATATCGGCGGCGAGCTGCACGGTGATATCGGCAGTGGGCTCTTCACCTATTCGGCGGCCGTCTTGAACGGGTCCAATGACGGCCGTTCGAGCGACGACGTAGGCGACATCGACAACAACGTCGACAAGGACTTCGCAGGCCGGATCTACGCTCATCCATTCAAGGACACGAGCATCGTGCCCTTGCAGGGCCTCGGGATCGGTTTCGCCGCGAGCTACGTCAACGCCGAGGGCAGTCCGAGCTCCCCCAATTTGCCCAGCTACAGGACGTCGGGGCAGGAGACGTTCTTCAACTATCGCGGTACCACCTTCTCTGATGGTGAACGGCTCCGGCTCTCTCCGCAGGGATATTACTACTATGGCCCCTTCGGGCTTCTTTGGGAATACGTCAACGTCTCCCAGGATGTCGCGCGCGACATCGGTGGTGCGAGGCGATCGGGCCAAGTCGACAACGATGCTTGGCAAGCGGCGTTCGGCTATGTGCTCACGGGTGAGGACTCCACCTACAAGGGCGTAATACCAAAGAGCCCGTTCTCGTTCCAAAGCGGCACCTGGGGTGCGTTCGAGCTGATGGCGCGCTATAGCGAGCTCAGTATTGACGATGAGGCCTTTGACGCTGGCGACGACTCCTTTGCAGATCCTACTGAGGCGGCTCAGAAGGCGCAGGCCTTCGCTTTTGGCTTGAACTGGTACCTCAACCAGAACGTGAAGCTGGTTTTGAACTATGAACAAACGATGTTTGACGGCGGCGGGGGCGGCACGCCTGAAGCACCCAAGGACCTCGACGACGAGAAAGTGGTGCTGGGCCGGGTCCAACTCGCTTTTTGATCTATTCCAATAAAGCCAAGGAGAAATACTATGTTTACAAGAGGAGGTTTGACCGCACTTACCGTCACCACCTTAGTGTTATTGATCAACCCGCTAGCATCGTGGGCCAAGGAGATCCGTTTGCTGAATGTCTCCTACGATCCGACGCGCGAGCTGTACCAGGAGTACAACCCGGCGTTCGCGAAACACTGGCAGGAAAAGACCGGCGATACCGTGACCGTCCAGCAGTCGCATGGCGGATCCGGTAAACAGGCACGCGCCGTGATCGACGGGCTCGAGGCGGATGTGGTGACTCTCGCGCTCGCCTACGACATCGATGCGATCGCGGAGAAATCCGGGCTCCTGCGCAAGAACTGGCAATCCGATCTGCCGGACTCGAGCTCCCCCTACACCTCCACGATAGCCTTTCTGGTGCGTAAGGGTAACCCCAAGGGGATTAAGGACTGGGATGACCTCGTTAAGCCCGGCGTCTCGGTAATCACCCCGAATCCCAAGACTTCCGGTGCCGCCCGCTGGAACTACCTCGGCGCCTGGGGTTACGCCTTGCTGAAATCGAATCGTGACGAAGCCAAGGCCAAAGACTTCATCGCCAAGCTCTATAAGAACGTGCCGGTGCTCGATACCGCCGCGCGCGGCGCGACCACCACCTTTGTCCAACGTGGCATCGGAGATGTGCTTATCAACTGGGAGAATGAGATTCTGCTGGCCGGCAGGGAGTTAGGCCCGGATAAGTTCGACATCGTCGTGCCACCAAGCAGCATCCTGGCCCAGCCTACGGTCGCCGTGGTCGAAAAGGTCGCAGACAAGCACGGCACGATCGAGGCCGCGCACGCCTATCTTGAGTATCTCTACACCAAGGAAGGCCAGGAGATCGTCGCCAAGCACTTTTACCGGCCGGTGGATGCGGAGGTGGCGGCCAAATACGCCTCCCAGTTCCCGAAGCTGACGCTATTTACGCTCGCGGAAATAGTGGGCGATTGGAAGAAAACCAATCAGGTCCACTTTGCCGATGGCGGGGTGTTCGACCAGATCCATGGACATTGAGCAAAGCAATAGAGGGCTTCAATCATTAACCCATCTAAACTGAGGAAGAATTTTTATGAGTAATTTTATGTGGGGCTTTATTTTGGGTCTGCTCGCCGGCAGCTTCGGCGTCTTTCTCACGCTGGCCCTAACGTACATCGGCGCGCGTGCGGATGCAGACGAACTGGCCGATTGGCGTGAGCTGGGCAAAAGGGACGATTGGATATGGATCGGTTGCTCAACCGCAATGCGGCGCGGCCAGATTATAGCTCCTGCCTCCACCACCTCCCCGGTCCGCTCGGGCCGGGGTCTTTTTAGTGTGAGGGGAGCTATGGGGACACCGTCGCGCGGATTCCGAGATCGGCCGGGAGCATTCTCAGGATGCGGGTAAGCACATGGGGAGGGACAGCTCGTGGAGACGAGCATCAGTAAGCGGGTGCACGATCAGTGCTGCCGCGTGAGTTTAACTTAAGGAAGGCTCTGATTAAGTTCCCTCTCCCTCCGGGAGAGCAACCGTGTTCGTTGTCAAGCGATTTTTGGGTTCCAAGGTGAGTTGGATTTGAGCATGGCGTTCATGATGCTGAGGAGCTTGCGCATGCAGGCGACGATCACCACCTTCGCGGGTTTCCCG
>JBIMKD010000219.1:0-28198 GCA_043673815.1 Chromatiales bacterium
AAGCGGCCGCCCGACTTGAGCTCGAGCTCGCCGTCCTTCACCACCCAGCCGCCGTTCCACTTGGCCTGGTCCTCCCAGTTCTTCGGGTAACCGATGCCGGGTTTGGATTCGACGTTGTTGAACCAGGCGTACTCCATGCCCGGGCGGTTCGTCCAGACGTTCTTGCAGGTGACCGAGCAGGTATGGCACCCGATGCACTTGTCCAAGTTCATGACCATGGCGAAATTGGCGCGGACCTTCATATCATGCGATCTCCTGTGCGATGGTTCCGGGGGAGACGGATGCACCCTCTCCCTCGCCCTTCCCCGGGAGAGGGGGGGGGTGAGGGGGAAAAGCGCTCTCGATCCCCGCCGGGGCCCGCTCGCGTGCCGCGAGCGGCAGGGGCTGCGGCGCTTCCATCTCCCCGATCCCCGGCGGGTTCATCTGTGCCTCGCGCGCCGGGGTCAGCGGCCGCTCCAGCCAGTCGATTGCGGCGTCCTCGATCTTGTGCAGCACGACGTACTCATCCCGCTGTGTTCCGACGGTGCCGTAGTAGTTGAAGCCATAGCTCAACTGCGCGTAGCCGCCGATCATGTGTGTGGGTTTGACCACCACCCGCGTTACGCTGTTCAGGATCCCGCCGCGCTTGCCGGTGGTGTTCGAGCCCGGCACGTTCACGATCTTCTCCTGGGCGTGGTACATCATGGCCATCCCTTGGGGGACGCGCTGGCTCATCACCACGCGCGCCACAGTGGCGCCGTTGACGTTCAAGGCCTCGACCCAGTCGTTGTCCTTAAGGCCGATGGATTTCGCGTCCGTCTCCGAGACCCACACCACCGGGCCGCCTCGGAAAAGGGTCAGCATGCGCAGGTTATCGTTGAAGGTTGAGTGGATGCCCCACTTGCTGTGAGGCGTGATCCAGTTGAGGAGGAGATGGGGCTTGCCCTTGACCCGACGGGTGATGCCCTCGGTGGCCCTGAGATCGGCCGGCGGGCGAAAGGTGCAGAAGCCCTCGCCGAAGTCCAGCATCCACTCGTGGTCCTGGTAGAAGTGCGCCCGGCCCGTGAGGGTGCGGAAGGGGATGCGCTCGTGGATATTGGTGTAGCCCGCGTTGTAGCTGACCTTCTCCGATTCCACCCCGCTCCAGGTCGGGGCGGTGATGACTTTGCGCGGCTGCACCACCAGATCCTTGAAGCTCATCTTGTCCTCGCGGCGCGCGCTCGAGAGATGCGTATGGTCCGTACCGGTCTTCTTGCCGAGGGCCTCCCAGCCCTTGTGGGCGACCTCGCCGTTGGTCTCGGGCGCGAGCATCAGGATCGCATCACAGACGTGGATGTCGTCCGCGAGGGATGGCATGCCTCGCGTGATCCCAGCCTCGGCGACAATGCCGTTTTGGATCTTGAGGCGCTCGTATTCCTCTGCGGTGTTCCAGGCGAGGCCCTTCACGGCGTTGCCTTGGGAGACCATGAGCGGCCCGAGCGCGCAAAACTTCTTGTAGGTCGCCCCGAAGTCGCGCTCGACGACCTTGAAGATCGGCAGCGTCTTGCCGGGGACGGGCGCGCACTCGCCCCGCTTCCAGTCGCGCACCCCGAGCGGCTGCCCGAGCTCGGCGGGCGAGTCGTGCATGAGCGGGATGGAGACGAGGTCCTTGCGCCGCCCGAGGTGCTTCTCCGCGAGCACAGAGAAATTCTTGGCGATGCCTTTAAAGATCTGCCAGTCGCTGCGACTCTCCCACCCGGGATTCACCGCCTCCGTCAGAGGGTGGATGAAGGGGTGCATGTCGGTGGTGTTGAGATCGTTCTTCTCATACCAGGTGGCGGTCGGCAGGACGATGTCCGAGTAGGCCCCGGTGGAGTTGAGCCGGAAGTTGATATCGACCAGGAGATCGAGCTTGCCGATGGGCGCCTCGCTACGCCATTTGATCTCTTTCCCCTTGGCTTCCTCAAGTACCTCCTGCATCACCCCGTTCTGGGCCCCGAGGAGGTGTTTCAGGAAATATTCATGGCCCTTGGCGCTGGAGCCGATGAGGTTGGCGCGCCAGACGAAGAGGTTGCGGGGGAAGTTCTCCGGGGCATCGATGTCCTCGGCGGCGAATTGGATCTCGCCGCTCTTGAGCCGGGCAACGAGATGATCGACGATCTCCTGCTCGTTCTGCGCGCCCGCCGACTCGGCCTCTGTGCAGATCGCGAGCGGGTTGCGGTTGAAATGGGGCGCGGAAGGCAGCCAGCCGAGCCGCTGGGAGACCACGTTGTAGTCGGCAAGCGTGTGGCCACGGTACTTTCCCTTGGCCGTCGCGGCTAGGAGACCGTCGGCCGCGAGCCGCTCGTAGCGCCATTGATCGGTGTGGAAGTACCAGAAGCTGGTGCCGTTCATCTGCCGCGCCGGCCGGTGCCAGTCGAGCGCAAAGGCGATGGGCGCCCAGCCCGCCTGGGGTCGCAGCTTTTCCTGCCCGACGTAATGCGCCCAGCCGCCACCGCTCTGGCCCACGCAGCCGCAGAGGTGCAGGAGGTTCATGATGGAGCGGTAGGTCATGTCGCTGTGATACCAGTGGTTGATCCCCGCCCCCAGGATCACCATGGACTTGCCGAGTGTCTTGGCGGCGTTGTCGGCGAATTCGCGCGCGGTGCGGATGATGTCGGCGCGCCTGACGCCCGTGATCCCTTCGGCCCAGGCGGGCGTGTACGGTATTTGGGTGTCGTCGTAGCTTGCGGCCACGTGCGCGCAGCCGAGGCCCTGATCCACGCCGTACTGGGCGAGCTGGAGATCGAAGACTGTGGCGACGAGCACCTCTTCACCGTTGAGCCGGAGCCTGCGGACCGGCACCTTGCGATTGACGATACGCCCGCCGGCGGATTCGAAGTGCGAAAAGGCGACCGAGACCACCGCGTCCGAACCGGCGCTGAAGCTCAATCGCGGGCGAGTGCCCGGGCCCGTATCACCGTTCTTGAGCTTGAGGTTCCAGCGGCCCTCCTCGCCCCAGCGGAAACCGATAGAGCCGTTCGGTACGGTGTAGTTGCCGGTCTCCTCATCGCAGACCACACACTTCCACTCGGGGTTGTTGGCCTCGCCGAGACTATCGTCGAAGTCCGAAGCGCGCAGCAGCCGGTCAAAGGTGTAACCCTCGCCATGGGGCCGCAGACGCACCAGCATGGGGAGATCGGTGTAGGCGCGGGCGTACTCGAGGAAATAGGCTTCCTTGCGCTCCAAGACGAATTCCTGGAGCACCACATGGCCCATGGCCAGAAACAGGGCCGCATCCGTCCCTTGTTTTACCGGCATCCAGAGATCGGCAAACTTGACGTACTCGGCGTAGTCGGGCGCCACCGCCACCACCTTGGTGCCTTTGTAGCGCACCTCGGCGCAGAAATGGGCGTCGGGGGTGCGCGTCATCGGGAGGTTGGCCCCGCACACGATGATGTAGCCCGCGTTGTACCAGTCCGCCGACTCGGGGACGTCGGTTTGCTCGCCCCAGGTCTGGGGCGAGGAGGGCGGCAGATCGGCGTACCAGTCATAGAAGGATAACGGCACCCCGCCGATGAGTCCGAGGTAGCGGGTCCCGGCCGCATAACTGATCATGGACATGGCCGGGATCGGCGAGAAGCCGATCACCCGGTCCGGCCCATATTTTTGTATCGTATACACATTGGCCGCAGCGATAATCTCGGTCACCTCCTCCCAGTCGCTGCGCACGAAACCTCCCAGGCCTCGCACGGCGGTGTATCGCCGGCGTTTCTCGGGGTCCTCCTGGATCGCGGCCCAGGCCTCGACGGGGTCGAGACCCCACGCGCGCTCAGTGCGATAGAGGTCGAGGAGGCGGCTGCGGATGAGCGGGTGCTTGACCCGGTGGGGGCTGTATAAATACCAGGAATAGCTGGCACCGCGCTGGCAGCCGCGCGGCTCATGGTCCGGTAGATCGGGGCGGGTACGCGGGTAAGCGGTGGCCTGCATCTCGAAGGCGACCAGCCCGTTTTTCACGTGGATGTTCCAGGAACAACTCCCGGTGCAGTTGACCCCGTGGGTCGAGCGCACCACCTTGTCGAAGCGCCAGCGGTTGCGATAGGCGTCCTCCCATTGGCGATCCTCATTGGTGACGATGCCATGGCCGTTCGAAAACGTGCCTTGGACCCGTTTGAAGAATCGCAGGCGATCAAGAAAATGACTCATTTCATCGTCTCCTGCCTAAACGCGTTAAGATTTTCACTAGGTCCGATCTCCCGCTTCCTCGATTCTGAATCCCCCGCCGTTTACGGCGGGCACTTTAGCATTGGGGTTTCCAAAGGGGAGTAGTGCAACTCTCCCCTTTGGTCAAGGGCGGGGTTCATCCCCCGCCCGCGAAGTAAAATTGATTTCAAACCGGAATGCTCATCAGCCCCTTGCTGACCATGACCGCGGGACCGCCCACCCGGACGGTGAGATCCGCGGTTCGTTGATTATTCATCTCCACGCTCAAGAGGCTTTTGCGGGCCCTGGCTTCTCCCCGCTCAATGGTGAAACTGTACGTCCCGGTCCTGATGTGCGGGTGAGAGCAAAGATAACCCGCGAAGGCCGGCATCGCCGATGCGATCGGGGGATCGTCGCCAATGCCAATGTGGGGAGCGACGAGCCGCGCATGGAAATCGAACCGGGGCGTTTCGCTGTGGCGGGAAAAGAGCAGGACCTCGCGGGCAAAGATCGCGGGCGCCGTGGATTGGCTCCACGCCGTATAATTAAATTGAGCGCGGCGTACCGCTGCATAAGAGCTGATAGGCACGATGAGATAGGGATACCCGCAGGATACCAGCAGCGGAGTATATCTAGGCGCCCGCGGTGCCCGGAGGTCGGAGACGCCCAAGGACAAGATCCCGGCCAGCTCGTCTTCCGCCGGCACGAACCGGTCGATCGTATACCGGGTCTTCATGGAAAATTGCGCCCGCGTCGGTGTGGCAGGCGCTTTCGGATCGCGGGTGATGTGCACTTCCACGGGGCCGCTCGTCTGCTCGAGGACGACGGGAGTGTGCGGTTGCGGCAGTGCGATCGCGCCCATCGAGGCGAGCACGAACGCGGCGGCGATGATCCCGTGCCCGCCGAACTCGGCCTCGGCCAGCGGCGAAAAGATGCGGATCCGCCGCCTGCCGGTATCTTCTAGCGGAGGAAACACAAACACGGTTTGCGGGAGATTTAGCTCCCGGGCGATCAGTTGCATCATCGCCGCATCCAGCCCTCGGGCGTGGGGGAACACGGCGATCTGCGCGCCATGAAACACGGAATGGGTGAACACATCGGCGGTGTAGTACTCAAGATCCACGGCTTGTTTTCCTTATGCTTTTTCATGGCGCAGCTCTCAGTCCGTCAACCTGCACCCGGCCCGCGACGACTCGCACCGCGTAAGTCTCGACACGGGCTTCTTTTTTCTCGAGACATTGTCCCGTGATCAGGCTGAAGTGCTGCTTGTAGAGCGGTGAGGCGACGACGAGCTCACCATTGATATCACCGACGATACCGCGGTGCAAGACGTTGGCCTTGCCGATGGGATCGTAGTTGTCGATCGCATAGAGGCCGTCTTCGTTCAGGTAAAATATCGCGACTTGGCGGTCTTGCACCAGAGCGCAGCCGCCGTACCAGGGGACTAAATCGTCGAGCGCGCAAACATCCATCCACGATTCCTCAACCTCGATCGCCACAGCTAGATTTGCCCCTCTCACGGTAGATGGTTCAATCCTTCACGCGCTCTTGGCGCGAACCAGCTTTTCTGCTTCGGTCGCCGGCCGGATCTGGCCGCGCTCGCGCACGAAGATCACGTTGCTGTCTTTCTTATCGCTATTGATGAAGTGGCGGAAACGCTTGACCTTTTCGGGGTCCTCGATGGTTTTTCTCCATTCGCATTCATAGGTGTCGATGACCGCCGCCATCTCCGCCTCCAGTTCCGCGCAGATCCCGAGCGTGTCATGGATAATGACGTCTTTCAGGTACTCGAGGCCGCCTTCCATGTTTTCCATCCACGCGGCGGTCCGCTGCAGACGGCCGGCGGTGCGGATGTAGAACATGAAAAAGCGGTCTATGTATTTGATCAGGGTTTCCTTATCAAGGTTGGTGGCGAACAGATCGGCGTGCCGAGGTTTCATGCCGCCGTTGCCGCAGACGTAAAGGGCCCAACCGCTCTCGGTTGCGATCACTCCCACGTCCTTGCCCTGCGCCTCCGCGCACTCGCGGGTGCAGCCGGAGACCGCCATCTTGATCTTGTGCGGCGCGCGCAAGCCCTTGTAGCGATCCTCGATCTCAATCGCGAGCCCCACGCTGTCCTGGACCCCGTAACGGCACCAGGTGCTGCCGACGCAGGATTTGACGGTGCGCAAGGCCTTGGCATACGCATGGCCGGATTCAAAACCCGCGGCAACCAAGTCCTTCCAGATGTGCGGCAACTGATCGACGCGCGCCCCGAACATATCGATGCGCTGCGCGCCCGTGATCTTGGTGTAAAGCCCGTGCTGCTTCGCCACCCGTCCAAGCGCGATGAGTTTCTCAGGGGTGATCTCCCCGCCCGCGACACGCGGGATCACCGAATAGGTGCCGTCCTTCTGCATATTGGCGAGATAATGATCGTTGGTGTCTTGCAGCCCCGCATGCTCCTTCTTTAAGACATAGTCGTTCCAGCACGCGGCCAGGATGGAAGCCACCGCCGGCTTGCAAATGTCGCAGCCGCGGCCGCGGCCGTGTTTGTGCAGTAACTCCTCGAAGGTCTTGCAGCGTTCGACCCGAACGATGTGGTACAGCTCTTGGCGGGAGTGAGGGAAATGCTCGCAGATATCCTTCTTAACGGTGAACCCGAGCCGGGCCATCTCCTTGTTCAGGATTTGGGTCACGAGCGGCGCGCAGCCGCCGCAGGTGGTGGAGGCCTTGGTTGCCAACTTTAGGCCTCCCAAACTCGTCGCACCATTTTGGATGGCCGTGCAGATTTGCCCCTTGCTGACGTTGTTGCAGGAGCAGATCTGGGCCACTTCCGGTAAAGCATCGACGCCGAGGCCGGGCGCGCCGACCGGACTCGAAGGCAGGATCAACGCCTCGGGATGCTCGGGCAAGCTCAGGCCGTTAAGCATGATCTGTAGGAGGTTTCCATACGCCTCGGCCTCGCCCACCAGGACCGCGCCGAGCAAGTGCTTGCCCTCGGCGCTCACTACCAACTTCTTGTAGATCCCGTTCGGCTCGTCGATGAAGGTGTAGGCGCGCGCGCCGTGGCTCTTGCCATGCGCGTCTCCGATGCTGGCGACATCGACGCCCAGGAGCTTGAGCTTGGTGCTCATGTCGGCGCCGGTGAAGCTTGCCGCGTCCCCGCAGAGGTGGGCCGACGCCACCTGGGCCATCTGATACCCCGGCGCGACCAGGCCGAAGATCTGGTTGTTCCATACGGCGCACTCGCCGATGGCATAGATATCGGGATCCGAGGTCTGGCAATGATTATTAATTTCTATGCCGCCCCGAGCACCGATGGCTAAATCGCAGGCGCGCGCGATCTCATCGCGCGGCCGGATCCCGGCCGAGAAAACGACCAGATCAGTCTCCAGAGATCCGCCGTCCTCGAACTCCATGCGGTGCTGGCGCTCGGCTCTTGCCACGATGCCCGTGGTGTTCTTGGCGACGTGCGCTCGGACCCCCAGCGCTTCGATCTTGCTGCGCAGGACGGCGCCGCCGCCCGCATCGATCTGCACCGCCATGAGGCGCGGTGCAAACTCGACCACGTGGGTCTCGAGTCCGAGACTCTTCAAGGCGTTAGCTGCCTCCAGACCGAGCAAACCGCCGCCGACCACGACCCCGATGCGGCTCCCTTGCGCCTTGGCGGTGATGGCCTCTAGATCCTCGATGGTGCGATAGACGAAGCAGCCTTCGCGATCGCTGCCGGGGATGGGCGGCACGAAGGGATAAGAGCCGGTCGCGAGCACCAGCTTGTCGTAAGCGACCTCGCGTCCGCGCGCGGAGGCAACGATCTTGTGCGCCCGATCGATGGCCACCGCTTTGTCGTTCAGGTGAACCGTAACGCCGTGCCGTGAATAGAAATCCTCGGCCACCAACGACAGATCTTGCGCGGTCTTGCCGTTAAAGAACTCGGACAGGTGGACTCGATCGTAGGCGTAGCGGGGTTCTTCGCAGAAGGTGACCAGCTCGAATTGATGCGCGGCCGCGGAGCCCACCAAAGTTTCGATGAGCTTGTGACCTACCATACCGTTACCGATGATTACTAGGCGTATTCTTGTCTGCATACCCTACCTCCGCGAATGTGCGTGGAAGCGACTCACCCGCCGCTTCCGAACCGGGGAAGGTCGTAGTTCCAGCACAAACAGCATACCAACCCGTGGTGCTTCGGTAACATACTGAAAAAAAAGTAGTTTCACATTTTCCCAAAGCGTCCGGCGCGCACATCCTTGGGGCATGTCGAATCACTGCACGCACCAAAGCGGGGCACGCCCGACGAAACCAGGCGAGAGCGCTCGCGACGTGCGGGCTGTGATTTTTCTCTCTCCACCCATAGAGCGCGTATGATTGGGGGACTGAAATGCAAATGCGATTGGAATGGCGTGGAGCAGATCCTATTCTTGACGGGGAAACTAGCCGAACGGGGTCTCGAACGTATCCTGCAGGCGATGCAACCGGCGGATTTTACCTACCGGGTGTTAAACATCGGGGTGAATGTGGCAGCCTTGATGAGCGCCGAGATGATCAATCGCCGCTTACAAGACGTGAATGGAATCGACCGCATCATCGTGCCCGGCTTGTGTGCGGGGGATCTCGATCAAAGCTCGCGCCGCTTCGGGATCCCGATACTGCGGGGGCCCGACGAGATGAAAGACCTGCCTGCCTTTTTCGGTCAAGGCGCCAAGGCCCGGCCGCTCGATCGCTACACGATCCGGATATTCGCGGAAATCGTCGAGGCGCCCCGCATGGAGATCGAGGCGATCATCAAACAAGCCGATGCCTACGTGAGGGATGGCGCCAATGTCATCGATCTCGGTTGTTTGCCGGCGGTGCCTTTCCCGCACCTCGAAGCGTCGATCGCGGCGCTGCGCGAGCGCGGTTATCAAATCAGTGTCGATTCCTTGGAGACCGATGATCTTCTGCGTGGAGCGAGATCAGGTGCCCACTATCTACTGAGCCTAAAGGAAAGCACCGTCGATCTTGCCGGTGATGTCGACGCCGTGCCGGTGTTGATTCCGGAACGCGCGGGAGATCTGGATTCACTCTTCCGAGCCATCGATGTCATGCTCGCACGCGGTCAACCGTTTCTCGCCGACAGTGTTCTCGATCCCATACACTTCGGCCTGACGGAATCCTTGGTACGCTATAGCCAATTAAGACAACGCTATCCCGGCATCGAGATCATGATGGGGACCGGTAATCTCTCCGAGCTTACCGACGCCGATACCACCGGCCTTAATGCTTTCATGCTGGGGATCCTGTCCGAATTGCGGATCGATAACCTATTGACGACCCAGGTCAGCGCGCACGCGCGATCGGTGGTCCGGGAGCTCGACACCGGGCGCCGGATCATGTTTGCCGCCCGCGAGGACGCAAGCCTACCTAGAGGTTATGACGGCTCGCTGCTCACCGTCCATGATCGTAAGCCGTTTCCATATACCGAGAGCGAGATCGCCGAGACCGCCACGGAGATCCGCGATCCCAGTTATCGCGTCCAGGTCTCGGAAGTGGGCATTCATGTGTACAATCGCGACGGGATGGTCACGGCGCGCGACCCTTTTGATCTATTTCCGCATCTGAAAGAATTGGAAAGCGATGCGCCGCATGCTTTTTATATGGGGGTCGAGCTGGCGCGCGCGCAACTGGCTTGGCAACTGGGAAAACGTTACATGCAGGACGAGCCCCTCCGGTGGGGGTGCGCGGCGCGGGACCAAGTGCGGCGCGATCCCAACGCACTGCACGCCTACAAACCGTCCGGAAGCACGCTCGGGAAAGCGAAAAAGTAGGCGCATGATTTTTGAAGCCGTGATCACGACCTTGAACGAAGACGCGAGCCCGCATATCGCGCCGATGGGATTTCACTACGAGGGGCCGCGAGTCATCATCGCGCCGTTCCGCCCGTGCCGCACGTTGTCCAATCTGGAGCGTCGCGGCGAGGCGGTGCTCAATCTGACTGACAATGTCGCGATCATCGCCGGGTGTTTAACCGGCCGACGCTCGTGGCCCACAGTGCCGGCCGCTTCGATTCAGGGATGCCGGTTGACGGATACCCTGGCGCATATCGAAGTCCGGGCGCTACGGGTGGAGCCGGATGAGCTGCGGCCAAGGTTTGTCTGCGAGGTCGTGCACGAACAGGCGCATCGGGCTTTCCAAGGCTTCAATCGCGCTCAGGGAGCCGTGATCGAAGCGGCGATCCTGGTCAGCCGTTTGTGCCGCTTGCCCGTGGCCAAGGTCGATGCCGAGATTGATTACCTGCGCACCGCGATAGACAAAACCGCGGGTGAGCGCGAGCGCGAGGCCTGGGAATGGCTGATGGAGCGCGTGCAGGCCTTTCGTCGCGGCCGCTTAGGCGATGTCGCATGACCGGGTTTCTGGCGAGCGTCCAATCGGTCGCCGAGGCCAGGACCGCGTTTCAGGAAGGCGCGGATATCATCGATCTTAAGGCGCCTGCGCGAGGCGCCCTTGGCGCCGTGTCGTTTGCGACCATGCGTGAGGTCGTCGCGTGGGTCAAGGCGCGCCGGCCGGTGAGCGCCGCAACAGGCGATCTTCCGGCGATCCCAAAGCGGGTGCGTCGCGCCGTGGTGGAAACGGCTGCCACCGGCGTCGCTTTCGTCAAGGTCGGGTTTTTTGAGTGCGATCGCCGGGCCGCAGTGCTCGCTGCGATTGAAAAGGAAGTACAGCAGGGGGCGCGAGTGGTTGGGGTGCTGTTCGCCGACCGTGAAAGCAGTCCGGTTGCCGCCCTGCGCGCCTTTGCCGATCACGGGCTGGTGGGCGCTATGGTCGATACGGCCGAGAAGCGCGGCCGGGGTCTGCGCGCCTACCTCGACGAAGCTGAGCTTGCGGCCTTCGTTCAAGAGTGCCGGCGGCTCGGGCTGTTTGCGGGACTCGCGGGATCGCTGCAAACTTACGATATTGAGCCGCTGATGGCTCTCGGCCCGGATTATCTCGGATTCCGAGGGGTGTTGTGCGGCCAGCACCGGCGCACCGATGCGCTCGATCCGCAGAGTGTGAAACATATTCGCATGCGCATCTCCGCTTATAGGGTTAAAATACCGAAACCTATTTTTAGACGCGAGGAGGCCTGTGATGGGCTGGCGAATTAAGCAACACGAAGAAACGTATACCGATGAAGAAGTCGAAGCGAGGCTCAAGGAGGACCTCCCGCATTGGTATCTGGAAGAGGGTTGGATCAGGCGCAAATATAAGACGTCGGGCTGGAAAGGCACGCTGATGGTGGTCAACACCGTGGGGCACCTGGCGGAAGCGGCTTTTCATCACCCCGATCTCACCGTGTCCTATGCCTTCGTTATCGTAAAGCTCATGAACCACGCGGCCAAGGGCATCACCAATAAAGATTTTGATCTCGCTAGAAAAATCGAACAAGTGGTGATGTGGCAGCCCGGCAAAGAAGAGGGTAGTGCGCTTGAGGGGACGCCGGACGATCCGCGCTTCAAGTACCTCAAATACGACTAGATTCGCACATATTCAATGTCGTACAGAACCCCTTCAACAAGTCCGGGAGTCCCTTCTCCCTCTGGGAGAAAGCCAGGGCCAGGGAATGGCCCTGCTTGGCGCGCCGAGGATGCAAGGTTAGGATGAGGGGAATCAAATCAAGCACTTCGTCGATGGTCTTGATCCCCTCACCCCAACCCTCTCCCAGAGGGAGAGGGAGAAAAGACGATGCCTGTCCAGGAAGGACAGGGACTTTGGGGGTGTACCCGAAATTTCAAATATGTTTGGATAGGATTAAGGCATGAACGACGATGTAATCGCCGCCAAAAGCAGCAATACCGTATGGCATGAGGCAACAATTACCCGGCCGCGGCGGGAGCAACGCAATGGGCATAAAGGCGCGATCATTTGGCTGACTGGGTTATCGGGGTCCGGCAAATCGACGCTTGCCCATGCCTTGGAAGACCGCCTGTTCGCGATGGGATGCAATACCTACGTGTGTGACGGGGACAATATCCGCCACGGACTGTGCGGCGACTTAGGCTTTTCACCGCAAGATCGGGTCGAAAACATCCGCCGCATCGGGGAGGTGGTCAAGCTCTTCATGGATGCCGGGGTGATTGCGATGACGGCCTTCATCTCGCCGTATCGCGCGGATCGCGATCGGGCGCGCAAGCTGGTAGCGCCGGGGGACTTTATCGAGGTGTACTGCGAGTGCGCGATCGACGTTTGCGAGCAGCGCGACGTCAAGGGCTTGTATCGCCGCGCGCGGGCCGGGGAGATCAAAGAGTTTACCGGAATATCAGCGCCTTATGAGGAACCTGAAAACCCGGAACTACGCATCAACTCGGGGACGGAACCGATCGAGCGTTGCGTTCAACGGATTATCGATTATCTCGTGGCGCAAGGCGTCGCGCCAGCCTAGAATCCCGCGTGCCTTTAAACCTGGCCCTGGCTCTAATCTTCGGTGTGACTTTGTCGGCCGCCTCGCAGGCCAATGACTATCCAACGCTCGATCGGGTCGATCGGGTACTAGCCTGCATGGCCGAGCAGGGAGGGCAGACTATCGATAATCTCTATGCGTGTGCGTGCGAAATCGATACGATCGCCGCGGCTATTGGCTTCGATGATTACGTGGAGGCGAGCACTTTTCGCGGCTTTCGCGCGATGCCGGGGGAGCGCGGAGGCCTGTTTCGGGATTCAAAAAGAGGCAAGGCGCTCGTGGCGCGGTTAGAGGAAGCGGAGCGGGCCGCCGCTCGTACCTGTTTCTTCGGGCGTGCGCGCGTATCCGACAAGACCGCAGGGAGGCGGTAATTCCCGATGGGCGCGGATCGATTAGAACCGTGCAATCACGCCCCGCTTAACTTGTTGATGAATCGACTCGATTCGTTATAATTTTCCGAACAGCTGCGACTGCGTATAATCACTACCAACCGAGTGTACGCTATCCGCACAGGGAGCGGATTATTGCATTCACTCCTTGCGCCTTTGCGATCTCTGAGGCGCTCGGAGAATAAGAATTAGAGATCGACATAACATTGGAAGGAGGAGGTCATGAGAAAAACGCGTTTTCAGGGCATGCTCTTAGGCGCAATCGCCACGGCCGTACCGGCTACGGCGCTCGCCAATGACGAGCTGCTCAAGCTGCAAGACAGCCCAAACTATTGGGTGATGCAGAATGGCGATTTTTGGGCTCAGCGGTATTCGAAGTTAGACCAAATCAACGCCGCGAACGCCTCGAAGCTACAGGCGGCTTGGACGTTTTCGACCGGTGTCCTGCGTGGGCACGAAGGCGGACCGCTGGTGCTCCCAGGCAGTGCGACCGGCCTCGATCACGATACGCTCTATGTCCACGCGCCTTTCCCCAACAACGTTTTCGCAATCAATCTGGATAACCTGGAGGTCGTGTGGGAATACATCCCGGTGCAAAACTACGATGAGGTCGTCCCGGTCATGTGCTGCGATACGGTTAATCGCGGTTTGGCCTATGCTGACGGAAAGATCTTTCTGCAACAGGCGAATACCGAGTTGGTGGCCATAGACGCCAAGACGGGTAAGAAAGTATGGTCGGTCAAGAACGGTGACCCCAAGAAGGGAGCGACCAACACCAATTCTCCCCATGTCATTAAGGACAAGGTCTTTACCGGGATCAGCGGCGGGGAGTTCGGGGTGCACGGCTTTATCGCGGCCTACGACATCAAGGACGGTAAGTTGGCGTGGAAGGCGTACAGCGTAGGACCTGATGACCAGATGCTCATTGATCCCGAAAAGACCACCGAGTTGGGCAAACCCGTCGGCAAGGATTCGAGCCTCAAGACATGGAAAGGCGATCAATGGAAGATCGGCGGCGGCACGACCTGGGGCTGGTATAGTTACGACAAAGATCTGAACCTGGTCTATTACGGTTCCGGTAACCCGGGCACTTGGAACCCCGTTGTCCGCCCCGGCGACAACAAGTGGTCGATGACCGTTTGGGCGCGCGATGTCGATACCGGTGTCGCTAAGTGGGTCTACCAGATGACGCCCCACGATGAATGGGACTACGACGGCGTCAACGAAATGATTCTCGCCGATATCAAGGTAAAGGGCGAAGATCGCAAAGCCCTCGTGCATTTCGACCGCAACGGGTTCGGTTATACGCTGGATCGGGTCACCGGCGAGCTGCTCGTGGCCGAAAAATACGATCCCGCCGTCAACTGGGCGACCCACGTCGATATGAAGACCGGCCGGCCGCAGGGGGTGGCGCGCTACAGCACCGAAAAGAACGGCGAAGACGTGAACACCACCAACATCTGTCCGGCCGCGCTCGGGACCAAGGACATGCAGCCGGCTGCCTTCTCGCCGCGCACGGGGCTCTTCTATGTGCCCACGAACCATGTGTGCATGGACTACGAGCCTGTGAGCGGCGGCGAGTACACCGCGGGTCAGCCTTATGTCAACGCAGTGCTCAATATGTTTCCGGCGGGCAAGGTCACGGGTGATGGGACCAACAACCTGGGTAATTTCATCGCCTGGGACGCCGGCACCGGTAAGATCAAATGGTCGATTCCGGAGCGCTTCTCGGTGTGGAGCGGCGCCCTGGCCACGGCGGGTGACGTGGTTTTCTACGGAACTCTGGACGGATACGTCAAGTGCATCGACGCCAAGAGCGGTAAGGAGCTTTGGAAGTTCAAGACCCCCTCCGGCATCATCGGTAATCTAAACACCTGGACGCACAAGGATAAGCAGTATGTCGGCGTGCTCTCCGGCGTTGGCGGTTGGGCGGGTATCGGTATGGCCGCCGGTCTCATCGAGGATACCGAGGGTTTAGGCGCGGTAGGTGCGTATAAGGGATTGAATAGCTATACGCGTCTCGGTGGCGTGTTGAGTGTCTTCAGCTTGCCCTGAGATACAACGTAAGATACGTTGTTATTAAACCCCGGCAACCGGTGTTGCCGGGGTTTAATCCTATTTAGATTTCGCCCCACGGGGTGTGCAACCCCATGGGGCGGCCAAAGGGGAGAGCTCTCCCCTTTGGAAACCCCATCGCTAAGGGCCCCGCGGCAAGACCGCGGGGAAGATTATAAGGGTGGAGATTATGCGAGGATCGGCTAGAATTTTAGCTCTTGGATGCCTAGCGGTAACGCTCGCCGCCTGCGGCGATTCGTCGGATCTCTCAGAAGAGCAGAAGGTCAGGAACTCACTCGAGGCGGTTGACCGTATGCTGGCGAACCGGAAGGGACCGGACGATCCCGCGACGGAAGGCATGGAACAGATGAAGGCCGAGCTTGAACGAAGGCTCGCCGAAGTGCAGGCCGAACAACAGTAGTGGCAGCTCGTCTTATTCTCGGCTGCGAACCGGTGGAGGTTCCTCAAAGTGAATGATGCGGCGCGCGCTTCGGCGCTGTGGATCGCTATCGTCCGCGGGGGTTATCCTCGCGCCGTGTTCGAAGCGCGTGGTGTCCGCCACCCGCGAGACTTTCGGGATATCCAGTAAGCCGGGGATACCGTTACCTCGCTGAGTTCGATCGTCCGCAGGACGGGATGCGCGCGAGGCCGAGCCGGCGGGCTCGTGACCGGAAGGATTGGCAAAGCGGTCGTTGAGGCTCTCGACGCAGCGGTCGGCGTCGCTGAGCACGCGAATAATGCCGCGCTGAGCCCGCCGCCCCCATCCCACGGGTGTCCTACGAAAGATCGAGCGCGTAAAGCGCGTGTTTTGCTTGAACGCGCGTATCAAGGCGTCTTTGATTTCTTGGGATAAGACCTCTCGTTGCAGTCCTTTGATGACGGTCTTGGCGGCGAGTTGGCGCACCGCAAAATGAGGGTAAATTAGAAGCGCGATCACCACCGCGGCGCCGGCGAGTTGGACGGGATCGGGGAGGTTATGCAGCCACGCGGGAAAAAACGACCCATCGGCCCACCACCCGGCGGTAATACCCGACGCCAGGAGTACGCTGAATATAAATCCGTAGACGAGCGCGTCCAACAGCAAGACGCGCAGTTTCCATTTTCGTTTGGTCGCGCTAATCCGCGGCACGAAATCCTCTTGGATGGCCTTAGCCGTCTGCTCCAGGACACCGATAATGCGGTAGCAGCGCTCCACCTCGACCTGTTGTATCCGGTCCAAGAGCTCCGCCATATCGACGACCCTTTTTTGCTCGAACCGCTGCCGCAGATTATCGTCATCGATCGGGTTGGCCGCCTCCAAGTTGTAAATGCGGTAAAAACGGCCGGCCGTCAATCCCACGCTCGCCAAGGCGCGTTGCCAAGCCGCGAACACTTCTTCCGGATTGTCTTCGCGGGCGGTCGCATCGATTTGATTGAGCACAAACAGAAACTTGTTGGAGTCGGGTCTACTAATGGTCTCGGCGACCAGATGCTGGAGGGTATCTTTCATTGCTCCCGGTTCCGGATGCCGGGCATCGAAAAACACCAGCACCAGATCGGAGAGGTCGATGATATGGTTCGTGATCCGCAAGGTCGAAGTCCGTTGGAGATCTGCGTCGAATCCCGGGGAATCGATTAATATCTTGCCTCGCAGGGCTTCGCTCGGACAGGTTTTGAGCTGCAGATAGGCATCCACACGCCGGCCTTCGCCTTGGGCCACCGCGTCGATTTCGCGGCTGATGTTGTAAAACGGAAAGCGTGGATCGGCGTCGAGCGCGAGGCCTGGTAAGATCCGGGGCGTAGCGTCGGTGCTGAAACAGATCACGGTAAACTTGTCGTCTACCGCCTGATTACCGGTGGGTTGCAGCTTGTATCGTAGGTAATCGTTGATAAACGTAGACTTGCCCGAGGAAAACGTTCCTAGGACCGAAATCAGGGGCCACCAAGGCACGCGGGTGGCGTAGGAGTCCCCAAGATCGAGAATACCCGTGCGGTAGGCGACGCCATCCAACGCCCGGAAGCTCTTGACCACATTAAGCAGGACCGGGTTTTCTTGAGCTAAATGGGTTTCTAAGCGCTGCAGACGTTGTGCTAGGTTTGAATGGACATTGCCGGCCATGGGGTGTTCCTGCCCTACACGCGCAGCGTTTGAGAATGGCTCTTGCCGCGCCGCGGGTAACTTTTTCTACTAAGCTGCGTTCTGGTGCGTGGCAACGATGCCAGGCTGAGCTTTATGTGCTTAGATTAGTATAACACGCGCCACTTTTAGGGGCAGATCCGTGGTCCCCGGGGTAGGCGGTCGCGCATGGCAATGAAGGAAGGATGACTATGGGAGAAGACTTGCGATCGAGTCCGCGTGAGCGTACGGCTGAAATCATAGCACGCAAACTGCCCTACGCGCGCGGGCATCACCGCGATAAACTGCTCGGGGGGCGGCGGATCGAAGAGTGGTTTAGCGGTGCGTATCCCGATATCGAGGGATTACTGAACGCCCTCGCGGAATCACCCTATGTGGATACCGCAGCGCCCGAGCGCAGCCGATTGATTTCAGATCTGGTGTCGGTACGCGGCCCGATGTTTCGGGTATTTACCGACGAAGAGATCGGAATTGTGGTCGAATGGATCCGCACATTGAGATCGACAGGCGATCGGGTCCCCCGAGGCAACGTAGAACCCCGGGCGCCAGACGGCCGAGGGGACGACACCGGCCTGTGGCTAGGGATAGGCGTGGGCGAGCCTGCGAGCGCATCGGCGAGCCCGTGCCAAGACGCGGGATCACGGCGCCTGGACAAACGGCTGCTTTATTATCAACTAGCCAACGCGGAACGCTATCCCGAGTCCTCTGGCCCGGCGAAGCACTACGTCGAGCGTTGTCTCGCCCGCGCACGACGGGCCATGTGGCTGTCTCGGCTTTATCCGGAATTACGTTCTTTCGAGTACAGCCGCGCTGCGTTCGAGCATACGATCGAAGTGAGCTATCGCGAGGCAGTGGATGCCTATCGGCCCTTTATCCCTCCGCCGCGACTGTCCAGAGAGGAGTATTTGTGGCTATTCGTGCAACTCGCGCCTTTGATCCTCGTCGATGGGTGCTGGCTGCGCAACGTCGGCTGCCTGACCGCACGCCACCCAGTGATCGCGGCGGGTTTGGTTAAGATCTACTCCGATGAGGTGGGTGGCGGAGACCCCGATGCGAGTCACGCCGCTATTTTTCGCGAGCTGTTGCGATCGGAAGGCATCGATCTTCCGGAGGTCTCATCGGATGAGTTCATTCGATATAGTAATTTTACTTCGGCGGTATTCGAGCTTCCGCTGTATTTGCTGTCCATCTCCCAATATCCTCGGACGTTCCTGCCGGAGCTGCTCGGCCTCAATCTAGCCATCGAGTTGAGCGGCCTCGGCGCGTTTTACATGAAACTCGTCGATGAGCTGAGCTATTGGAGGATCGATCCCCGCATCATCAGTGTCCATATTTCGAGCGACAACCTTGCGAGTGGTCATGCGGCACTGGCCAAGGCGGCCATCGTCGCCTATCTCGACGAGCTGGGCGCGGGTTATGGAGAGCGAGAAGTGCAGCGGCACTGGCAGCGGGTATGGCGCGGTTACGTATCCCTGCGGGTCGTGGCCGCTAAAACGTGGTTAGGCCTTTTAATCCGCTTCGTCTCGCGGTTCGGGCTCAAGCGTGCACAACGGCGGTGGGTCACTTAAGGAAGCCCGTATCGCGTCGTGGGATGAAGCGCTATTACATCGGATTAGCGACCACTTTCCACGATCCCGCCCTGGCCATCGTGGATGCGGAGGGCGAGATCGTATTCGCCGAGGCGGCCGAGCGTTTTCTTCAGAGCAAACGCGCGATCAATGCGGAGCCTGATCATTTATTTAGGATCGCCCATCTAGTCAAGGAGTATTGCGAGCAAGACGCCGAGTTTACGATCGCCCGCTCGTGGAGCGCACGCTCGAGCCGCCTCCCGTTTCTGGCCGGCGTGGCAAGCCGGCTCGGCCTGCTGAGTCCAGACTGGCTCCCGCGTGCCCCGCTCGACGGCTGGTCGCGCACGCTGCTCATGCGGCGCTACCAGCTTCATCATCTCATGCTGTGCGTGCGGAGCGCGCATCTCAAAGCCGGGGCTAACCTTGCGTTCGTCATGCGGCATCGCTTTGGAAATCGCAAGCTTCGCTTCTTGAATTTCGATCATCACCTCACGCACGCGGCCTATGCGTGTTACGGCAGCCCGTTTTCGGAGGCCGCCTGTATGATCGTCGATGGCACCGGAGAGCAGGGGTCGATAAGCTGTTACGCCTATAGGAACGGGCATCTGCATCGCTTGTCCCGCCACCATGGCCCGGAAAGCTTGGGCGGTCTTTATATGCTCATCACGGAATTATGCGGTTTCTCGAGCTTCGGCGGGGAGGAGTGGAAGGTGATGGGTCTCGCGCCCTATGGCCGCACCGACGAAGAGATCTATCGCGTGCTGAGGCCGATGATCAAGATCGCCGGATGCGGCTTGAGATACGCACCGATGCGCCAACTGCGCGCGGGGCTTACACAACTTTGCAGGCATAAGCGGACCGAAGGCGCATCTGCACTAGAAGCCGCCGATCTCGCGCATACCTGGCAGCGGGTCTTTTCCGAGATCATGGACGAATTATTGCGCAATCTCCACGCGGACACAGGCGTCAACAACCTCGTTCTTAGCGGCGGCTGTGCGCTGAACTCATCTTATGCCGGCCGGGTTTTTGACAGCACACCGTTCAAGCGCTTGCATATTCCTAGCGCACCCGCCGACGACGGCAACGCCGTGGGGGCGGCTTTACTCGCCTACGAGAGAACAGCGGGGCCGCGCAAGACTCGACAGCAATTGTTCTCGCCCTATCTCGGATCTCGGGTGTCGGCCGAGACGCTGACGAATGTGGCACGGTGGAGCGGTCTACGGACATTGCGCCATCTTCCCGAAACGGTGCATTTGGAGGCGGCCAGGCGGCTTGCCGAAGGAAAAATTCTCGGCTGGATCCAGGACCGTGCGGAGTTCGGTCCGCGCGCGCTCGGTAACCGCTCGATCTTGGCCGATCCGCGCTTGGGCGAGATGAAAGATCGATTAAACCGGGAGGTAAAATTCCGCGAGGAGTTCCGGCCCTTCGCGCCGGCCATCTTGCACGAGTACGGCGAGGAGTATTTCGAGAACTATCAGGAGTCCCCGTACATGGAGCGAACGCTGCGCTTCAGGCAAGAAGTGCGCGCTAAAGTGCCCGCGGTGGTTCACGTGGATGGCACCGGGCGCTTACAGACCGTGAAACGGGAATGGAATGCCCGTTTTCACGCGCTCATTGAGGCTTTCCACCGCTTGACGAACATACCGCTCCTGCTCAATACGTCATTTAATATCATGGGTAAGCCGATGGTCCACACCGTTGAAGACGCATTGGCGGTTTTTTTTACCACAGGAATGGATACCTTGGTGATCGAGGATTATTTGCTTGAGAAATAGACTTACCGACGGAATGCCCGCCAACACTTCCATCAGCCTGCGGAGTGCCGTGGCTCGGCGGGCGTTATGTCTTGAAGCGTTCGTTCTCGCCCGCCCGTAGACCGACACCTACTTTTTACGGTAGACGTTTAACCCAATCTTCTCCTCGCGTTCAGGGACAGGCACATTCCCCTCCGTAGAGGCGATGATGATGGTCTTGCCTGAGGAAGAGGGACCGTATTCTTTGGAGAGATCGATCTGGATAGTCAGAATATTCCCCTCGACATTCATCTCGACATTTTTCATGGGTTCCTCGAAGGCGGTAGCTGGGTTAATTGGATTGTACCAGTTCTTTAAGCGCCTTAATGGGTACAGTCCGTATCGTTGTTTTCTTGTGTCGATGTGTGTATTTGGTTAGGATGCATAAGGGTTCTTGTTGCTGCCCAGAAAGAATAAAAAACCCGCGCCTAGCCGGGCTGATTGTGGTAGTCGTTGGGCGGTAGCTGGCCGGCCGCCGCCTTCATAGCGCCTTTCACAATTATGCTCATCGTTGTCCCGCCGAAATGTAATACCGCTTCAACCGCCGCGCCGCAGTCTGCACCGGCCCGGGCGCTGAGGCATGATTGAGACTGGCTGAAGCATAGTGCTAATGAGAGGTCCCCTAATATCTGGAGAAGAAACAGGTGCCTCATAGCGTCACCCTAATCACCACCATTGCCGCTGCTTTCGGACTCGCCCTGATTATGGGCTTTATCGCCGCACGCCTGAAGCTGCCGGTGCTGGTCGGTTACCTGATCGCGGGCATATTGCTAGGCCCAGCGACGCCCGGTTTCGTCGCCGACGTTGAGCTTTCACGTCAACTCGCCGACATCGGGGTGATGCTGCTGATGTTCGGCGTCGGCTTGCACTTTTCCTTCGATGACTTATTAGCAGTTCGCCGGATCGCCCTGCCCGGCGCAATCGTCCAAATTGCCGTTGCGACCGCTCTCGGTACAGCAGTTGCCGTCCATTGGGATTGGGGCCTGGGCGCCGGCATCGCCTTCGGTCTCGCTCTCTCCGTGGCGAGCACGGTCGTAGTCCTCCGGACACTGGAAGATCGCGGCGTTCTTGACTCCATCAACGGCCGCATCACCGTCGGCTGGCTCGTGGTCGAGGACCTGGTAATGGTCCTGGTCCTCGTGTTGCTGCCACCCCTTTCGGAATGGCTAGCCGGCGACGCAAGCGGTCGTACCGAAGGCACCGCCGATCGGGATTTGCTGCAAACGCTTGCGTTTACGCTCGGCCAAGTCGCGGTCTTTGTCGTACTCATGGTCGTTGTCGGTCGGCGCCTCTTCCCGTGGATTCTCTGGCAGGTCGCTCGCACGGGTTCGCGAGAGCTTTTTACGTTGTGCGTCGTTGCGGCCGCGGTGGGCATCGCCTATGGCTCCGCCGAGCTTTTCGGCGTTTCCTTCGCCCTCGGGGCCTTTTTCGCCGGAATGGTCATGAGAGAATCCGATCTGAGCTATCGGGCAGCCGAAGAGTCCTTACCGCTCAGGGATGCTTTTTCGGTTCTGTTCTTCGTATCGGTTGGAATGCTGTTCGACCCGGAGGTCCTGATCCACCAGCCATTCCGGGTGCTCGTCGTCGTCGCGATCATCGTCTTCGGCAACTCGCTGGTCGCCTTTCTTATCGTCCTCGCCTTCCGCTACCCGCTCAACACGGCCCTCACGGTCTCGGGGAGCGTGGCCCAGATCGGTGAGTTCTCATTCATCCTGGCAGGTCTGGGCGTTTCCCTAGGGCTCCTGCCGGTGGAAGGCCAGAGCCTCATTCTGGCAGGGGCGCTGATCTCGATCGCACTCAATCCTCTCGTGTTCCGGGTGTTTGAGCCTGCGCAAGCCTGGATTCGATCCCGCTCGAACCTTGCCCGCGCCCTGGAGCGCTCCGACGACCCGCTCGCAGAGCTTCCCATGACTGTTGACCAGAATCGCCTTAGCGGGCATATCGTACTGGTGGGCTATGGCCGCGTGGGACGGCGGATTGGTGAAGCGCTGACCGAGCGCGGCGTGCCGTTTGTCGTAGCCGAGCAGAATCGTGAGCTTGTCGAGCAGCTACGCGAACGCGGCGTGCCGGCTGTCTCCGGTGATGCCTCCGATCCGGCGGTGCTCATTCAGGCGCATATCGCGCGGGCGGGTATGTTGGTAATCGCCACCCCGGATACGTTTCACGCCCGCCAAATGATCGAGATCGCGCGCACACTCAACCCGGCTGTCGAGACGGTCGTGCGTACTCATACCGAAGAAGAGGCAGGACTCCTTCAAACGGAGAATGCCGGGAAGGTGTTTATGGGCGAGCACGAACTCGCACTTGGCATGACACGCTATGTGCTCGAGCGAATCCGGCCTGCAGCTGAGAGAACCGCAAGCGACTGAGCAACCTATCCCGACTTCCGCGCCTCCCCGCTACCCACCACTCTACTTCGGTTGTGGCACGATCCTTAGATAAGGCCGCGGCGATTTCCAGCCACCCGGAAATTTCTCCTTCGCTTCTGCATCGGAAACCGCCGGGACGATGATGACGTCCTCGCCCTGCTTCCAATTCACCGGCGTTGCGACTTTGTGCTTTGCTGTTAGCTGCATCGAGTCAAGCACCCGCAGCACCTCATCGAAGTTGCGACCCGTGCTCATGGGATAGGTGAGCATCAACTTGATCTTCTTGTCCGGACCGATGACAAACACCGAGCGCACCGTGGCATTATCGGCCGCCGTTCGCCCCTGTGCGCTGCCGCTGGCATTGGGGTGAATCATATCGAAGAGCTTCGCCGCCTTCAGATCGGTATCACCGATCAACGGATAGTTCACTGCGTGGCCTTGAGTCTCCGCAATATCCTTGGACCATGCGGTGTGGTCGCTGACCGAATCGACGCTCAAGCCGATGATCTTGCAGTTGCGCTTGTCGAACTCCGGCTTGAGACCTGCCATATATCCAAGCTCGGTCGTGCAAACCGGGGTAAAATCTTTCGGATGCGAAAACAGGATAGCCCAACCGTCCCCGATCCATTCGTGGAAGCGGATCGTTCCTTCCGTTGTCTCCGCCGTAAAATCCGGCACTTCATCGCCTATGCGTAGTGGCATGGTTCACCTCCGAATAGTTTTGTTAAAAGCTCGTGCTATCCACTATGGGCATAGCACGCCGTCAAAGAAAAGCATTCCCACCATATTTTGAGTCTGGCCTCCTCGCCTAAAGTTCCCTCCCCGGTTCCCGTCAATGCTAGCACCTGCAGCCGGCGCTTATCAATGTGCTGCTACTGGGCGTCGAAACGCGCTCGATCCACAATGCCCCGGTTAAGGATTGTCGCCTCCCGGCAGCGCGGAAGCGTTTCCTCGCGGCTTGACAATGATCGCCCCGGCCCACATCGCTGTGGCACCCGCGACGGCAATGGGCATTGCCAAGAAATTGACTACTGGGATGAGGGTCAAGACCATGACGACGATGCCAAAGCCCAGGGCGAGCCACCGCCGGTGTCCTAGGAGCCGCCGCTGTGCGGGGAAGTCGAGTCCGTGGTTAGCCATGGGGTAATCAGTATATTGCAGCGCCATGAACCACGCCCCAAGAAAGAACCAGCCGAGGGCGGCGGGCAGGCCCAGGCCCGGTATCCATGAGAGGACGAGGAAAGGAAGCGACCAGAACCCGAAATAGACCAAGCGGCGTAGCTGCGCGCCTACGCCGGCGACGAGGTCCCGTAGGGCCGTGCTCCAGCCGGCGGTTGCGGTCATAGGCTCGCCCCGGAGATGCGTCTCGACGGCCTCAGCTAAACGCCCGTTAAAGGGGGCGGCGATGAGGTTAGCAACAAGGCTGAAGCCGAAGAAAACCGCCCCCAAGACTAGCAGCCCAAAGAGCGGCCACAGCAGCCAGTCCAGCCAACGCAGCCAATCCGGGAGCCAGGCGTCGATCAGTGTATCTAACAGGTGGGCGCCGTAAGCGATCCCCGCAGCGAACAAGAGGCCGTTGATCGAGAGCGGAACGAGGACATAGCGCCTGAGGCGGGGGGCCACGATGAGCTTGAATCCGATCAAAACGTAGCCAGCACCTACCTTGAGGTCCCGAAGCATGACCGGCGAGCTTACTGCCTGAGATAACCGCCTCACAAGAATATCCTGAAAACTCTAGCATCGCTCTTGAACCGACTGCAAGCATCCTAGGAATGCCCCGGAAGACCAGGAAGCGTCGCACCTATGTCAAGGTCTTAACTAGCAGTACACTAGAATTGGTGCTTCGCCTTGATCCGAACCACACCACCACCCGATCGAGCGTATGGCGATGGCGATTGCGAGCAACGCGGCAGAGCGTAAAAGCCCTGGCGCCAAAAAACTGCTGGTGCAGGCCGGTTCTTTTATCAGTCTCGCGATCGTGTGTTTCGCGCTCTGGGTCGTTTACCGCACGCTAAAAAAGATCGAGCTGGCCGAGGTCCTGGAAAACGTTCAAGCGCTACCCTGGACATCGGTATTACTGGCGCTCGGAATTACGGCCGCCAGTTATGTGGTGGTGACGGGCTATGATGTAGTTGCCCTAAACCACATCAACCGTCCCTTGTCCTACCCGCGCGCCGCGCTTGCGGGTTTCCTCGCCTCCGCTTTCGGCAGCAATCTCGGTTTCGCGATGGTCACCGGCGGCGCCATCCGCTACCGCCTCTATTCTCGAGGCGGTTTAACCGCGGTCGAGATCGCCGGGATCACGACCATGTGCGCGCTGACCGTAACCTTGGGGATCGGTTTTGTCCTCACGCTCTCGCTGCTGTTCGGGAGCGCCGAAGCGACGGCATTTTCCCTGCCCCCCGAAGTGAAGCACACCTTAGGCGCGGTGATGCTGGGCCTGATGGTGGTGTATCTCATCGTTTCCGCCATACGGCCTATGACGATCCGGACGCGGAACTGGTCGTTGCGGCTGCCGTCGGCCAAAACGGCCTCGGCGCAAATCGCCCTCGGCGCATTGGATCTTATGCTGATCGGCGCCGTAATCTACGTGCTGCTGCCGGTATATCCAGCGACGGACTTCTTCGGTTTTTTGGGCGTATTCGCACTGGCCTTGCTGGCAGGGGGCGCAAGTCACGTGCCGGGGGGCATCGGTGTCTTCGAGTCGGTGATGCTGGTCGGTCTACCAGAGATCCCTCCCGCGGCGCTGCTCGGCGCGATCTTGCTGTTCCGTTGCGTCTATTATCTGGCGCCCCTCGGCGTCGCCGCCATCATGCTCGCCGCTCATGAAGCGGTTGCGCAACGCGCCCAGTGGGTGCGGGCGCGGGAGTCCGCGACCGATTGGCTTGAAGTGCTCGGACCGCAAATCATGGCCGTAGTCATCATCTTCGCCGGGATGATGCTGCTTTTCTCGAGCGCCGTCCCAGTGCCGGCGGGACGCCTCGGCTTGCTAAGAGAGGCGGCGCCGCTAGCGCTGGTGGAGGTTTTCCACGCGCTCGCGGGCGCTGCCGGGATCGGGCTCGTAATCCTTGCGCGCGGCTTGTCGCTGCGTCTCAGCACGGCCTATCGTTTGATCGCCGCTCTGCTCGCGCTGGGGATCGTAGCCTTTCTTCTCAAAGGCTTGATCTATGAAGCCGCGTTCGTGCTCGCCCTCACGCTCCTGGTGCTATTGGCGACACATCGAGAGTTTAAGCGCGACGGCTCGCTACTCGATCAGGGTTTCCCGGCGAAGTGGGTCTCCACCGTGATGGCGATCCTCGCCGTGACCATCTGGCTCAGTATCTTTTCGTATAAACAATTCGCCTATTCCCATGATCTCTGGTGGCAGTTCCAGTATGAGGCCGAGCTTTCCAGATGTCTCCGCACCCTAGCGGTGGCGGTTGTCCTTGCCGGCGCGATAGCGTTGGCGTATCTACTGCGGGCCGATCCAGTCCCCGACCTACCGCATACGGCGAGCGTCGAGCAGATCCGCCGCATCGTCAAGCAGGATCCGAATGCGCGCGCGAGCCTCGCCTTGCTCGGCGACAAGCGCTTTCTGTTCAGCCATTCTGGCCATGCCTTCATCATGTACCGGGTGATGCATAAGAGCTGGGTCGCGCTCGGCGATCCCGTCGGTCCGCGGGCCGAGCACGAGAACCTGCTCTGGACGTTTCGGGATCTCTGCGATCGCTATGGGGGGTGGCCGGTTTTTTATCTCATCGATGCCGCAGGCTTGTCGCGCTATATCGATCTCGGGCTATCGGTGCTCAAATTGGGCGATGACGCCCGCATCCCGTTAGAGCGCTTTTCGCTCCAGGGAGTCGAAAGAGCGGCGCTCCGCAAAGCTTACGACCACGTGCTTGCAGAGGGCGTCAGCTTCGAGATAGTCAGTTCGGCCAAGGTGCCCGCGTTGATCCCGGAAATGCAGCGCGTCTCCGAGGAGTGGCTGGCGGACACGAAGACCTCGGAGAAGAGCTTTTCCGGAGGCTATTTCGATCCTGCTTACGTTGCCAACTTCCCCTGCGCCGTGGTGCGCAAGGATAAGCGTATCGTAGCGTTTGCGATCCTGTGGGTGAGCGCCGGCAAAGAAGAACTAGCCCTGGATCTGGCGCGCTACCGGCCCGATGCCCCCGATAGGATCATGGAATTCATGGTGACGGAGCTCATGCTGGGCGGCCAAACACGAGCGTATCGCTGGTTCAATCTCGGGATGGTGCCGGTCGCGGGATTGGAACGCCATGCGCTCGCTCCGCTTTGGCAGCGGATCGGGAGCATGATTTATCGTCAAAGCGAGCACTTTCGTGATCATGAAAGCTACCGGCGTTTCGCGGAACAACTCGGGCCCGTGTGGCGTCCCAAATACCTGGCTTTCCCCGGCGGACCCAAAATACCGCGTATTTTGCGCGACATCGCGACGCTCACCGCCCAAGCG
This sequence comes from Chromatiales bacterium, assembly GCA_043673815.1. Lineage (GTDB taxonomy): Bacteria > Pseudomonadota > Gammaproteobacteria > JACCXJ01 > JACCXJ01 > USCg-Taylor. Next base: position 27,279 of record JBIMKD010000219.1, read on the forward strand.
AAGGCTTAAATGCGTATTCCGTTATTCCTCTATGCAGGTTTCGCGGGTTAGCCCTACGTGCTCCGGGCTTGCGCCATCGAGATGGTCCTGATAATGACGCTGTACCAGCCGGCTGACGCGGACTTGAGCAAACGACTTTTTGCCTAAGAGTGCATTTGCATAATGCTCGAATTCGGCTTCGGCGACCGGTTTTTTGATGCCGGCGAGTCTGCCGATCAAATCCTTGTATTCCGCGTTATGGTCCCGGATGTTTTCGGCAATTTCTTCGATTTGGGTGGTATATGCATCCACGAGTCCTGTGTCGCCGAGTCCCTTGGCGATTTCGAGATTCTGTCGCTTGAGATCGATTTCCCGGAGCTCTCGGCAAGCCAGAGATGCTTTCTCCGCGGCACCCCGAATTAAGATAAAACCGGACTCATGATCCTTGCGTAGCATTGCTTCCTCGTCCACCACCAAGCGAACGGGCTTGCTGAAATAAATCCCAGCCCCGACGGCTATCATTAGGCCCGCCAGAGCTGCTGCAAGTCCCCATCTCGCGGGGGTGACCTTGGTGCCGGAGGCTTGTGCCTGATACGCATCGATGCTGGCCAAGAACTCGCCGCAGTCCTGAAAGCGTTTGTCCGGCTCCTTGGCCATGGCCTTTTGAACGCATTGCGCGAGTGCTGGCGAAATCGCCGGGTTTTTCGCTTGCGGGTCTGGTGGAGCAGAATTGATCTGCTGCTCCTTGACGCTGAAATCCGTATCGCCATCAAAGGGCACCGCGCCGGTGAGCATTTCATATAAGGGCACTTCGATAAATTCGTTTCCAGTGGTAGCTAACCATTGAATAACCAAGGATGATTAAAGGCTGGTTAGTGGTGTTTTGTACACGGCTACCGCTTGCCTTATAGGATACCGTTTACCATCGCTGCTTTAGGTTG
>JBIMKD010000220.1:0-6382 GCA_043673815.1 Chromatiales bacterium
ATAACTCCATGGGCGGCAAACTCATCCGCACCATAGGACTGGCTAGGGCCAAGACCATGATCGCGTTGATGAACCTCACCTACAACATCATGCGTTATCTGCAACTGGAGCGACGCAAGCCAGGGAATCGGCTTGCCCACGGAACCTAAAGCAGCGATGGTAAAGCTACCACTGGAAACGAATTTATCGAAGTGCCCTATATGCAAAATGGAAACGAGCGACAAGAAAGCACCTCTCAAGCTGACTTCTCTCAACGGCAAAACCTTGAAAGGTTCGTGGCCGGAAACACCAGCCATATTCCGGCTCGCGGACAAGCTGGAGAAAAATCCGCTTCTGCGGCAAGCGTTCGCGGAAGCCTTGCGCAAATGTGCGGAGATTCTGGAGCAGATCCTGCGATCTCCTGACTCAGGAGAAAAGTGATGGCTCTATACGCGATCAAAAATTGTGAGTTCGTTTTCAAATGCCCGCGAGAGTGGGAGCAGCTTCAGCCGACCGAAATGTACGACGTGAAATGGTGCGAAATGTGCTGGAGGAAGGTACACCTTTTGCGACGACGACTTCTTGCTGGAGCTCCACACCTGCGTTGCCGTCTTCGATCCGTCGCGTAAAGAACACTATCTGGGAGGGCCAGTTATTGCCTATCAGCCTGTCGATCCGTTGAATTGGGAATGAATCGCCTCAATCGTTCTATATGTGTAGGTCATTGAGAGAGGTTATCGTGAACGCGAACAACAATACTTCGGAAACATCTCCGCGCTCCCTTAACTCGCCAAACGACCACGCGGCCGAGCGCGTAGAGGCGTTGACAGACATCGAAGCCGAAGTAAACGCGGCTTTCGATGAATCGCCCCTTGTCGAAGGCAATACGCCGGCACTTGCGCTGATCATGGGAGGCGCTGCTGTTGGAAAAACGCGGTTTAGACGAAAGCGGTACGCGCGCGGCTACGTTGTCGTCGATGCCGGAGACATCTTTATCAAGCTCAGCCGAGGCGGAACCTTCGACTTCCCCTCGCATCTGGAAAAACCGATGGAAGTCATCGGCTCCAGCATCGCCCGTCGCGCGGTTCGTGAACGCAGAAACATCGTCGTCGAGCTTATAGGCGCCGAGTTCGAGCCGGTTGATCGACTTATCGATACGTACAAGTCACTTGGCTATCGTGTGAACGTCAATTACCTGCGAGCCGATCTTGAGCAATCATGGGAGTGGAACATAAACCGCTCCGAAAACAACATCTCGGCCTATCACGCCGAACCCTACAACCGGCGTTGGTTGATGGCCGCAGCGGCTAAATGCGACGGGTGACGTGTTTCTAAATGGCGATAGATTTGAAAGACTCATCAAGAGAGAACTCGAAGCCAGGCGCATTTCCGAATTCGAAGCCGGTTCCCTCCGATTCGGAACTTTTGAGCGATTCAGAAGCCGAGTCTTTAAGGCAAGGAATACGCGAGACGGCGGCGCTCTACGGCGTGACCCCCGTTTAAGTCGAATCCCAGAACCATACGAAGCCCGGCCGCAAGCCGGGCTTTTAGTTGCAGACGTCCAGAAAACCACCGCCTTGGGTCAAGAGCAGGATATCAACAAGAATCCGCCGGGACACCTGGGTTCTAGAACTCAATATCATGATCCTCAAAAAACTGCTCCCATACTACGATAGACCTCTCAGCGATTTCGTCAGCTGACACCCTCTGGCCGCTTTTAAGCTGAACCTTGAGACGCCATTGAGGAAGGTGGTTGTCATACTCGGGCGAATGATCGCGTGCAGGCGTCACGGGAACCGCGGCGTCTTTTGCAATACCCGTACATACATCGTTACCCTTAATCGACGCTACAGTTGTTGAGGCGATAGCAGACGTATCTAGTGCTTCGGTAACGGCCGGATAGCTCCTATAGCCTCCCTTATTGCTGTCGAGAACAACATGCTTGCTAGCGTTGCACAGATCACGACAAACCTGAAGAGCCTCCTGAGAATTAAGCCACCCATACGCTTCGTTTCCTAATTCAGGACGATACGCTTTCAGCCAGTCAATGATGTGATAGACGGTAACAGCGAAGTTAAAAAGATGATCCTTAACCTCTACCTCATCGCACTGTTGCAACGCCATAATCAGTTTTTGTTTATCGCGCTTGGCTTTCCGCAGCAAATCACCGGGGCCACCAAACAGTCGGTCTAGCAACTGCATTTTCTACGCACTACGCAAATCGATAGGCGAGGCTTCCATTCAAGCACTAGGCGACGGACTGCGGGGAAAATAGAATGTAATTAGCATTTCTCTTCTTGATCGCTCTCGATTCTTATAAAAGTTTCTTTCGCTGCGAACAAAGCCGTACCTACAGTAATAAGTTTTTCTATAACAAACCATTCCTCACCGCGATAAATAGCCAATATTAACCGTGAGATAACATTGAACACAACAACGCTCACAAGAATGATGGTAACACGCTCATAATTTGCGTGGCGAAAAAGCCTACTAGTGATTGAGAGCGAAGCCCACATTGCTACCCATGCAGGAATAGCAAAGCGCAAAAAATAAAAGGGCCCGCTCAGGAAAGAAACTACTGGCTCGATAAAAGTGATCCAAATATAAAGTACTGCAACATACGCAATAAACAGAACTGGAACAGACAGCAATACGGCATAAGCCGTTCCTTTATACATAGGTCTAAGTCATCTTCGTGGTACAAGCGTTCTACATAAGGCACTTGCAGCTTAAACAACGCCTAACGGGCCGTGATCTGAGCGTCACCCTCGACGAGTGGAGCGAGGCGCAGCCTCGCGATGCGAGGAGTGGGGCGGGAGCCGCGAGCGGCTCGCGGCCCGATGGCGCGTCGCGAGCTATCCATACGAGCAGTTATGCGCCCGACCACGGGACACATGCTTTTCTCTCCCGTCGCATCACGGGCGCGTAACACAACCCTGCGAAGCAGGCGCGAGCGACGCGCCATCGTTCGGCGTAACCGGCGCACAAACAGCGCCCCAGGCCCGCTGTTTGTGCGTCCGTGTTCACGCCGGGGCTAGGCGTGTTCAATAGCTCCACCACGGTTTTGCGACCTTTGCATCTACGACTCTCCTTGCCTCCGTGTATAGCGACTCTTCACCCTCGCGCGAATCGACGAGGCGCCTAGCCTTCAGGAGGTTTCGGTCGTACTCCCGATTAAGGCCGGCTGTGTCATTTGAGTGGAGCATTGCCGTCGCGTTATCTAGCCCCCGGTTGATATCTTGCACCTGACAGAAGAAGCGACCCATGATCAAAGACTCAGGTTCCGACAGTGCTCCCTCGGCCAGCAGGATAGGAAATGACGCCTCATAAGCCGATAACGGAAGACGGTACAGAGGTGACTGAATGGCGTCATTTAGCAGCGTTGACGCTCTTTCGCGGCACAGTTCCATTTCTGCGCGAATCACGGACCAGTGCGTTTTGAGTCGGCGCTTTCGATCGAGCCATGTTGGCACGAGACCGAGCACAAAACCGAAGAGCACAAGGAGAGCCTCTTTCATCGGTCGGTCACTACATTTCGCCGTTTAACAGGTAGCCAGCCAATCCCATGGGAGGAGTCTTGTTTGTGAAAAACTCAATAAGCTCTTGGCCGCCCCGCATTCTACCCTTAATAAATAGCTCGACCTCTTGATCGCGCAATGACTGACCAACAATGGTAGCCCCACTATCTTCTCCAAAGAGTTTGAGATGCACAATTGTAATGACACCGACAGCTTTACCGTCGTTATTTACACCAGCTGACTGAAGAAGGGCATCACAGAGACCAAAAATGTACCCCCGGCTATATGAATCTTTCAGTCTTTCATTGAATTCGTCATTTTCTTCAGTATTACCCAACGCGATCTGAACCTGTAGCAGGATAACTGCTGTTTCAATAGCGACGTCTGCCTCGTCTTTACTCTTGTCCGTTCCACCTTCGTAAGCTTGCAGTGCAGCCTGTAGCATTTCACGTGTAATACGTTGAACGTACATCGCATCGGCGCCGGGGAGTGCCTCGGCCTCAATCATCATACTCAGAAGAGCAAGACCATAAGCGTGTCCCATATCGAAGTCAAAAGACCGTTTTCCTTCGTCGTTAAGCTGTGCCGCAATTTTCTTCTTTCCTTCGTTCGATACGTTAGCCAACGACACCGGCCTCTGCGTAAGCTTATGGAAGGCATCAGCCATCGCAAGAGATGCCCGCACCTTGACCTCGTCGCCTAGGCCGCTTAGACGCAGAATGGCATCGTCCAACTCCTTTCGGAGCACATTGCTTCGCGCTTCTTGCCACATGTCTTTCATCTTCCTGAACATCTTTGCCTCCCTCGCTCCGCGCTTTGCTTAGGCCCTACCTGGCAGTGCCGGGTGCACGCATGGACTAAGTAGTACACACGTCGGCTAGGTCGTTAAGTAACGACTCGGCATCCTGTTTTGGAAGGTTGTGCAAGAACTGTGCTGGCTGGTTCCGTGCAGCCAATAGAACATTCGCAATACGAAACCCTGCGTTAGTAAGCTCGCGGAGCTGGTTGCCGGTAATGGAAGCTCTTTGGAAGGTGTCGTTAAAAGAAAGTGAAGCGCTCCGATGGGCAAACAAGTTGCTCCGCGCAATATGGCGACTTTCGGTGACAACTCCTGCACCTCGTGAAGATATAGCCTCGGCCTCTGTGATGGCCTCCGGTGGGAAATCTCCTGAGGCCTTGGCTTCTGTCACAAGCGTGGAAAAGTTTACGGAATCGGATCGACTTAACAGACTCGCAAGATGCACGACTAGTGCGACGAAGTGAGCGTGGCTATCAAACCGGAAGAACTCGCTATATTCATTCATTGTGCTCAGTATTCGAGGGCGCGTACCAGCACCTTCATAGAACCACCAGATGTCGTAGAAGATGCGGGCGCGCGTGGCCAATTGCGCCGCGGTCTTGATGCGCCCATCGAGAGGCAATTTCGTGGACATAGGGTGGTCGGACATCTTGGTGGCCCCCCATCATGGGAGTAAAACCTCGTCCACGGTAAGCTTTATCGATGCGGTTGCTCCCGACTATGTACTCTGCGCCGTGGGCTATCGAAACCGCTATCGCTTTCCTGACGCCGATGTCCTGCGCGACTATCGGGCGGGCGGCGCCATCCCATTGCTCAGCGCGGAGGAAGGCGCGATTCGGTTTCGCTTCGGTCCTGGGGCCCGCCGCGCTCCAGAGTTCTACCGTAAGGAGACGCAACGGTTTTGGCGGGCCGATGCGCCTTAAAGAGCCATGTCATTCACACCCGCAACGGGGGTCAGCTCTCGTAGGGTGGAACACCGACGGTGGTTCCGCCGAACGATTCGCCATGCGGCGGATCGCCCTGACGGGCATCCGCCCTGTCCTACCCATATCGTGATGTCGCCCTTGTGATAAACCAATAAAAGGCCTAAATTAAGATTCGATTAAAGACCTTAGGAGGCGCGCCTATGCCCACGTTACAGATCTCCGAAGACATCCTTCCCTTGGGCCATTTCAAGATCCATGCGTCCCAGATCCTGAAGGCGCTGAACAGCGCCCAGCGCCCCATTGTCATTACCCAAAACGGTAAACCCGCCGCTGTCCTGCTCTCTCCCGCCGAGTTCGACCGGCTGAATGAGCAAGCCCGCTTTATAGTGGCGGTACAGGAAGGGCTGGCGGACGAGGCGGCGGGGCGGGTCATTGACGACGAGGAGCTGGAGGTGCCTTAGAAAAACGGCGCCGGTGTATGAAACTGCGCTGGAGTGCACGCGCCCATCAGGATCTGCTTGATATTCATCGTTACATCTCCCGTGACAATTCCCAGGCGGCCAGGACGTGGGTCAAAAAACTCCGCACCCACGCGAGGCGCGCCGCGGAGGGACCCATGGCGGGCCGCATTGTCCCAGAGTTCGAACGGCGGGACATTCGGGAGATCCTCTTCAGGAATTACCGTATCGCCTACCGCGTGAAAAAGGATGGAATTCTGATTTTGACGGTGTTTGAAGGACATCGGTTGTTGAAGGGCATTTAATGTCGATACGCTCCTCATCAGCCACGGCGACAGTGATCACACGGGCGGGCTCGGCAGCTCGTAGGATGGGCTGAGGTCACGAAGCCCATAAATCGCGAACGATGCGCCTCCTTCGTCGGCACATCCTACGAGCGCTCGGGCGCCCTCCTAAGGCAGGAGATCGGCGACCGCGACCGTCCGGCTCGCCCCGCCCGGCACGAGCGTTTTACCCTTTTTTACAATACGGTGCTCAAGATAATCTGAGCCTTGCGGGTCTACCTCGAGCGCACCCTGGATGAGGTTGACCAGCCAGTATTCCGGGACCCTATTGCGGGCATACAGCACCCGCTTTGTGGAACGGTCGTAGGCGAGCGTGGTGTCGGCGATCTCCACGAGGAGCACGGCGCTGCTCGGGTGG
>JBIMKD010000221.1:0-15814 GCA_043673815.1 Chromatiales bacterium
CTGCGGTCGCGGGTTTGCCTTCCGCTTCCTTCAGCCTGCGCCTCACGGCCTCGGCCTTGCGGTTCGGCTACGGTTGCCACTGTCAGCTCCGGCAACGACTCTCACGTTGCTAGCACAAGCCCATGCTGGGCACACTAGGGCACGAGCTTGCCGGTCATCACTTCGACCGGCAAGGCCGGTGTCGCGAGCAGGTTCTCCATGGTGCCGCGTTCCCGCTCCCGAGTCATGGCCAGCCCGGTCATGAGCACCATGGTCATGGTGAGGATGACGCCCATTAGCCCCGGGACCGGAACCCCGCCGAGCACCGGCGCGCAAAGCTTGACACCTTTAACTATACAGGCGTATGATTATACATTCGTATAGATATCAGCCATGCCCAGACCCTCGCAAAACACCGACCGGCGCTTGATCGAAGCCGCGCACAGGCTGCTTCCCGAGACCGGCTGTTCCGGCCTCAACCTGCGTCAGGTCGCGGCCAAAGCCAAGGTTAATCTAGGCATGTTTCACTACCACTTTAAGACCAAGGACGAATTTCTGCGCCGCGTGCTGCAGGAGTTCTACGAAGAGTTCTTCAAGGATTTCGAACTCGAAGCCACTCACCACGCGACGCCTCTCGAAAACCTCCGAGCCGCGCTTTTTACCTTCGCGATTTTCGCCCGCGATAACCGCAAACTCGTGTTCGCGCTGCTTCGTGACGCCATGAACGGTGAGAAGGCAGTCTACGATTTTCTGCGCGCGAACCTGCATCGCCATATTGCGATTCTTCTGCAGTTGATCGGCGAATGCCAAGACCAGGGCGAGCTGCCGAAGCTGGCCCCGCCCAATATCCTTGTCACTCTGATTGCGAGCATGAACATGCCGAGCATCATCAGCGAAGGCGTGCGCCGGTCGCCCGCGTCGCGCGGCAAGAAGAACGTGACGCCAGTCTTGGAAGCGCACGTCTTGAGCGACGCCGCGCTATCTGCACGTCTCATGTTTTTGCTGGGAGACCCGAAGTGAGAATGCGGTTTATCGCGGTGCTCGCGCTCATCCTTTGCGCGTGCGGTGGACAACAACAGGATTACTATCAAGGCTATGCCGAAGGCGACTTCGTGCGCGTGGCGGCGCCGTTCGCGGGAAGACTGGTCAAGCTTTCCGCCCAGCGCGGAGACCAAGTAAAGGCCGGTGAGCTGCTGTACGTGCTGGAGCAGGAAAGCGAAGCGGCTGACCGGCGTGAGGCCGAAGAGCGGCTTGAGAGCGCGCAGGCGCAGCTTGCCAATCAAACGAAGGCAAGGCGTGCGCCGGAGCTGGCGATGATCCAGGCCGAGATCAGGCAGGCGGAAGCGAGCGTCAAAGTATCGGAGTTGCTCTTCCGCAGGCGGCAAGCGCTGGTCGATGCGAATGCGATATCAAAACAGGGGCTCGACGAAGCGCGCGCTAGCTATGAACGCGACCGCGCGCGAGTCGCCGAGCTCCGGGCGCAACTCACCAACGCCAAACTTCCGGTCGCGCGGCCCGATGAAATCAAGGCCGCTGAAGCCGAAGTCGCCGCGGCAAAGGCAGAGCTTGCGCAGGCCGAATGGCGGCTCGCGCAGAAATCGGTATCGGCCCCCGTGTCTGGGCGAATCAACGATACCTTTTTCGTCGAGGGTGAGTGGATTGCCGCGGGTGCGCCCGTGGTTTCGATCTTGCCCGCTGAGAACATCCACGTGCGCTTCTTTGTTCCAGAGCATGCGCTGGGCGCGATCCATGTCGGCGATCCGGTAAGCGTGCGCTGCGACGGTTGCGCCGCTCCGATCAGCGCGACGGTCAGTTTCATTGCTCCCGAAGCGGAGTTCACTCCGCCCGTCATCTACAGTCGCGAATCGCGCTACAAGCTCGTTTATCTGGTGCGGGCGCGGACCTCGCCGCAGGATGCCGTACTTTTACATCCGGGCCAGCCGGTCGAGGTCACAGTTGTTGAAAAATGAACGGGTACGCGATTGACGCTCAAGGTTTGAGCAAAAGCTTTCACGGCAAGCCCGCGGTGCGGGACTTTTCCCTTTCCGTTCCAACGGGCGCGATCTTTGGCTTTCTCGGCCCCAACGGCAGCGGCAAGACCACGACGATACGAATGCTGTGCGGGCTGCTTACGCCCGACGCGGGCTCGGGCACGACGTTGGGACACGACATCCGCAAGGAAGCGCACGCGATCAAGCGCGAAGTCGGCTACATGACGCAGAAGTTTTCGTTGTACGAGGATCTCACCATCCGTGAAAACCTCGAATTCATCGGCCGGATGTACGCGCTCGAGAATCTGAAAGACAAAGTCGACAAAGCGCTGGAAGAGCTCGGTTTGCAGGACCACAGCGCGCAGTTGGCGGGAACGCTTTCAGGCGGCTGGAAGCAACGGCTCGCGCTCGCGGCGTGTCTTCTGCACTCGCCAAGACTCCTGCTGCTCGATGAGCCTACTGCTGGCGTGGATCCCGGCGCACGCCGCGACTTCTGGGAGCAGATTCATGGGCTCGCCGCGCAAGGCATCACTGTGCTGGTGTCGACGCATTACATGGATGAGGCCGAGCGCTGTCACGCGCTCGCCTATATAGCGCGCGGCAAGCTTCTGGTTGAGGGAACTGTTGACGAAGTGGTCAAACAATCCGGCCTTATCACTTTTTCGATTAGCGGCGAAGGGGCCACCGCGCTCGCGCACGAATTGCGTGGGAAGCCGGGAGTCGAAATGGCGGTTCCCTTTGGCGCGACCTTGCACGTGTCCGGCACCGATTTCCGATTGCTGGAGCAAAGCCTCGCCCCCTACGGCGCGCAGCGGATCAATCCGAGTCTGGAAGACGTGTTCATCCAGTTTATGAACCGCGCGGAGAAAGATCAATGAGCGCTTTCTCCTGGCGCCGGTTTGTCGCGATGCTCACCAAGGAGTTCGTGCAGATGCGCCGCGACCGGCTGACTTTCGCAATGATGGTCGGGATTCCCATCATCCAGCTCGTGTTATTCGGTTACGCGATCAATACCGATCCCAAGGCGCTGCCGGCCGCGGTTTTGGTGGCGGACCACAGCGCTTTTTCGCGCAGTTTTCTGAGCGCGCTCGAAAACACCGGCTATTTCGAGATCGTGCAGCGCGTTACGAGCGAAGAGAAAGCCGACCGCTTGCTCGAACGCGGCGAAGTCCAGTTCGTGATCAGCATTCCGCACAACTTTTCGCGTGAGCTGGTTCGGGGCGAGCGGCCGGAAGTGCTGGTTGAAGCCGATGCCACCGATCCCGCCGCGACTGGCAACGCTATTTCCGCGCTCGCGCGACTTTCCGAAACCGCGTTGCTTCACGATCTCACTGGCAGCCTTGGAGAGATCAAGGGAACGCCGCCCGCATTCGACATCAACATCCATCGCCGCTACAACCCGGAAGGCATCACCCAATACAACATCGTTCCCGGACTGATGGGAGTGATCCTGACGATGACGATGGTGATGATGACGGCGCTAGCGGTGACGCGCGAACAGGAGCGCGGCACGATGGAGATGCTGCTGGCGACACCGGTCAAGCCCATCGAAGTCATGTGCGGTAAAATCCTGCCCTACATCATCGTTGGCTACGTGCAGGTCGCGATCATCCTTATCGCCGCCAAGGTCTTGTTTGCCGTGCCCATGCTGGGAAGCCTCGTCCTACTGTCGCTCGCGTTGGTCCTGTTCATGGCCGCCAATCTGGGAGTGGGATTCACTTTTTCCACGATCGCGAGGAACCAGTTGCAGGCGGTGCAGATGACTTTCTTTTTCTTTCTGCCTTCGCTGCTGCTCTCCGGCTTCATGTTTCCTTTTCGCGGGATGCCGGTGTGGGCGCAGGCGCTGGGAGAAATCTTCCCGCTCACGCATTTCTTACGTATCGCGCGCGGGATTTTGCTGAAGGGCAACGGCGTAGCCGAAATCGCCGGGAGCCTCTGGCCGATCGCAGTCTTTCTACTGGTCGCCGCGACCGTCGCGCTTCTACGCTATCGCAGAACGTTGGATTAGCATTCCGCGGATTACGGGTAGCCGCTGCAGAATTCAAAGTGTTTTCATCCCTCGCTCTTTGTCAACTCCATCACCCATTCCGTCGCGGCTTGAGGTAGAGCACCGCGAGCGGTGGAAGCCTGAGGACGAGCGAATGGGAGCGCCCGTGGGCCGCTACCGGTGCCGCCTCCACGCCGCCCAGGTTGCCCTGGCCGCCGCCGCCATAACAGGCGGCATCGCTGTTCATGCATTCCTCCCAGTAGCCGCCCAGGGGCACGCCCACCCGGTAGTTGTCGCGGACGACAGGCGTCGCGTTGCAGATCACGAGCAGCCACTCCCCCTGCACGCTCTTGCGGAGGAAACTGATGACGCTCTCTTCCGCATCGTTGCAGTCCACCCACTGGAAGCCATCTTGGCTGAAGTCGCGCTCGAAGAGCGCCGGGTGGGCGCGATAGCAGCGGTTCAGATCGCCCACCCACTGCTTTATACCCGCGTGCAGCGGATATTCGAGCACATGCCATTCGAGGCTTGCATCGTGATTCCACTCCCACTTCTGTCCGAGCTCGCCCCCCATGAAGAGCAGCTTCTTGCCGGGGTGCGCCCACATATAACCATAGAGCAGGCGCAGGTTAGCGAACTGCTGCCATTCGTCGCCCGGCATCTTGCCGATGAGCGCGCCTTTGCCGTAGACGACCTCGTCGTGCGAGAGCGGCAGGACGAAATTCTCGTGAAAGGCGTACCAGATGCTGAAAGTCAGGTCGTGATGGTGGTGCCTGCGATGGATGGCCTCGCGGGCGAAATAGCCGAGCGTGTCGTGCATCCAGCCCATGTTCCACTTCATACCGAAACCAAGCCCCCCGACGGAGACTGGCCGGGAGACCATCGGCCAGGCAGTGGATTCCTCGGCCGTGGTTTGCGTATCGGGGTGGTCGCGATAGGCGCCTTCGTTCAGCATGCGCAGGAATTGGATCGCGTCCAAGTCCTCGTTACCGCCGTACTTGTTCGGAACCCATTCGCCGTCGCGCCGCCCGTAATCGAGATAGAGCATGGAGGCAACGGCGTCCACGCGCAGCCCATCCACATGGTATTTGTCCAGCCAGAAGAGGGCGCTTGAGAGCAAAAACGCCCGTACCTCGTGCCGGCCATAGTTGAAGATGTAGCTGTGCCACTCGGGATGATAGCCGCGTTTGGGATCCGCGTGCTCGTAGAGACAGGTGCCGTCGAAATAGCGGAGCCCGTGCTCGTCGCCCGGGAAGTGGGAAGGCACCCAGTCGAGAATGACGCCGATGCCGCGCTGATGGAGGTAATCGATGAGATACATAAAGTCCTGTGGCGACCCGTAGCGCGCCGTCGGCGCGAAGTAACCGGTCGTCTGGTAGCCCCAGGATCCGTAAAAAGGGTGTTCCATGGGCGGCAAGAACTCAACGTGAGTAAAGCCCGTCTCCTGCACGTAATCGGCGAGCCGCCGCGCCATCTCGCGGTAACTGAGCGAGCGATTCTCCTCCTCCGGTACGCGCCGCCACGAGCCGAGATGTAGCTCATAGATCGAGAGGGGCGCATCCAGCGCGTTTTTCGCCCCCCGTGCGCGCATCCATTCCTTGTCCCCCCACAAGTAGGCGAGATCCTCTATGATCGAGGCCGTGCCGGGAGGCGTCTCGCAGCAAAAGGCAAACGGGTCGGCCTTGCTGACACGGTAGTTGTTGAAGCGCGAGCGGACATGGTACTTGTAGCGTTGACCCGGCGCGGCCATGGGCACAACCCCTTCCCAGATCCCGGATTCATCCGTGCGAAGCGCAAGCGGGTGTATGCCCGGGCGCCAGTCGTTGAACTCGCCTACCGCCGAGACCTCCTCGGCGTTAGGCGCCCAGACCGCGAAGCGCGCACCCCCTCCGCTCGCTGCTTCGAGCGAATGGGCCCCGAGCTTCTCATAGAGCCGCCCGTGCGTTCCCTCGCGCAAGAGGTAGATATCGTGGTCGGTCAACAAGCTGGACGCTTTCCCGCATTTCTTGGGGACGGTTTTGTTCGGAGTTACGTTCTCACTCATTGTACCAGCCTCCACATGGTGTTCGATCTACGAGCTACGGCGCGGGCCGTCACAGGCTCACCTGCCACCCTGGCCGACCGGTAGACGGCTGTAGCACGCCGCCACGCGACGCACCCGTGACATCCGTTCGCGCCGATGTTGCGTATTGGTAGTGACACAGGTATTCGGAGGACTTCATCAGGCGTGCGTCACAAACGCAAGACATGATGGCCGGAGCCGGCCGTGGAGGTTCACGGGCGTAGCCACCGGCGTGCGCCGGCTACACGATTCCATTGGCCGTCAGGAGAAGAAGAAGTCATGAGCACTGCCACCCAACTCGCCGTCGATTGGACCGAACAGGGGCTGGTGTCCGACGCCATTACCCGCCTCGATGCGGCCGAGGCAGCCGCCTTGAAGCTCATCTTCGAGCGCGCCGACATCGGTTACGCGCCGTCGACTAGCGCATGAGCGTCACGGTCACCACGCCATGATCGCCCCCTTCCTGCTCGCACTCACATTCCTGCTGGCGCTCGGCGCCATCACCTGGATCGTAAGCCTGATCAAGCGCGACGCCAGCATCATCGATAGCGTGTGGTCGCTGTTGTTCGTGGTCGCGGCAGTAGTTTACGCATTCGCCTTGCCGGCAACGGGGCCGCGCACCTCACTCGTGTTCACGCTGCTGCTCGCATGGGCCTTGCGCCTCTCTATCTACATCACCTGGCGCAACTGGGGCGAACCGGAAGATCGCCGTTATCAGGCGATTCGCGCGCGCAACCAGCCGCACTACGCCATCAAGAGCCTGTTCTACGTTTTCAGTCTGCAAGCCATGCTGGCATGGATCGCCTCGACGCCGCTGCTCGGCGCAATCGCCTCTCCCGCGCCACTCAACCTGCTCGATGCGATCGGTATGGCGCTCGCCGCGGCCGGTATCGTGTACGAAACGCTCGCCGACTGGCAACTCGCGCGTTTCAAGGCCGATCCGACCCATCGCGGTCAGGTGATGGACCAGGGGCTTTGGCGCCACACCCGCCACCCGAACTACTTCGGCGAGATCTGTGTGTGGTGGGGATTCTTCCTCATCGCGCTCGCTGCCGGTGCCTGGTGGAGCGTGATCGGGCCGCTGTTGATTTCGTTTCTGCTGCTCAAGGTTTCGGGTGTGACCTTGCTGGAGCAGAACATCGGCGAGCGCCTCCCGGCGTATCGCGATTACATCGCGCGCACCAACGCCTTTTTTCCCGGCCCCCGCAAGCGGGTGACATATGACTAGGCACACCGTTCTGTTCGTGACGTTACTCGCATTGGCGAGTGGCACCGACGCCAGCCCCGAGGCACGCGAATGGCGCTTCCGCGTTTTCCTCGATGATGCGGAGATCGGTTACCACCGCTATGCGTTGCGGCACAACGGTAGGGCGCGGGAACTGACAAGCGAGGCGCGCTTCAATCTGCGCATCCTCATGTTCGACGTCTATCAGTACGAACACCGCGCCGTCGAAGACTGGCAGGGCGACTGCCTAGCGCGCATCGAGTCGCAGACCAACGATGACGGTGAGCGCCTGAGCGTGGAAGGCGGACGCGCGGGCGACGGCTTCGTGGTAAGCGGCGATGGCTTGCGCAGCGAGTTGCCGGCGTGCGTGATGAGCTTCGCCTACTGGAACCCGGCGATGCTGAAGCAATCGCGGTTGCTGAATTCCCAGGACGGCAAATTTCTCGACGTCGCGGTGCAACCCCTTGGCACCGAATCGATCATGGTGCGCGGAGCCAAGGTCACCGCCAGCCGCTACGCGCTGGTGACAGAGAAATTCCGTATCGACGTCTGGTATTCCGCCGACGGCGAGTGGCTCGCGCTCGAATCCGCCGCGCGCGGCAATCGCAAACTGCGCTATCGCCTCCAATGATTAATCTTCGAAACACTCGTCGCTGCCGTCGACGACCGCATTTGCCACGACCGGTGAAAAGACTGTGATAGCGGGTACATCCGTTCGCAACTATGTTGCGTATTGATAGTGACAGGTTCGGAGGCCTTCATGAGGCGCCCATCACAAACGCATGACAGGATGCTGGCGCCGGAGCCGGCCGCGGCCCTTCACGGTCGCTCGCTTGCCCAGGCGCCCGTACCGGCCGCCTCGCTGCGGCAACGCCTGCTCGCGGCCGTCCGGCGCTGGGTCGACACCGAGACACGCGTGGAGACGGGTCTTGCCGAATCTGCGCTGAACCGGGTCGACTGGCTGCGTGCGGCGCCTTTCGTCGCCGTGCACCTGGCCTGTGCTGCGGTGCTCTGGGTGGGCGTGTCGGCGATAGCGTTGTGGGTGGCGCTTGCGCTGTACGCGATTCGGATGTTCGCGCTGACAGGCTTTTATCACCGCTATTTTTCGCACCGCACGTTCCGTACCTCGCGCGCGGTGCAGTACGTATTCGCGCTGATCGGCGCGTCCTGCGCGCAGCGCGGGCCTTTGTGGTGGGCGGCGCACCATCGCACCCACCATCGCCATGCCGACACGAAGCTCGATCCGCATTCGCCGACGGCGCACGGTTTCGTCTGGTCGCACGTCGGCTGGTTCCTCACGCCGCGCGGCTTCCCCACCGACTGGGAGCGGATCCCCGACCTCGCGCGCTACCCCGAGCTGCGCTGGCTGGACCGCTACGACACGCTGGTGCCGGTGCTGTTGGCGGCGGGCCTGTTCGCTTTGGGCACCTGGCTCGAGCATGCCGCGCCGCAGCTGGCCACTAGCGGCGCTCAGATGCTGGTGTGGGGATTCTGCGTGTCGACCGTGGTGCTGTTCCATGCCACCGTCACGATCAATTCCCTGGCGCACCTCTTCGGCACGCGCCGCTTCGACACCAAGGACGACAGCCGCAACAACGGTTGGCTGGCGCTGATTACATTCGGTGAGGGTTGGCACAACAACCATCATTTCTTCCCCGGCTCCGTGCGGCAAGGGTTCCGCTGGTGGGAAATCGACCTGACCTATTACGTGCTGCAGCTGATGGCCGCCTTAGGGCTAGTGCGCGACCTCAAGCCAGTGCCGGCGTGGGTCATGACCAAGGCGGGCAGGTAACCATATGCGGATCGCGGTCGTTGGATCAGGCATCGCCGGGCTGGCTTCCGCCTGGCTGTTGTCGCGCGCGCACGAAGTGCGTCTATTCGAGACCAACGATTACCTCGGCGGTCACACCCACAGCCACGACATCGATCTCGGCGGGCGCCTCTATCGCGTCGACACGGGCTTCATCGTGTACAACCCGCATCACTATCCCTTGCTTACCCGGCTCTTTACCGAACTGGGTGTGGCGACGCAGCCGACCACGATGAGCTTTTCAGTGCGCAATGAGGCCAGCGGCCTGGAGTACAATGCGACTTCGCTCGACACGCTGTTCTGTCAACGCCGCAACCTGTTCTCGCCGCGGTTCCTCGGCATGATCGCCGACTTGGTCCGGTTCTACCGCGAGGCCCCGGCACTGCTCGAAGGCCAGAATCCCGGGCCGACGCTCGGCGACTACCTGGCCGAGCGCCGGTATGGCCGCGCCTTCCGCGACGAGCACCTGGTACCGATGGCCTGCGCGCTGTGGTCGTTGCCGGCGACACAGATTCTGTCGTTCCCCGCGCGCTATCTGGTGCGTTTCATGGCCAACCACCAGATGCTGCAACTGGCTGGACGGTCGCAATGGCGTGTCGTGCAGGGCAGTTCGGCCTCGTACGTCCGGGCATTGCGCGAGTGCTGGAAGGTGCACGAACGCCTGACCTGTACGGTGCGCGCCGTGCGGCGCGATGCCGCAGGCGTCGAGATCGAGAACGAGGCGGGGCATGAACGCTTCGACCAGATCGTGCTGGCCTGCCACAGCGATCAGGCGCTGGCCCTGCTCGCCGATGCGAGCGAGCGCGAGAAGGCCATTCTCGGTGCGATCCCGTATCAAGAAAACGACACGGTCCTGCATACCGATGCTCGCCTGTTGCCGACGCGACGCAAGGCTTGGGCAGCGTGGAATGCTTATGTGCCTCGCGACCTGAGCGAGCCCTGCACGGTCAGCTACTGCCTGAATCTGCTGCAGGGAATCCAATCGCCCGAGCCGTTCGTGGTGACGCTCAACCGTACCGGTGCGATCGATCCGGACAAGGTGCTGCGCCGCATGCGCTATCACCATCCGGCGTATACCCATGCCTCGGTCGCGGCGCAGGCACGCAAAGCTGAGATCCAGGGCATGCGCCGCACCTGGTTCGCCGGTGCCTACTGGGGCTGGGGCTTCCATGAGGACGGTATTCGCAGTGCGGTCGACGTCGCGCGCGCGCTCGGCGTCCGCTGGTGCGTCGATGCGTGCGGCGAAAGCGCACGCGAGCCGGCGCCAGAGACACTCGGCCGGGAGCTGCCAGCATGAACGCCGAGCCGCTGGCCAGTGCGGTCTACGAAGGCGTCGTGTCTCATCGTCGGCATACGCCCAAGGCGCATGCCTTCCAGTATCGGGTGGCCCAGCTTTATCTGGATCTGGACGAGCTCGATCGCGTGTTTCGCGGCCACTGGTTCTGGTCGACGCGCCGGCCGGCGCTCGCCTGGTTTCGGCGCGCCGATTACCTCGGCGATCCATCCGTGCCCCTCGACCAGGCCGTGCGCGATTGCGTCGAGCGCGACAGCGGCGTGCGTCCGCGCGGGCCGATCCGCTTGCTCACACATCTGCGCTACTTCGGCTACGTCTTCAACCCGGTTAGCTGCTATTACTGCTACCACGCCGACGGTCTGCGCCTGGATTGCATCGTCGCGGAGATCACCAACACACCGTGGGGCGAGCGCCACGCCTACGTGTTGCCGGTCGAAGCGGCGCAAACGCACGGCCGTGCGCTGCACTGGTCGTTTCCCAAGACGTTCCACGTATCGCCGTTTATGGCGATGGATCGCGGCTACGTCTGGCGGTTTACCCCACCCGCGGACGACTTGTGCGTGCACATGGAGGTGCTGAGCGAGGGCGAGCGCGAATTCGATGCCACCTTGATCCTGCAACGCCGTGCGTTCAACGGCGCGTCCCTGGCGCGCGTACTGTGGCGCTATCCGCTCATGACCGCGCGGGTGATCGGTGCGATCCACTGGCAGGCATTGCGGCTTTGGCTCAAGCGCACTCCCGTCCACGACCATCCGCATCTGCTTCGAGGCCCGCAATGAACGACCTCACCCACGCCCGTGACGGCTCCGCCTTCGGCGCGCTTGAGCGCTTCCTGCGCAAGCGCCTGCTCGCGCAAATGGCCCAGCTTCGCGACGGGCGACTGCTGCTGGAGGACGATTGCGGCACCGAGCTCCTCGGTGCGGGCCTGGCGGGCGCGTCCGAGCCGCCGCTCTGCCTGCGCATCCAGGCTCCGGGCTTCTATCGTGCGGTCGCGGCCAATGGCAGTGTCGGCGCCGGCGAGGCCTACATGGACGGGCTGTGGGAATGCGACGACCTGGTCGGGCTCGTGCGATTGCTGGTACGCAACCGCGAGCTGCTCGACGGAATGGAAACCGGCCTGGCGAAACTCGGCGGCTTGGCGATGTGCGCCGTGCATGCGCTCCGAGGAAACACCCGCGACGGCAGCCGCCGTAACGTCGCCGCGCACTACGATCTCGGCAACGACTTTTTCCGGCTGTTCCTGTCGCCGGACCTGATGTATTCCTCGGCGATGTGGGCGGGGGAGGACGACACCCTCGAGGCCGCTTCCATCCGCAAGCTCGACCAGATCTGTTGCAAGCTCGACCTCAAGCCCGGCGCTCGCGTGATCGAAATCGGCACCGGCTGGGGCGGCTTCGCGCTGCACGCGGCCCGGCACTATGGCTGCCACGTCACCACGACGACGATTTCCCGCGAGCAGCACGCCCTGGCCAGCGAACGGGTAGCCGCGGCCGGGCTCGGCGATCGCGTGAGCGTGCTGCTGGAGGACTACCGCGATCTCCGCGGCCAATACGACAAGCTGGTGTCGATCGAGATGATCGAGGCGATCGGTGCGCGGTATCTGGACAGCTATTTTCGCCAACTCGGGGCGCTGCTCAGGCCCGATGGGCTGGCGCTGGTGCAAGCGATCACCATCGAAGATCACCGCTACGAGCGCGCGCTGAGGGCGGTGGATTTCATCATGTCTTCCCCGGCAGCTTCATTCCCTCGATCACGGCGATGCTCGCGGCCAAGACCCGCGCCAGCGATCTTGCCCTGATAGAGCTAATGGACTTCGGCGATTCCTACGCCAGGACGCTGTGCGCCTGGCGACAGCGCTTCATGGCGCAACTCGCGCAGGTGCGTGCACAGGGCTTCGACGCGCGCTTCACCCGGATGTGGGAGTTCTACCTGTGCTACTGCGAAGGCGGCTTCCGCGAGCGCTCGATCGGCGTGGCGCAGCTGCTGATGGCCAAGCCCGGCTACCGCCGCGCGACGCCGTTGGCAGAGATCGGCCTGGCCGCATGAATGTCTGGGGCAACTTGATCGGCTACCAGCTCGTCTGGTTCTGCGCGGTGATCGGCGCCGGGCAGGGACTGGCATGGCCGGGCGTGGCGGCGGCGCTCGTGTTTGCCGCATGGCAGCTCGGCGCCTCGCGCCAGCCGCGGGTGGAGTGGCGGTTGATCGCGGTGGGCCTGCTGCTCGGGCTCTCGCTGGACGGCGCTTTGGCGCAGAGCGGCCTACTGATCTATGCCGCGCCGTGGCCGTGGGCCGCGGCTCCCGGCGCGCCGGCATGGATTCTCGCGCTCTGGATCGCCTTTCCGCTGACGCTCACGCAATCGCTGGCGTTTCTGCAGACCCGCCCGTGGCTGGCCGCGGTGTTCGGCGCGATCGGCGGTCCCTTGGCTTACCTAGGCGCGGCGCGCGGCTGGCAGGCGGTGGTGTTTGCGCCCCCGGCATGGCGGGGGCTGTTAGGGCTGGCGGTGGCGTGGGGCATCGCCATGCCGTTGTTGGCCCTGCTAGCGCGGCGCTGGTCCCGCGCCGCGCCGCTTCGGCTGCACGGGGCGGCATCGTGAGGATCATGAGCCCCGCCGCCGTTGCCAGCGCCCCATTACCCCAGGACCAAGCGGCGCCGGGACTGCTGGGCTGGGCCGAACGCGGCCTCATTCCCGACCGCGTGCTGCGTCTGGGCATCCGCCGCTTGTGCGCGCAGCGCCTGCGTGAGAATGGGGCCGGTGGTCTGGACGCGCAGGCGGCGCGCATGCAGCAAGGCATCGATCTCCTGCGCCGGAGCCCGGTCGCGATCCACACCGACGCGGGGAATGCCCAGCATTACGCGCTGCCGCCGGCCTTCTTCCAGCAGTGCCTGGGCAAGCGCTTGAAGTACTCCGGCTGCTATTACCCGCGCGGCGACGAGACGCTGGACCAGGCCGAGGAGGCGATGCTGGCGTTATACGGCGAGCGTGCCCAGCTCGCCGATGGCCAGGAGATCCTTGAGCTCGGTTGCGGCTGGGGCTCGCTCGCCTTGTGGATGGCCGAGCGCTACCCCGGGGCCCGGATCACGGCCGTGTCCAACGCGCGTCCGCAGCGGGAATACATCGAGGCACAATGCCATAAGCGCGCGTTGTTTAACGTCCAGGTGATCACCGAGGACGTGAACCGCCTCGAACTCGAGGCCGGCCGCTTCGATCGCTGCGCCTCGATCGAGATGTTTGAGCACATGCGCAACTACGAGACGCTGCTCGGGCGCATCGCCGCCTGGTTGCGGCCGGGCGGCAAGCTGTTCGTGCACATATTCGCTCACAAAACCTTGATGTATCCGTTCGAGACGGAAGGCGAGGACAACTGGATGGGACGCCATTTCTTCACCGGCGGCCTGATGCCCGCAGCGGACACACTGCTCTGGTTCCAGCGCGACTTGCAGCTCGAACGCCGCTGGCACCTGGACGGCACGCACTATGAGCGCACCGCCAATCATTGGCTGCAGAACCAGGACAAACACCGCGAGGCGGTCATGGCATCGCTAGCCGAAGCCTACGGCGAGCAAACCGCACGGTTGTGGTTCCAACGCTGGCGGATGTTCTGGATGGCCTGCGCGGAGCTGTTCGGTTACGCCGGCGGCCAGGAATGGCTGGTGGCGCACTACCGTTTTCGCCGCGGCGACTAGAATCCCACAGCGTCGGCAATGGTTCGGTTTCGCTTTCTCCTGCTCGCAATACTCGTCACGGCGGTTGGCAATGGTTGCACCGCGAACGTCAAGCCGATCCCGCCCGTGGCGCAGGTCGATCTGCCGCGCTTCATGGGAGACTGGTACGTCATCGCGCATATTCCATCGCCGCCCGAGCGCAATGTGTACAACGCCGTGGAGTCCTACACGCTCAAGCCCGACGGCCGCGTGCAGACCACGTTCCGTTACCGCGATGGAGGCTTCGACCGCCCGGTGGAGACAATGCATCCCGTCGGCACGGTACGACCGGGGTCGGGGAACGCGATCTGGGGCATGCAATTCGTCTGGCCGATCAAGGCCGAGTACGTCATCGTGTACCTGGAGGAGAACTACACTCAGACCATCATCGGCCGCAGCTCCCGCGACTACGCCTGGGTGATGGCGCGCACGCCCTCCATCTCCGAAGCGTACTACCAGCGGCACCTGGAGCGCTTGCGCGCGCTCGGCTATGCACCCGAGCAGGTTCGGCGCGTACCGCAAGCGTGGCCGGAGCCGGCGGCTCCCCCGTAAGACCTGCCGCAAGCTATCCGCATGACGCCATCCGCGTTTCGATACCCAACGACACATGTTTACCGAATCTTCAGGTTCACACGGATCACCATTTGACGAGAGGCGGCAAGCTCATCAGGTAGGCGTGGGTCGGAATCGGTCCCGAATCCGAAGTTCGTGCCGCGGCAATCGGGGGCGCATGTCTGAAGGTTGACAATAACCTGTCTCGTAGTTGACAATAATGCGCATCGAGATTGACAAAGTACGAGGCGCTAGGTGACCAAGGTTCGTCCGCGCGGTGAGCAGATTCGATGGTTTATCGTTTCTCACGTCCAGAAGCACCCCACCGACATCGCTAAGTTCACGGCTGAGCACTTCGGAATTACACGGCAGGCTGTAAACAAGCATCTGCAGCGACTTGTTGAGGAGCTTGCGCTTGTATCTGACGGCAAAACCCGGAACCGCGCATACCGCCCATACCCTCTTGTTCAATGGCTCAAAGAGTATGAATTAGACGATTCGTTAGCCGAAGACGTCGTTTGGAGATCTGATGTTGGGCCCTCTCTAGGCCAGCTTCCGGAAAACGTCTTCGAGATTTGGCGTTATGGCTTTACGGAGATGTTCAACAACGCGATCGACCACGCAGGAGGAAGCAGGGTTGAAGTTCTTCTACGCAAGACGGCAGCTGCCACCGAGCTTGCGATCATTGATAACGGAATCGGCATTTTCAGGAAGATCCAATCGGATCTCGGCCTGGTGGATGAGCGACATGCTATTCTGGAGTTATCGAAGGGCAAATTGACTACCGACCCGGCCAATCACACGGGGGAAGGTATCTTTTTTACGTCTCGCATGTTTGACGCGTTCGATATCCTTTCTGGTGGCGTCTACTTTTCTCATCAGTTCGGCGATGCTGAGGATTGGATTCTTGAGAGAGCACAACCCGAGTCTGGAACCATGGTATGGATGAACCTGAACAACCACGCGTCTCGAACCCTTAAGAGAGTCTTCGACCAATTCACATCGGATGACGAGCTCGGTTTCACAAAGACTGTCGTTCTCGTTCGACGCGCTCAATATGGCGACGACAAACTAGTATCCCGATCACAGGCGAAACGCCTCCTCACACGAGTCGAGCGCTTCAAAACCGTGACCTTCGATTTCACGGAAGTCGACTACATTGGCCAAGCATTCGCTGACGAGGTCTTTAGGGTTTTCGCGTCTCGACATCC
>JBIMKD010000222.1:0-24371 GCA_043673815.1 Chromatiales bacterium
ACTGGCCACCGCCATGCGCAAACGGCAATGGATCTCGGGGCTTTGGATGCAATCAAAACGATTCGACCTCCCAGTCATCTTCACCCCCCTTTTCGTGCATGAGCAGGTGCCATGATTCGGGGCTAATGGAAAATCTGGGTTAAAAAAATCAGCTCTTAAGTGGCGGCTTGTCTTCGGCCTGCAAAAGCAAGCGCTTTTTTTGCTCGGTGAACAGGGCCGGACGACTTTATCGGCGGATCCGCCAACTGCTCGGTTAGTGCAGAAGCTTGCAAGGAGGCAAGAAATTGGCGTATGACACCAGGTCGCCGGCGACTGACAAAGTTATGACAGGGTGCGCTGGACGTGCTATTTGGTGCGTGCAACGCACCCTACTTTTACTGAGATCAGCGCCATGGTGGGACGGCGCGTGACAAGAGGCAGGGCAGGACGCCCTCCGAAAGACCCGCCCGTTCCCGCAGGCAAAGATCTCTTCGACTAGCCAGAGGATAATAGTGGTCTGTCCCCAAATGTTTCCAAATGTTTCCCACCCAAATGTTTCTGGCCTCGCATGGTGCCCAGTCATTCGCTCTATGGGCGTGTAATTAATCGATCCTGGCCCCTTTCGCGCCCTCATCCCCTTGCGCCTCCTCGACCGGTATGCGCGCCTCGAGCTCCAGCTCCAGCTCCAGCTCCAGCTAACAAATTTTAGCTTGCCTCGGCAAATTTCGGCCGCCGTGTACGTGTGTGATCTATGCCAATCAGGAAAGGAAAGGCGATCCGGCCTTGTGGATAGGTGGCCGCAAGGATGGGATTAGTGGATCACCTTAAGGCCAAAACATTCAATCCGGCACTTATACCGGTTATAGAGGAGACAGAACATGAACATTTTATTGAACACTTTAACTACGAAGAGGAATATCACGATAAAGCGGAGGTGCATCTTCGGGTCGGTTGCCCTGGCTCTCACTCTGATGTTGAGGGCTCCAGTGGCTTTTGCTCAGTTCAACGAATGGTGGTCACCGATCCCCGATGGAACCTTGAGCTCAGGGCCCGCCGTCACGTCGGACGGCAACGCTCTGCACGTCTATGCTCGAGGTATGGATAATGCCATCTGGTACAACTTTTGGTCGGACATTACCGGGTGGCTGGGCTGGAGCTCCCAGGGCGGGGTGTTCACGTCCAAGCCATCGGCGACGCGCTTCTTCTACAGGAAGTCTCACAGGGCCGTCGTCGGCAAAGGGACCGACAATTTTATTTGGATTAGGGTGAATACTCATACAACGTCCACGGGCTGGAAGAAGATCCCCGGAGGGAAGTTCAATTCCGCCCCAGCCATCGCCTACCGGTCGCCCTACCTGCACGTCTTTGCACGCAAGTCCGACAAGGTTATCTACTGGGCCCGCAACGACGTCAGCTCGGGATATAACCACTCGGGCTGGTCCGCGTGGACGGCCGTTAATCCGGACGGCCTTTTTTCCTCCGAGCCTGCTGTTGTGGTCTCCAGCGGCGTTGAGCTCGTTCTAGTTGCCCGCGGTCTCGACAATCGCTACTGGGTTAACCGCGGATTTGGGTCGAGTTGGAAGGGCTGGAACCAGATCCCGGACGGCATTTTTTCGTCTGGTCCGGCGGTCTCGTATCGCACTGGCGGCATTGTAGACGTCTTTGGGAAAGGGCTGGATGACCACATCTGGGTAGCAAGTGTGGATCCAACTGATGGATCGACCCCGGGCTTCAGCCAGATCCCCAACGGCCAGTTCAAGTCACCGCCGGCGAGCGTTTCGATGAACTCGCAACGGATCGATGTATTGGCCACAGGTCTCGACAATATCCTTTATAGCAACACTTGGAGCCCCTAATCCTCAGCTCCGCGCAACGAGGACATAGGGGGCGGGAAGAGTTCGTAATACACGCAAGCAGCACCACCCAAAGCTAGGGTGCAACGGGAACTCCGCCCGCCTCCTCGTCCCTTTTCACGTGAGGAAGGACCCCATCAACCGACTCAAGCATAGGGCGCCCGCGCGAGGCGCCCTATGCGCGGGCAGCACCGCCACCCGCAACGCGGCATTCGGCACGAGGACACCGTAGAGGATGGCAATTCATCTTTAGTCCCGGCCACGGCGTCTATCGGGACCAAAAATAGGGGACTGGTTGTGCGCTTCAAAAGGGCCTGCTCGGGCGCATGGGGTTCGCACGCTCGATCGCCGCTAAGGCTGTGGTCGCTTCCTCCCACTGTTTCACGATCCTCCATTCGGTCTTCTCGAAGGTTGCGAAAGCCCCGAACTCTCCAAGACGCTGGGTGGCAAAGCTGAGGGAGAGCTTCGAGCCAAACTTTCTCGGCATGTCAAGAAAATGTATCCGATCAAACGGCCCCAGAGTCGGCGTGCAAGGCCTCCAAAATTTGCCGAAGAAGGCTAAAAAATTTCTGGAAAGGGCAGAACGGCAAGGCATAGAGCCGCCCGCCCGCTTGTTCGAGCACGCTGTCTACGGCCGTATGGATAGGCATTTGAGTCGCGAGATCGAGCTGAAGGCTTGGCAAAGCCCTCTGCCGCCAGCCGCGCTACTTCACAATTGGTGCGCCCCCCGGGGAATCTGCCACGCAAGAAAAATTTTTCCGCCAAATTAGGCTTCGCCGTCCGTCTACTTTTATTGTCCGTGTAGGATTACGATAGGAGGTGGAGGCTTTGAGCGAAGGTGTTCTTATGTTGCCCGACGTGATCCCGCCTGCGGCTGACCCCGTTGCTTTGGGCCCCCAGGAGGCCAAGCGCAAGGTGCTCGAGCACTGGCCGCAAATGAATGTCCTGGCGAGGCGGCGCTTCCCCAAGGACGAGAACCTGGCCCACGAGGGTCTGCTCTATGTGATGGACCATCTGCAGGCGAACGGATGGCGGCGGGTGTGCGCGTGGCAGGGTTTAGGGCAGTTTTTGTCCTTTCTCACCACGCTCACCGCGCGGCTGCTGACCGATTTCAGTCGCATGCGATTCGGTCACCCGCGCTCACCCGTTTGGTTGGTGCAAAAGCAGGATCCGCTCTGGGATGCCGCCTACCGGCTGCTCGCGGTGGAAAATTACTCGCCGCATGAAGCGGTCGAATGGCTCATAGGCGGATATCCAGAGCGCGAGCGCTGGTGTCTCGAAGAGATAGTCAGAGTTATTCGCAGGAGGTGCCGGATTGAATCGCAACCGGTGGAACGTGTCGAAGTAAATAATGCCTATATGGACATAGCTGACGAAACGCTTGCGCCGGATGCGCAGTTGATGATCGAGGATCAAGAGCTGTCGGAAGCCCTGCAGGCGTACTTGCAAGAGGAGTCCGAGGGCCCGGCAAGCCCGCGGGTCTCCGAGCTGCTCAGCCGCTTGCGTGAGCATCTGCGGCTGACCGAGGAGGATCGCTTGTTGTTGCGGCTGCGGTTCCAGGATGGCCTGAGCATACAGGCCATCGCGCGCCTGCTACACCTTCAGGGGGATCCTTATAAGCGCATGAATAAACTCATCGCAGAGTTGCGCGGAACCTGCCGACGGGTGGGCTTCTATCTGGAGGAGGCATAAGAGTGAGCATGTATCGAGCAAGTATTGTGAGGTAACTCCTATGAACCATAAGACATCTCCGGAAACAAAAGACCGCGCGCTGGCGTTATTCGCGCTCGCCGCCACCGACACGAGTCAGGCTACTTCCTGTCCGAGCGAGGAAACGCTCGCGCAATTCATCGACGGGCGGCTAACCGGCCAAGGACGCGAGATAATGCTGGCACATCTCAATCGCTGCCGCGCTTGCTATCATCATTGGTTGGAGGTCGCCGCTTACCTAACGAGCAGTGAAGCGGCTGTCTCCGCGCCTGGGAAGCCGGCGGCGAGCCTTTGGCAGCGCTTTCAGATCTGGTTCGGCGATTGGAGCATCGCCGTGCCCGTCGCGGCCAGCGCGGTTGTGGTCTTCGCCCTCGTTCTCTGGTGGCCGCGATCCTCCGATCTCAACGCCGAGCTTGACCTCGCCTATGCGAAGCTGGGCGCGGAGCACGCGGCCCAAGCTTCGCTGCCACTGCCTTGGGAAGGTGCGGCTTTGGGCTTCAGCGAGTCCCAGCCTAGCGCCCCGAAGCAGGCTTTTGGGGCGGGCTTGTGGGCAGGCAAGCGCGCATTCTTCGGCAATGATAACGAAACGCTTCCCCCGTTCTTATCGGCCTCCGGGGGCGTGACATGGCCGGAGACGGCATGGGCAGACTACTATGCCCTGGGCCGCTGGATGATGCTCGCATGGACTCTCGCGAGCCCCGACCTGGGCAAAGCAGATTGGGGGGAACAAGCGGCGATTGGCCGGCGGCTGGTTAGCGAATTGAGCGCAGGGGGTGCGCAGGAAGAGGCCCAACGCGCAACAGCCGCGCTGGAGCGCCTGCAAGCTCCACTCGCGTCACTCGAACGTAAGGCAAACGACCGCAGCCGTGCCGAGCTCCGCCGTTCGCTAGAAATCGCGATGCAGCAACTGGCTCCCTGATGAACGCCCCAGTGCGAATGACTGCGCTGGCTCTTTTGCTCTTGGTGGCAAATATGGGCCTCGGGTTTGCGGAAGCGCGGTCATCCGTCGCGAGGGACGAGGTCGATTTCTATATCGCCACCCATGGGGAGGTGCGCTCTGAGCAGGACCCGCAGGTTGCTAATGCCCACCGGGTGTTCGCGCGCGTGCGCGCGGTGGCGGACAAGAACAGCAAGCGCTTGCCGCGCCTAGTGGTGGTCAATAGCCGCGCCGATCCGTGGGCGATCGCCTTGCCTTCCGGGCACGTGGTGCTGTCCAAGGAGGCAGTTACGATCTGCCACGCTCAGGTGAGTCTGGCCGAAGCGGAGGCGCGCCTTGCCTTTGTAATGGGACATGAATTGGCGCATCTTGCGCATGACGATTTTTGGCACCAAGAAGTGTATGGCTTTCTCGCCACCCGTAGCGGTACGCGCGGGCTCGCCGATTTCATGCAGTCCCATCAAACGAGCAAGGAGCGAGAGCTAGCGGCCGATGACAAAGGCTTCATCTATGCGGGGATGGCCGGTTATCCGGTGGAGGCCCTGGTGAAAACCCGGGCAGGCAAACCCGATTTCTTCGCCTTCTGGATGCAACAGACTAACGCCCGTGTACAGTCGGTACACGCCAGCGCCGCCGATCGCGCGGGCCTGCTCCAGCAGCGGTTACAGGACGTCCAGAATAAGCTCGGCTTTTTCGAGTTTGGTGTGAGGCTCAGCCATTTCGACTACTGTGACGATGCGGTGTACTTCTTTCAGGAATTCCAAAGGACATTTCCAGGCCGGGAGGTACTGAACAACCTCGGTTACTGCTATCTGCAGCTGGCGCGTCAGGAGATGGAGCCAGAGCGCGCCTATTTCTACTGGCTGCCGTTGATCCTCGATGGGGAGACCCGGGCTCGGAGCATGCTGCGCGCCGCCCCTCCGGGTGCGATGCTCAAAACCCTGAAACAGGCCGCCTCGGGGAAAGCGGAGGGTTTTTTGAACCAAGCGCTCGATTACCTGAAGGAGGCGAGAGACGCCGATCCAAGCTATCTGCCGGCGCGGCTCAACCTCGCGGTGACCTATCTTTATCTCGGCCAGCCGCAGCAGGCAGCCGCGGTCCTCGCCGAGGCCCGCGAGCTGGCCGCCGATGACCTCACCATCCAAGGCCTCGAGCCACTGGCGCTCTACGAAAGCGGCGATGCCGGGCTCGACCTATGGCCAACGGCCATTGCCAGGCTCGAGAAGCTCGCGGGGGCTCCCGATGCACCCGCAGCCCTGGTATTCAATTTGGCTCGGCTGCTCGCGGTGCGTCCACGGGCCGCCGAGGCACGCAGTCATTGGAATAGGCTGGCTGGATTGAACACACTGCTGCCGGCATCCATCCAGGCTATCGTTTGCCAGGAGCAAAGTGTTCGGCCGGCGGCCTCCTGCCAGCGTTCCTCGACCAAGTCAGTCCGGCCATCGCTTTGGAGGTGGCCGCTATCGCTCACCGGTTTCGACGGACGCTCACCCGAGGCGATGCAGAGCACATTGCGAGGTTGGCAGGCCATAGACTTTGACTGGGTTAAGGACAGAATGCACGGTCACATCTACCGGCGTCCTGACGGTTTGGCTGAAGTATTGGAGCTCGATCAGTTCGTGCAGATGCAGGTGTTGCGAGGAGATGGGCTCGGCAGGGTGAGGGATCTGGGCGCGCACTGCGCACAGCGTCTAAAACCACGCGAGCTCTCCCAAGGCGTCGTATGGTCTTGTGATGACTGGGCCGCCTTGACCTCAGGCGGTGAGGTCCAGGAGCTGTGGTGGGTGGCGAATTAGACCGTATGAATACGTGAGGAGGGGACCACGTGAGGCGAATACTTGGTGCTTGGCCTCGGAAAACAGCATTCGCGCTGCTGATCGCGGCATGGAGCGGCAGCGCGCCGTCGGAGGTCACATTGGATGGCAGTCTGGGCGGAGCGCGTGGACCGTTACCTGGGCCTGATTTCGAGATCGGCACCGACTTCGGGCGGCAGGTCGGACGCAATCTCTTTCACAGCTTCGGTGCGTTCAATCTCGACGCCAGCGAGAGCGCCACCTTCAGCGGCCCGAATGTGATCAAAAACATACTCGGGCGGGTGACAGGGGGCAGTGGCTCTCATATCGATGGATGGTTGCGCTCGACTGTACCCGATGCGAACCTGTTTTTGCTCAATCCCGCTGGGATCGTGTTCGGACCCAGTGCCACGCTCGATGTGCAGGGCTCGTTTCATGCGAGCACGGGGGATTTCATTCGCCTAGGGGATGGGAGGCAGTTCGATGCCGTGCCCTCGGCCAATGATGCCTTGCTGACCACGGCGCCGCCTCAGGCGTTTGGGTTTTTGGGGAGACAGGACCCCGCGCCGATCGAGGTCAATGGCAGTTTCCTTCAAGTGCGCGATGGAAAGGACCTGTCGCTGATCGGGGGGGATATCCGGGTGCACAGCGAAGGGTTTTTTGGCGCCGGATTGATCGCGCCCGCCGGGCGCGTCAACCTGGCCAGCGTCGGCGCGAAGGCCGAGGTGACCCTGGGGCCTGATGATCTAGGGGTTGAGCCTCGCAGCCGTGGCGGAACGGTCACCCTCAGCGACGGATCGCTCATCGATACGAGCGGAGAGGGCGGGGGCAGCGCCTTCATCCGCGGTGGAAAGTTTGTGATGGACAGTTCGGAGGGTGTCTTTGTCCGGGATGGAGAGTTTGTGATAGACAGTTCGGAGGTCCGGTCACAAACCTTCGGTGACAAGGATGGCGGGGTCGTCAGCATTGACGCGGAGCGGGTTGAGCTGGAAAACCGCGCGCGGATCGATACAACCACCCGTGGCTCCGGGCGCGGGGGGGGTATCCTGGTGGACGCAGGTAACGTGCTTTTGTCGGGGTCGACTATATTGACTAGTACGGTTGTGGCTGAAGGAGCTGCGGGTGACGTGGAGGTAAGGGCACGGGATCTCTTTCAAATGGACGACGCGACATTCATTGTCACTGCGGCGTTTGGTGGTTCCGGACCCGCGGGCGCTGTCCTGTTGGACGCAGGAGAGGTGCTTGTATCCAGCGGGTCCGGGATCTTTGCGGATTCCTTCCGGGGCAGCGGCGACGGGGGCAACGTGACGGTCACGGCGCGGGATCTCCTCCAAATGCGCGACCGGGCATTCATCAGTACCACCGTCAGCTTTGGTACTGGCCGGGGCGGTGACGTTCGCCTGGAGGCGAAGCATGTGTCCTTGGGGGAGAAAAGTCGTATCTTCACGTCCACGCTCGGCGAAGGCCAGGCCGGCGGTAATGTGACCGTAGCGGCGCGAGACCTGTTCGAGCTTCGCGACGGCTCATTCATTACCGCATCCGCATTCGGTCCAGGACGTGGGGGTAGAATTCAGGTGAGTGGAGGTGACGTTATTATATCTGGGGAGGGGTCGAGTATCGAATCGCGATCAACCCGGCGCGAGGCTGGACCTGCAGGCAACATCGACATTGACGTTCAAAACAAGCTTGAGGTGGTCGATGGGGCGACGATTGATAGTACTACTGTGGGTGACCGGAATGCTGGCGCCATCGATATAAATGCTAGGACGATCACGTTGGCACGGCGCGGGTCGATCGAGAGTAAAAGCGGTGAATTAGATCCCGATTTGGGGTTACTGGCAGGCCATGGCGATGCCGGACGGGTGTCCATCGATGCAGAGCGTCTCGAGATCACCGAAGGCGGGAGCATCACAACGACCACCCGCGGGCCAGGACGAGGTGGCGCCGTGGACGTCGAAGCAGATGAGATCGTGCTGGAAGGCCGCGATGCAGGGCTATTTGCCCGCTCGGAGGGAACAGCCCCGGGCAGTGGTGGGGGCGGAGCTCTGACAGTGAACGCAGGCAGCGTTATGATCAAGGAAGGGGCCACGATTAGCGCCAGCACCTTTGGGCCGGGTTCGGGGGGCAAGTTATCGATCACTGCAGCGGATCTCGATCTGCGCGACGGGGCGAGTATCACCTCGGAAAGCAGGAGCGGCGGGTCCGACGCCGGGGACGCAGGTTCCGTAACCGTGAAGGCTAGAGATTTACGAGTGCGCGACGGGGCCCAAATCACCACCAGTACTTTGGGGGATGGAAACGCTGGCCCCATTGATGTGAAGGCCGACACTATCAAACTGGTAAACCGCGGCAAGATCGCCAGTGCCAGCGGCTCGGAACCGGATGCCGGCAAGCTCGTTGTAGGCACCGGCGACGCGGGACGCGTGTCCATCGATGCAGAGCGTCTCGAGATCACCGAAGGCGGGAGCATCACAACGACCACCCGCGGGCCAGGACGAGGTGGCGCCGTGGACGTCGAAGCAGATGAGATCGTGCTGGAAGGCCGCGATGCAGGCCTATTTGCCAGGGCGGAGGGAACAGCCCCGGGCAGTGGTGGGGGCGGAGCTCTGACAGTGAACGCAGGCAGCCTTATGATCAAGGAAGGGGCCACGATTAGCGCCGGCACCTTTGGGCCGGGTTCGGGGGGCAAGCTATCGATCACTGCAGTGGATCTCGAGCTGCGCGACGGGGCGAGTATCACCTCTGAAAGCATCAGCGACAGCCCCGATGCCGGTCAGTCTGGTGAGATCTTCATCCGGGCAGCCGACAGCTTCCGCCTGTTCAACGATAGCCAGGTCAGCGTCAAGACCAACCGGGCTGATGCCGGTAATATTGACCTCGATGTAGGATTCTTATTGCATTTGCGCGACAGCAGCATTACCACGTCCGTTGCCGATGGCGAGGGCGATGGGGGCAATATCAACATCGATCCCGTATTCGTTGTCCTGGACAACAGCGAAATTATCGCGGGTGCGTTCAGGGGCCGCGGCGGTAACATCCATATCGTTGCCGATCATTTCTTCGCCTCCCCAGACAGCGAGGTAAGAGCCTCCTCGGCGCTCGGCATCGATGGGGTGGTGGAAATCGATTCCCCCGACACCGATCTCAACGCGGGTCTAGTCGAACTGCCCGCGGATTTCTTCGATGCCGCGACGCTTTTGACCCAGGGCTGCGCCCCCGGGGCAGATGTCAGCCGCCTGGTGGTGCGCAAATACGAGGTATTGCCGGATTCGCCGGCCGCCTTGCGGGTGCCGCCGCCCGGTGGGCCGCTTCGCACCGATGCTCAGGATGGGGGGTTTGCTTTTACTCGCGAGACTCTAGGGCCTAGCTTTGAGCACTCGAGTGGTTGTGACGGCGATGGTTAGGGAACCTCTGCAAAAGTTAGTGCGCGGCCCACCTGCTTTGTCGCGTGCTCGCTCGTCGCTCGCCTATCTAGCTTGATATGTCTCGCGACTCGCTCCGCGGCTTCGCGCATCTGGGCCCGCTCCTGACACTTTTGCAGCGTCGCGGAGAGCGGCTCGGGCGGGTACGCGATCTCGGGACGCATTGCCAAGAGCGTCTAAAACCGCGCGATCTCTCCCAAGGCGTCGTATGGTCTTGTGATGACTGGGCCGCCTTGGGCTCGGGCGATCAGGTCCAGGAGGTGTGGTGGGTGGCGAAATAGGCCGTATGAATACGTGAGGAGGGGGCCACATGAGGCGAATACTTGGTGCTTGGCCCCGGAAAACAGCATTCGCGCTGCTGATCGCCGCATGGAGCGGTAGCGCGCCGTCGGAGGTCACATTGGACGGCAGTCTGGGCGGAGCGCGTGGACCGTTACCTGGGCCTGATTTCGAGATCGGCGCCGACGTCGGGCGGCAAGCCGGGAGCAACCTCTTTCACAGCTTCGGTGCGTTCAATCTCAATGCCAGCGAGAGCGCCACCTTCAGCGGTCCAAATACGATCAACAACGTACTCGGGCGGGTGACAGGGGGCAGTGGCTCTAATATCGATGGATTGTTGCGCTCGACTATACCCGATGCGAACCTGTTTTTGCTCAATCCTCATGGGATCGTGTTCGGACCCAGTGCCGAGCTCGACGTGCAGGGCTCGTTTCATGCGAGCACGGGGGATTTCATTCGCCTGGAGGATGGAAGGCAGTTCGATGCCGTGCCCTCCGCCAGAGATGCCTTGCTGACTACGGCGCCGCCCGCAGCGTTTGGCTTCTTGAGGAGACAGGGCCCGGCGCCGATCGAGGTCAATGGCAGTTTCCTTGATGCCGAAGGCAAAACTTTATCGGTGATAGGAGGGGATATTGATCTCACAGGGGGAGCGCAGCTCCAAGCCCAAGGTGGACGGGTGAATGTGGCCAGTGTGGCCTCGGCCGGGGAGGTGACATTAGGGAGTGACACCCTTGGAACGGACTCTTTCTCACGCTTAGGACGAATTGATTTGACGCAAGATTCGACCATTGATGTCAGCGAAGCTGAGGGCCGCGCCACGGGGGGAGGCCGCGTACTTATCCGTGGTGGCCAGTTAGTGATGGACCATTCACAAGTCTTGGCGAATACAAAGAATCGTGGCGGCAAGGGTATCGATATTAAATTGATTGATGGTTTGGAGATGAAAAAGGAGAGTTCGATCGAAGCTCGCACCTCCGGTCCAGGGACAGGTGGCAGCGTGAGCGTCAAAGCGGGCCGTCTGCAGCTCACGGAAGGGTCCAGGATCCGTACCAACACCGCCGGTGCGGGTAACGGGGGTCCCCTGCAAGTCAAAGCACAAGATATCCTTCTGGACGGGGTCGCTGTGGACGAGACAACCGAAGAGTATAAACACAGCTCCGGCCTCTTCGCCAGGAACGACGAAGCCAGTGGGGATGCAGGCCAGATCACCGTCTATGCAGGCCACCTGCGGCTCACGCGTGGCGGGCGGATCAGCGCCGCGACGGACGGATCAGGGAGAGCGGGTGATGTGTATCTCCACATAACAGAGGAGCTGGCTGTGGAGGGCGGATTCAACCGGCCCGAATTCAGCAGGGTCTCTGTCAGCACAGATGGGGCTGGCCATGGGGGCAACCTTACCATCACCATCAAAGCCGGGCGCCTACGGGTCACGGACGGGGCGCAGATCCATGCGCTAACTGAGGGCCGAGGCGAAGGCGGCAATGTGACTGTTGAGGCCAAAGAGATAGTTCTAGAAGGGGCGATACGTAGAGGCAATCAAGTGCCCAACCGATCGGAGATTCTTGCCGAGGCACAAGGCCGCGGCAATGGGGGGAACATAACGATCACGGCGGGCCACCTGCACCTCAAGGACGCTGCCCGGATCGCTACCCGCACCTTAGGGCGAGGGAACAGTGGCGATGTGACGGTTCAAGCGGAGGAGATCGTTCTGGAAAAGGGGATCAAGGTACCCGACGGAGAGGTCTTCAATTCGATCTTGTCCGTCCGAGCGGGGGAGGGTAGCGGCGGCGATGCCGGCGACGTCACCGTCAGAGCCGTAGCGGGGCGCCAGCTCCGTCTACGGCTCACAGACGGTGGTGAGATCAGCGCCCTGACAGATGGTTCGGGCGAAGGCGGTAATGTGACTATTGAGGCAGAGGAGATCGTTCTGGAAGGGAAATTACCGTCGATCCTCTCTGTCGGAACGGAACAACAAGAGAATGCGGGCAATGCGGGCAGTATAACCCTCACGGCGGGCCGCCTGCTGCTCAAAGAGGGCGCCCTGATCCGGGCCGAAACGCTAGGCCCAGGAAAAGGCGGCCGCCTTACAATTACCGTGATGGGTAGCCTTGAGGTGCGTGACGGATCGGAGATTAACACAAGTACGCAGGGCGATGGAGACGCCGGCCGCATTGATGTGCAGGCCGACACTATCAAACTGGTAAACCGCGGTACGATCTCCAGCGAGAGCGACTTCGTAGATCCGGACACCGGCCAACTCATGGTGGGTAAGGGCGATGCCGGACGGGTATCCGTCGGCGCAGAGCGCCTCGAGATCTCGGAGGGGGGGAGCATCACAACGACCACCCGAGGGCCAGGACGAGGTGGCGCCGTGGACATCGAAGCAGATGAGATCGTGCTGGAAGGCCGCGATTCAGGCCTATTTGCCCGCTCGGAGGGAAAAGCCCCGGACAGTGGTGCGGGCGGAGAACTGACGGTGAACGCAGGCAGCCTTATGGTCAAGGAGGGGGCCACGATTAGCGCCAGCACCTCTGGGCCGGGTTCGGGGGGCAAGCTATCCATCACTGCAGCGGATCTCGAGCTGCGTGACGGGGCGAGTATCACCTCGGAAAGCAGGAGCGACAGGTCCGATGCAGGTCGCTCCGGCGAGATTTTCATCCAGGCAGCCGACAGCTTCCGCCTGTTCAACGATAGCCAGGTCAGCGTCGAGACCAACCGGGCCGATGCCGGTAATATTGACCTCGATGTAGGATTCTTGCTGCATTTGCGCGACAGCGGCATCACCACGTCCGTTGCCGGTGGCGAGGGCCGCGGAGGCAATATCAACATCGATCCCGTATTCGTTGTCCTGGACAACAGCGACATCATCGCGAATGCGTTCGGGGGCCCCGGCGGTAACATCCGTATCGTTGCCGATCATTTCTTCGCCTCCCCCGACAGCGAGGTAAGAGCCTCCTCGGCCCTCGGCATCGATGGGGTGGTGGACATCGATTCCCCCGACACCGATCTCAACGCGGGTCTAGTCGAACTGCCCGCCGATTTCTTCGATGTCGCGACGCTTTTGACCCAGGGCTGCGCCCCCGGGGCAGATGTCAGCCGCCTGGTGGTGCGCAAATACGAGGTATTGCCGGATTCGCCGGCCGCCTTGCGGGTGCCGCCGCCGGGCGGGCTGCTTAACGCCAATGCTCAAAATCGGGAGACTCTATGGCCTGATTTTGAGCACGCGAGCGATTGTGACGGCGATGGCTAGATTCTTACCGCCCAAATGTTGAACAAAACCACTACGACAAAATGATAAGTTCCTTCTCCCCTCCGGGAGAAGGTTAGGATGAGGGGATATAAAACAATGAGTTATCCTATTCTTATCCCCTCACCCCAACCCTCTCCCGGAGGGAGAGGGAGTTTAACGAAATGCTTAAATTTCAAATATTTTTGGGTAGAACCGGGGCTGGGCGAGTATTATTGCCGCTTTTGTTACTTAGCGGCTTGGTGGAAGCTAGCCCTGCGCAAGAAGGTTTTCAAAGGCGCCAGCTTGAGGCGTCACCGGCGACCAAGAGCCCTCTTCCGCAGGATGTAAGTTCAGCGCGTATCGATCGCTTACTTCAAACGGCAGCGCAGGATCAAGCGCGAGGGCGGGTGGCTGAGGCGTTTGCGCTTCTCCACCAGGCCGAAGCCCTGCTTGAGCGCCGTCCGGACAAAGCCCGCAGCGCCCTCGTGCTCGGCCGGCTAAGCGACGGCTACTTGCTGGAGCGGCGGCTGGAAGAGGCCTCCGGCACCGCCGAGACCGCCGTGGCCGCCGCCCGCAAGACCGCAACGCCCGCGGTTCTCGCCGCCGCCCTCAATCATCTCGGCAATGTGCGGATGGCCGAGGAACGTTATCCCGAGGCGATCGAAGCCTATCGGGAAGGGAGCACCTTGGCCAAGCGGATCTCCGATCCGCAGCTCGACGCCAGTCTATTGACCAATGCCGTGCACGGCCATTTAGCCAATGCAACTCCCAAGCAAGGGATCCCCGCCCTAAAGGACGCCCTGACTAAGACCCATTCCCTTCCGCTTGCCCCTAGCAAGAGCTTGGGGTTGATCGGCCTCGGCCATCTCGCCCAGCGTCTTGCGCTCGCGGTACCTGAAGAACGAAGCACTTTGATCCAATCCGCCTACCAAGCACTGACGCAAGCGCAAGCCCTCGCGGAAGCAACGGGGGATGTTCGCGCCAAGGCCGATGCGGCGGGCTATCTGGGAGAGCTGTACGTGATAGAGAAGCGTTATCCAGAGGCGGAACGCGCGTTTCACCAGGCGCTCTTTTTTGCCGCCCAGGTCGCGGCACCGGAGCTCTCCGCGCGCTGGCAATGGCAACTGGGACGTGTACTCGAAGCCCAAGGGCGAGCGCAGGAAGCGGCACGTAGCTACCGCCAGGCACTGGAGCAGCTCGCCTCCATACGTTCGGCGCTGGTATTTGGCCAACGCGGCTACCCGCGCGCCTTTCGCGATACGGTCGGCGGCATGTATCTCGATCTGGCGGCGCTTCTGTTACGGCAGGCGAATGACGCCACCGTCCACGCGCAGCGCAACGCAATCTTGCGTGAGGTGCGAGATGTCATGGAGCGGTTTAAGGCGGCCGAGCTGCAAAGCTATTTCTTGGATGAATGCGTCACCGCTTTGCAGGAGCGGACGCGGGCGATGGACATAGACAAGCTCATCGGACCCGGTACGGCCATGTTGTACTCCATCGTCTTTCCTGAGCGCATCGTGCTGCTGCTGAGCCTTGGTCAAGGGCAGATCAAGCAGTTTGAGGCGCCGGTCGCTACGGCTAAACTTAACGAGACCTTGCTTGCGTTCCGCAAGCAGCTCACCGGTGCGGGTAATCCCAGAAGGCTGCGCCAGTATGGACTAATCCTGTATGAGTGGTTGATCAGCCCCATCGTCTCGGAGCTCGAGGCGCATTCGGTTCACACGCTGGTGATCTCCCCTGACGATGCGCTGCGCACCGTCCCCTTTGCCGCCCTCTACGATGGCCGAGAGTTCCTGATTAGTCGCTACGCGATCGTTGTCACGCCAGGCCTCACGCTGATGGAGCCAGAGACCTTTGCGAGAGGGCCGCATCAAGCCTTACTCGCTGGCCTCTCGGAGGGTGTCCAGGGATTCGGCCCGCTGCCCAATGTGAGCGATGAGATCAAGAGCGTCGCCTCACTGTACGAGGGCACGCAGCTCATGAACGAGTCCTTCGTAAAACCGCGTATCCAAACCGAAATCCAGCGCAGGCCGTATGGCGTCATCGCCTTCGCGACCCATGCACGCATCGCTAGCGATCCCAGACGGAGTTACTTGCTGACCTATGAAGACCGGATCACGCTGGACGAGCTGGACCGCTTTGTGCGCACCAGTCAGTTTCGCGACCAGCCGGTAGAGCTGATGGTCTTGAGCGCCTGCGAGACAGCCGAAGGCGATGAACGGGCCGCCTTGGGTTTGGCAGGAGTGGCGCTAAAGGCTGGCGCCCGCAGCGTGATGGCGAGCCTGTGGGCGGTCAGCGATGTGTCAACCTCCCGATTGGTAGGCCTGTTCTTTGAAAACCTACAAAGCTCCCGGCTGAATAAGGCCCAGGCGCTGCAGCGTGCGCAACAACAGCTACTTGCCGAAAGCGAGTATAAGCACCCCTTCTATTGGGCTCCTTTTGTGCTGATTGGAAACTGGCTGTAACTATAGGGCACTTCGATTAATTAATTAATTCGAAGTGCCCTACAGAGCCCTTCCCGAGGAAGGACGCAGCCAGGCTGCGTCCCACCCCTCGGAAGGGGCGCTCGATTAAGGAAGCTTCCTTATCTCTACGTTCACGAACTCGGCGCCTAACGCGGGGATGTTGGACTTAGCCGTCACTTTGATCTTGGACGGACTCCCGTCAGCCCACTTCAGCTCAGTGGAAGCACCACTGCTCGGCAGGACGCCGAGGAAACGGATACCGAGACGGCCCCATTCCCAGGGATATACTACAAAGCTCGGGCTGCCCGACGGCCGGAATCGATTCGCTAGTCCTAAGTCTTCCACGATGTGCCACACGGCGATCCCCTTAGTCGGCAAGTTGGAGTCGTAGTTAGGGGCTAAAGAGGTTCCGCCCCAGCGGTTCTCGATGATGAAGTACTCGCGATCGTTCTTAGCGGGGTGATAGACGATGATCGCCTCCTTCTTCTTTTCCACCGAGGCCAGGCTCAGCGTCTTGGTTGCCCATTTGTTGATCTCGACCACATCGGGGGTGAGGTAGCCGCTCTTGAGCTTATGGAATGGATCAAGGTGGTTCGCGTTGCCATGCTGGGACATCAAACTGTACACCCCAGGGTCCGTCGTAAACCCCCCGTACGTGTACATGTCCGCTGCCCCCAACGCCCCGTGCGCTGCCTCATGCGCGATGAGGCCGACGTTGGCTAGGCGGGCGCCCAAGGTCTGGGTAGCGCTGAAGTAGAGATCGAGTATATGAATGTCCATCGGCGCGCTGATGTCATCGACGGCTGTCGAGACGCTCCGCAATGTTCCATAGGTGCCGTTTTGCGGTCGCAGAACGTTCACCGCCAGTTCATCGCCGGTGATGCGGTTGTCGCCATTGCGGTCGTACTGGTGGAAATCGAACTGGGGATCAGCGGCTTTGACAGCATCTTCCCACATGAGCCCGAAGTTCCCTGTATCCCAATACCAAGTACCTTGCCGCCCCGGCGGCGCCACGAACCAGTTGTTGTCGGCGCATCCTAGGAAAGTGATGGGATCGGGAACGTACCTGCCACCCGTGTTTTCCCGGTACCAGCCGCTCACATTCGCCCCTCCGTCGCCCCCGCGGAGCTGGTTGACGACCTGAGCCGCAGTCGGTCGAATCTCGCCGGGCCTAATCGGATCAAAACAGATAACGAGAAACGGAATCTTCCCTTGACGCGGTTTCAACTCGGCATACGGCTGGGCAAAATCCAATCCATGACGTCGCTTGAAAAGTACGCTCAGCGACCGGTCGGCCAGGTAGCCGAGACCGCTCTCATCCACCCTCGCCTGTATTCTTACGGAGTGCGTCCCAGGAAGGACGTTCTTTTTGGTGAAAGCGAACGACTGGGCGCGCCACGCAGAGCCATTTGCGGCGAACACCACATCGTCAGGCTGGGTGGGCTCGCCATCTATGAGGGCTCGGAGGAACATCCGCCCGAAGTGCACGCTCGTCTCGGCGCTAAAGGCGATCTGCACGTTAGCACTGGGCTCGTTGGTCGTGAACGAACCGCTCATGTTCGGAACATCACTCCAGTCAGGGAACATAAACTCCACCGGGGGTCCCTCTACTGCGGTCGCTACCAGCCCTCCACCGTTGGTACTGGCCGGAGCGGCGAAAGCCGTAAGCGTGCGATCGCCGACGCGGATCTGGGCACCTGGGCCGTCCGCACACCATTGCATCTTGACCGAATGGGCCCCGGCCGG
Organism: Chromatiales bacterium; assembly: GCA_043673815.1. Lineage (GTDB taxonomy): Bacteria > Pseudomonadota > Gammaproteobacteria > JACCXJ01 > JACCXJ01 > USCg-Taylor. The sequence goes on from JBIMKD010000222.1 coordinate 17,414, forward strand.
GACTGCGTTCTGCACAAAGGTAAGGGACCGCGTCCCGCTTTGGGTCCAGCTCCCAGCATCGACGAACAGGGCGTCCGAGACCACCTGCCCGTCGATGAGCGCCCGCGCGAAGAAACGCCCAACGTCAGCATCTGCCTCCGCGCTGAAGGTCATCTTGAAGTCCCTTATGGCATTGGTGGTAAGCGTTGTCGCTAGGTTGGGAATATCCTCACACGTGGCTGTCGTCTTTACGATGTCAGCCGCGCTTGGAGCCGCGACCACGGCGAGGCGACCGGTTCCCCAAGAAGATGCGGCCGAGTTGGCACTCAAGGTACGGTCACCGATGCGAGCGGTGGTGCCCGGATCGGCAAACCACTGGATCCGGACCAGATGTTTGCCCTTCGAGAGATTCTTCTTGATGAATGTAAATGAGCGAACCCCATCGAAGAAGTCACCCGGCGACTTGTACACGACATCGTCAGGTAATGCGGCGGCGCCGTCCACTAGGGCACGGAAAAAGACTCGGTCTGACGCCTGGACCTCGGCCGTGACGGCGATCTCCAGGTTATCTCCCTGCCGGGAGTAAACGGCCGTGCTAAGCCCGGGGACATCGTTCCATCCACTAGGACTGCTTGATATTTCGGGTCCCGATGGCGGTGAGACCAGCGACAGGTTACCCATCGCGTTGTCCTTATAGATCGAGAGAGCCTGGGTCTGCGAACTAAGCAGGGTAATAACAAGGGCGGCAACTCTTGGCCATAGCGAGGCCGCTGTCCGGTCTGTCCGGTCTATCCGGTCTATCCGGCTTAGCGTTATGCAACTTCGATTGCGTTTCATGGCTACATCCTCCAGGAAAAATGAATATAAATTGAAATAAATTGATAGTGTTAAGTAGCGCCATACCGTCTCAGGAAACATTCGAGATCTGCGCACAGGCATAGATCACACACGTACAAACCCGTACAAATTTTCCGGCTTTGCGAAAAAAATGTGGAAAAGGAGCGCGATCATTACGTCCTGAGATCTTTAGCCCTCCGTCGAGAAACTAGGCCGCTTTGTGCGTATCAACCAATTCTGTGACCAACCCATAGAGCTGGCGGTTTTAATTGCCTCTGAAACCACGGAAGGCGACGAAAGAGCCGCCTTGGGCTTGGCGGGAGTGGCGCGCTAAAGGCAGGCGCTCGCAGCGTGATGGCGAGCGTCTGGCGGTCAGCGACGTGTCAACCCCCCGATTGGTAAGCCTGTTCTTTGAAAACCTACAAAGCTCGCGGCTGAATAAAGCCCAGGCGCTGCAGCGTGCGCAACAACAGCTACTTGCCGAAGGCGAGTATAAGCACCCCTTCCATTGGGCTCCTTTTGTCTTGATCGGGAATTGGCTTTAACCCGATCCCAAAGCACTTCTCCTGCATTCGGCGCCAGGGACATCCGGCAAGAGCGTAGCTAACGGCACACCGAACTTCTCCTTTTTCTCACCGCTATCGGCAATAGCGGTGCTCGCGCTTCGGAAGACTTCGGCCTCCAATACCGCAGCCGCCGAGTTTGTTTTCCCGTCAATGATAAGGGGGACCCGAGCGATAGTGACGTAGGCGACTCGCTTTGCAAGACGAACGACGGTACTTGCACGCTGCGGGCGGCTATCGAGCAGATCAATGCATCGCCGAGCACGGGAGGTCCAGATCGGTCCCTTCGTCGACTCCCCTTGCGAGGAGCGTCACCGCATCGTGCTGGATCCGGGCACCTATCTTCTGACCCAAGCAACGCCGCTGCTGATCAATCGCCCTGATAGGCTCGTTTGCATCCATATCCAAGGGACGGCGGACAATGGGGGCCCGATGGCCACGGTGATCGACGGGAACGCCCCGACGGGCACGGCCGATGACCCCCGCTTCGATTCCGTCTTCTACGTCGGGCCCTACGGGGATCTCGTGCTCGATGGCGTCACCGTCACCCGGGGCCACCATCACTTCATCGGCGGAGGCGCGATCCTGAACAAAGGCGATCTCATGATCTACAATAGCCTCCTCACCAAGAACAGCACTCACGGCCGAGGCGGGGCGATTCATAACACAGGCGATCTCTCTGTCAACGAGTCGACGCTCAGTTACAACTGGTCCAAGCCCAACGTCCTTGCGCAAGCCGGCGGGGCGATCGCCAACGTCGGGGGCAGTGTGCTCATGTACAACGTCACGGTAAGCGGGAATCGCGGGGGGCTCGACGCCGACGACCAGCGCAGCAGCGCGGGTGATGGAGGCGGGGGGATCCTGAATGTGGACGGAGGCGTGTTCCAGATGAACAATACCACGGTCGCGGACAATTGACCTATTTGCAGGATATAAGGGAGCCGGGATCTACAACGACGCGAGCTCCTACGCCCGTATGTGGAACACCATCATCGCGAACAACTACTCTTATACCAATCGGACAGCCTTCGAAGGTTGCGAGGGCACACTGGAGTCGCTCGGCTACAACCTGGTGCGCTTCGAAAGCTGCAAAGTAAACCGCGGTCTCGGTGATCAGATTGGAGGATCCGTTTACGATCCAAAGATTGGCCTCGTCAACAAACCGATCGACCCATTGCTCGGTAGCCTCTCACAAAATGGCGGACCGACGCCCACGCATGCGTTGCTTGCGGGCAGCCCCGCCATCGACGCCGGAAACCCGGACCCCGCGGGTAATGGTGCCTGCGCCGAGTACGATCAGCGCTATCTCACGCGTCCGAAGGACGGTGGTTTCGACGGATCGGCCGTCTGCGATATCGGGGCGTACGAGTACGGCGCTCCCGAGATCTCGGCCGACGACCGGGCGGTCACGGAGAGCAAAGGTCACGGCGCCAACGCCGTGCTCCACATCCTTGGGCCATCGAGTCACAGAGGAAGACTCAATATACAATTCACGCCAAGGAGCTTGACAAGGTGATAGCGATGACGAAGAACCCGGCATGTCAAATCGCGTGCGCCCTGCTGCTGGCCCTCGATTCGGGCGGCAACGGCGCATGGGCCCAGAGGCTGCCGCCATTCACGCCCGAGCGGCCGGGTGAAGACCGGCGCGAGCAGCTCCCCGAGATCCCGTTAGAGAAGCCTTCGCCTTTACCCGAGCTGACCCCACCACCACCCCTCGGGCCCAAAGCACCATCGCTCTCCACCCAGCTTCAGGTATTTGTAAAAGACATCAAGCTCACCGGCAACAGGGTGATCTCGAACGAAGAGCTAGGCAAGGTAACCGCCCCTTATGAGAATCGCACGCTGAGCTCTGAGGATCTTCAGTCCCTGCGCCAGGCGCTCACGGTCTATTACATCGATAAGGGCTATGTCAATTCGGGCGCGGTGATCCCGGACCAAGAAGTTAAAGACGGGGTCATCGAGATCCGGATCGTGGAAGGGAAGCTCACAGACATCGATCTGTCGGGCAATGAATGGCTGCGTGACAGCTACATCGCAAAGCGCTTGAGGCTCGGCAGCGAAGAGGCGCTCAATCTGCACGTTCTGCAAGAGCGTATGCAACTTCTCGATCAGGATCGCCGCATAGAGCGCCTCAATGCGGAGCTCAAGCCTGGGATCAAACCCGGGGAAGGGGTGTTGCAGGTGCTGGTCGAAGAAGCCCGGCCCTACGAGATCGGGGTCTCCTTTAACAACTACTACTCGACCAGCGTCGGCGAGTTGCACGGGGAGATTTATGCGGCGCATTACAACCTCACGGGTTTTGGGGATGTGCTCACGGCGCGTTATGGGATCACCGAAGGTATAGATGATGTCGGTGCCTGGTATTCCTTTCCCCTCACTGCCCGCGACACGCGCCTGAACCTCTATTTCGATCGCGGCAATTCCGATATCGTCGAGGAACCCTTCGATGACATCGACATTACGAGCGAAACTGAGACCTATGGGGTGAGCTTAAGCCATCCTTTTTATCGCACCCCGAGGCGCCAGTTGCTCGCTGAGCTGGTATTCGAACGAAGGCGCAGCGAGACCTTTCTCCTCGGCGAGCCCTTTCCCTTTTCGCCTGGAACTGACGACGGTAAAAGCGACGTCACGGTGCTGCGCTTGCGGCAGGAATGGGTAGACCGCAGCCCCGCCCATGTGCTCGCATTACGATCCACCCTAAGCTTCGGTCTCGATGCACTAGGCGCAACCTCCAATGAGTTGGGCGCAAACGGACGCTTTGCCAATTGTCCCTTTAGCGACATTTGCCCCGATGGCCAGTTCTTCGCCTGGCTCGGCCAGGTTCAGTGGGTGCGACGGCTTTGGGATACCGATAACCAGGTACTCGTTCGGAGTGAGCTGCAGTGGGCGGCCGATCCGCTGCTGCCCTTGGAGCAGCTTGGTGTCGGAGGTGCGAGTACGGTGCGGGGCTATCGCGAGAACCTGCTGGTGCGGGATCGGGGTTTTGTGGGCTCGATCGAGTTTCGCTTTCCGGTATTTCGGCTGCCGCTGCCTTTCATCACCCATGTACCCGAGGACGGCCAGGTGCAATTGGCGAGCTTCTATGACTTCGGATGGAGCGAGAATGTAGAAGAACCTTCGCCTGACCCCAGGACCATATCAAGTGTGGGGCTGGGCGTGCGCTGGGATCCGCACCCGAAGATCCATGGCGAGCTCTATTGGGGGTTTGCGTTCCGCAACGTCAACACGGAAGAAAAGGGGCTGCAGGATCACGGGATCCACTTTGCCCTGGATGTGGCCTTGTTCTAGCAAAACCCAGCTTCCGCTGCGCGCAGTGTCGGCCACTGTTATAGCAGGACGACATCGTACTGCTCCGGTCCATACATCCCTTCGGCACGGACCGTGATTGGCCTGCCGATGAATCCCTCGAGCTCGGCGACGCCCGCCGATTCCTCATCCAATAACCTATCGGCGACACAAGGAGAGGCGATCACGAGCAGCTTTTTAGCATCGAATTGGCGTACCTCGCGCAAGATCTCGCGCAAGATCTCGTAACACACGGTCTCGGCGGTCTTGGTCGAACCGCGCCCCCCGCACGTAGGGCAGGATTCACACAGCACGTGCTCGAGGCTCTCGCGCGTGCGTTGGCGCGTGATCTGCACCAGCCCGAGCGAAGTTATTTCGCTCACCGCGACGCGGGCATGATCGCGTTCCAGACCCTTCTCCAGCGCCCGCAGCACTTGACTTTGATGATCCGCATCCTCCATGTCGATGAAATCCACGATGACGATTCCGCCCAGGTTGCGCAAGCGCAACTGCCGTGCGATCGCCTGCGCGGCTTCGAGGTTGGTCTTGAAAATGGTCTCTTCGAGATTGCGATGCCCGACGAAGGCGCCGGTATTAACATCCACCGTGGTCATGGCCTCGGTCTGATCAAACACCAGATGGCCGCCGGATTTCAGCTCCACGCGCCGTTCCAAGGCCCGCTGGATCTCGCTTTCGACCGAGTAGAGATCCAGGATCGGCCGCTCGCCGCTATAGTGCTCGATGCGATCCACGAGATCGGGAATGTACTGGCGCGCAAACTCGCTGACCCGTTCATAGGTCTCGTGCGAATCGATCCGGATCTTTTCAACCTCAAAGGCAACCAGACTGCGCACGGTTCGCAACACCAGCGGCAGGTCCTCGTAGATCACGCCGGGCGCTTTGGCTTCGCCTAGCTGCAAAGACAGCGTGGACCAGAGCCGCTGCAAAAACTCCATGTCCATCTGTAGGCTGTCCTCGGCCACGCCCTCGGCAGCGGTTCGAACGATGTACCCGGAAGGCCCGGGGCACAGCCCGAGATTGCGTCTCGGCACCGGCGGCTGCGCCGCCGCGGGAGCCTCCGCGGCCGCCTTGAGGTCGGCATCGTGATCGAGGATCACCTCGCGAAGCCTGGTCCGCTCAAGCTCATCGGCAATTTTTTGGGACACGGCGACGGTCGCGCACTTCGGAAGCAACACCAGGTAGCGCGAGGGAATACAAAGCCGCGTGGTGAGCCGTGCGCCCTTGCCGATTAGCGGGTCCTTCGTCACCTGGACCACGATCTCATCGCCCTCCCGCAGGAGCCGATCGATGCCGGTATCGTTGTTCCCGCGCGCGTCGTGCTCGGGCCCGAAATCGAGGATGTCATGGAGATGTAAAAAAGCGCTGCGTTCGAGACCAATGTCCACGAAAGCTGCCTGCATTCCCGGCAGCACCCGGGAAACGCGCCCGAGGTAGATGTTGCCGACCAAGCCCTTTTTCTGGCGACGCTCGATGATGATTTCTTGCAGCACGCCGTTCTCGACGGCGGCGACGCGCGTCTCTTGGGGCGTCACGTTGACTAGATATTCTTCGGCCATTGCCGGTTTACATCGCTCGGTGGAGGCGGATAGCATTAATCTAAACGAATTCGCTGCGTCTGCCGAGTCTAGTCGCGCACCCTTGAATCGCCCGAAGATGCGCTAAGGAAACTCTGAATAAGTGTTATGAGCACGCCCAACTGCGCGACGGCGCGGGGAGCGGCCCAGGGACGGCCGCGCTTTGAGGAGCGCGGAAAGCAGATGGGCGGCGCAGTAGTTTATTCAGAGTTTCCCTAACCCGGCATAGCCGGAACCAAAGAGTTGAAGGTACTATTCTGGGGGATGGGCAATAAAAACTGAGATGAGTCGTCGCCATGAATCCCCTTTTGTCGAACGCCATCAAGAGAAAATCGCCGCGGTGCTGGGTTGCTTTGACCGCATCGTGATCACTGGCACGCTTGCGGAGATCGCCCATGCCGAGGCCATGGCCCGGTAGCTGAGTGCTCGGGGTATGCGTCTGTTTGACTACCCCCGCTGGGCAGAGGGAAGCCGCCTGAGCTATTTACACACCTATTGACGGAAGCTCATGATTTTCACACCCGCATTCAGGGTACACGCATCCGCCATCATATGGGTCCCGCAAGCCTCAAGCTTTACGATAAATTCGGTCTCATGGCACGGGTGGAATGCACCGCCAACGAGGTCTCTTTCTTCAAACACCACCGCTTCGTGGAACAACGCAATGGGCGCAAGCAATTCAAACTCGCACCCCTGCGA
>JBIMKD010000223.1:0-17132 GCA_043673815.1 Chromatiales bacterium
CGAGAACGACCGGAGGTATAGACCCATGGATATCATGGAGCAAATCAAGACGACCATTCATAGCAATCCTATCGTGCTCTTCATGAAAGGAACGCCGGATTTCCCGCAGTGCGGTTTTTCGATGCGCGTGGCCGAAGCCTTGAAGTCCTGTGAGGTGCCATTCGCGCATGTGGACATACTGTCGCAACCCGAGATCCGCCAGAACCTGCCGCGCTATTCCAACTGGCCGACGTTTCCCCAGATTTTCATCAACGGGGAGCTCATTGGGGGTTGTGATATCGTGATGGAGCTGCATGAAAAAGGCGAATTACAGAAGATGACCCGCGCCGCGGTAGACACCGTGACACAATGACACGCGGCGCGCTCCATCCGACGCGCTTCCCGGTGCCTGATGAAAAATCCCGAGGCCCCGATCCGCGGGGTGTGGGTTATAGCGATCCGCTGATCGCAACGTCCTTGTTGAGACCAGCGGAAGGAGCACAGGTTGACAGGCCGTGCCTTTTTTTATAATTTTTCTAGCGCCCCGGTAAGTAAAGTAATGGATTCTTGCAGCGGGGCCACGGCGGCGGCGGCGTCCCCTTTGTCGGCCGCTACGATTGCTGTAGTGAGCCTGTTCTGAGCCTGCTCTATATCCATACCGGCATTTTCAGTAGCGGCGCCTTCATCGGCCTGAGCGGACGCCGCGCGGGCAGCCGTGGCGGTCTCCGGAGCATTTCCCTGCTGAGCGTAGCCCAAGGCCTCGTTCGCGTGTTTTAGGGCTTCGGTAATAAATTTTTCGACGGTCTCTACATCGGGAGCATAACCGAGTTGAGCGACAGCACTCGTTGCAACAAGACTCAACGCACCCGCGAGGAGGGCGGTTACAAAATTTTTCTTCATCTTTCTGTTCCTTTTCATCGTGTATACGGATTAAGAATCTCCACGAAACAGGCCGGCCGCTGCGACCATTCGGTACCGAGTCTAATGGGGCTCGGGGCATAGACCTCCCTGAGGACTCTATTTGGTCTGACCTGCCGCATTTCGCAGGATCTTAGTATAGATTAACACGATCTGGGTTTTGCGACACGGGAGAGTCTCTTCCAAGCTAAAACCGAGCCTAAGGGTTAAGGATTTGATCCGCCTCTCCGCGATGGTAGCCCAGTCCTGAATGCGACAGTTGTCTAATCATCCCCTCTCTCGCGGGAGAGGGGATGATACGGACGTCTAGGTCATCTTCGCCCCGCAGGAGTCGGCCTCTAGCAGTTAACTGGAAACGCCGAACATGCAGCGTTCACGAGCGTGACAATATTGGTGTTCAGAAACGGGCTAGCACCCATCTGCTTGGCAGTCGTGCTGGATTGCCAGCTGGTCGTCCCAACCACGGAGTTGGGGGTCGGGGCAGTTCCCGCAGTGGTCCCGGTCAGGGCGGGCGGTAACCCGAAATTGATCAACCACGGGCCGCCGCTCGACCCGCCGCACATCAGCGATCCGATGACGGTGTTGTTGGACTGGCTGGCTGACTTAAAGCCTTGGGCGTCATTTCGCTCCATACGCGCAGCGTTGTCGAGGCAAAGCGGATAGCCTATCTGTGTGATATGGGTCAGACCGTTCCCGGTGAAGCCGAAGCCATTCCAGCTATAACCGTAGAATCCAGTGTTCGTGCCCACGAAGGCCCCGCCTTGAGCATTGAGCGCAATCACGGCGACGTCGTCCCTGCATATGACGCCGGATTGAGCACAAGGATCGGTGCCGTTCAAGTAGGCTGTCAATACAACGACGGATTTAGCAGTCCAGTTTCCGAACGGCGCAGCGCCGTTCCTGTACCCTGGGACGAACCTAACGTTCGTATAAAACCGGTTCTGTCCAAAAGCCGCCACGCAATGCGCGGCGGTAACGACAATGCCCTTTTTAATCAAAGACGCTGAGCAAATTAAGCTTTGTGCACCGTCGGTAAAGAACAATTTGCCGGATGCCCGATACGGGTAGATCGTGTTGGTCGTCCCTGTATAGAGGTCCGCTCGAGCGGTGCTAAACGGGAGGTTGCTGGTACCGAATGCCGCAGGCGAGATCTCATCGGCGTCGACAGCCGGCGCGGCCGGCACTCCCAAATGCACCGGCCTCTTTTTCCCGTCGCCTTCCGAGCCCGGTGAATGACCCGGTTTGCCCAGAGGTTGCGGAGATTCCAGTAATGCCCTAACGAGGTCGTCCTGAGCTTGCTCCTCCGAGTAATCTGTGGCAATGGGTAGCTCCATTGGCACGGCATTCACGTAATCGACACCCGCCCCAGCCTCTGTACTTGGGACCGTGTAGACGGTAACAGTTCCCCGTTTCGAAACCCCAGGTTGGGCCGCCAAGACGTCCGTGCCCGCCGCGTAACTTAAGACGCTCGCGATAGCAAGCGACGAAACTGTTTTTAGATATGGGTTAACGTTCATTGCGATTTCTCCATACTGCTTTTTGTGATGTAGTACCTCTCATTAAAAAAAACCGACAGGCGCTAACCCCCGAACACTTAGGCTGAAGCGAGGTGAATCTCGATGTCGCTTGCTTTCAGTGCCGCCGCTGGCTCGTCGACTCGAAATGGCTCGCGCAGTTCGCTCCACAGCATCTAGCGGACCGACTGGCTCGCGGCAACATGATAATTGATCTTATTTCAACAAACGAGGAGAAGTCTCTTCCAATACTAGATGAGTCTGAAGCGGCGGCGACTGTTCATGATTAAAGGATGAAGACCATCGGGTTAGAGAAACGGCAGGACCCGCGCCGGCCCGCCGTCACTACGGTGAAGAAGTCAGTCCCTCTTCCTCGATCGCGATATCGACCATCAGCTCGTTGCCGAGGTTTTCGAGCACCGCGCACAGTTGCTCGGTGGCTACACCGGTGGGCACACTGAGCTCGGCGGTGACCTTGAACATTACCTCCCCCGACCAGGATGCGCTCGCGCACGTCGATTCCAGCTCATCGATACTGACGCCACGCGTGGCGAGCGCATGAGCGATCTCTTTGATGATCCCGGGCCGGTCTTGGCCCGTCATCTCGAGTTTCACTCGACGGAGACCGAGGGCGGTCGGCCGCACCGGCTCGGCCGCGATGGTCACGGTCAACCCCTCTCTGCGTAGCCCCTCGAGCGCGGATTCCAGGGCGGCGAGCTTTTTTTCCGGGACGCTCGCTTGCAGCAGTCCGGCGAACTGCCCGCCGAGCGTCGCCATGCGGCTTTGCTGCCAGTTGGCCCCGTGGGCGGCGAGGGTCGTCGATAGCAGATCGATCAAACCCGGTTTGTCGGGGCTCGTGGCGGTGAGGACTAAGATTACCGGCATGGGCGTACTCCGTGAAATTCTCGTTATGGTTTTTCGACGCTCACGGTCAGAGGCTTGCTAGGCGATCCTGCTGCGCGCGGCACGCTCCGTGGCTTCGGCGGGCTCGGCATACGCGGAGAGCGGCGGGCAGGTGCAGATCAATTGACGATCTCCGCGCACGTTGTCTATCCGGCCCACGGGCGGCCAGAACTTATCGTCGCGCAGACTCACGAGCGGATAGAATGCCTGCTGTTTGGTATAGGGGTAGCGCCACGGCTCCTCTAACAGGAGGCCCGGCGGGTGGGGCGCATTGCGCAGGACATTATTCTCCGGATCGGCTTCTCCGCGTTCCACCGCCGCGATCTCCTCGCGGATCCCGATCATAGCCTCGCAGAAACGATCCAGCTCGCGCTTGCTCTCGCTCTCGGTCGGCTCGATCATCAAGGTATCGGGGACCGGAAACGACATCGTCGGCGCATGGAATCCGTAGTCGACCAGCCGCTTGGCGATATCGTCCACCGTAATGCCGGTGGCTTCCCTGATCGGCCGCAGGTCGATGATGCATTCGTGGGCGACCAGATTATTCTTTCCTGTATAAAGGATCGGATAATAGGCGCTCAAGCGCCGGGCGATGTAGTTGGCATTGAGGATCGCGATTTGCGTCGCGCAGGTGAGGCCTTCGGCGCCCATCATCGCGATGTAGGCCCAGGAGATCGTCATCAGGCTGGCCGAGCCCCAGGGCGCCCCGGCGATCGGTCCGATGGTGCCGGCGGGCCCGGCGGCGGGATTGACGCCGCCGACCACGGGGTGATCGGGCAGATAGGGTGCGAGATGCGCCCGCACCCCGATGGGCCCGGCCCCGGGCCCCCCGCCGCCATGCGGTATGCAAAAGGTCTTGTGCAGATTGATGTGGGCGACATCGGCGCCGATGAGTCCGGGTTGACTGAGGCCGACGAGGGCGTTGAGATTGGCCCCATCCAGGTACACTTGTCCGCCGCAGTCGTGGACGATGCGGCATATCTCTACGAAGGCCTCCTCGAAGACGCCGTGGGTGGAGGGGTAGGTAATCATCAGTGCGACCAACTCACCGCGGCAAGCCTCGGCCTTGGCCTTCAGATCGCGGAGCTCGACATTGCCCTCTTCGTCGCAGGCCACGACCACCACTTTCAATCCGGCCATCGAGGCGCTCGCCGGGTTGGTGCCATGGGCCGAGGCCGGGATCAAGCAGACATTCCGATGTCCCTCACCCCGGGTTTCATGGTATTTACGGATCACGAGCAAGCCTGCATATTCGCCCTGGGAGCCGGCGTTCGGTTGCAGCGAGAAGGCGTCGAAACCGGTGATGCGGCAAAGCCTGTCCTCGAGCTCCTCGAAGAGCTGCAAGTACCCTTGGGTCTGATCGAGCGGCGCGAAGGGGTGCAGCGCGCTGAACTCGCGCTGGGAGAGCGCTTGCATCTCGGTCGTGGCGTTGAGCTTCATAGTGCAAGAACCGAGCGGAATCATCGCGCGGTCCAAGGCGATGTCCTTGGCGGCGAGACGCCGCAGGTACCGCATCATCTCGGTCTCGGAGTGATAGGAATTGAAGATCGGATGGGCGAGCAAAGCACTCCGCCGCCGCAAGCCTTCCGGTATGCATTCCACGATCTCGGCATCCAAACGCTCGACGTCGAGCAGGGCGTCGGCTTGGGTCGAGAACACCCGCAAGAGCTTGCGCAGATGCTCGCGGGTGGTGGCTTCGTCAAACGCGATGCCAAGGTGATCGGCCTCGAACACCCGCAGATTGATTTGCGACTCGCGCGCGCGCGCGCCGATGCGCCGGGCTTGTCCTGGGACCCTCACGGTAAGCGTGTCGAACCAGCGGCGAGTCACGACCTCGAAGCCGAGTTTTTCGAGCCCGGCGGCGAGGATTTGGGTCAGACGGTGCACGCGGTCCGCGATCCGCTTCAGGCCCTCGGGGCCGTGGTAGACCGCATAAAAACCCGCGATGTTGGCCAGCAGCGCTTGGGCCGTACAGAGGTTGCTGGTCGCCTTTTCCCGGCGAATGTGCTGCTCCCGCGTTTGCAAGGCCATACGATAAGCCGGTTGTCCGAGGCTATCGACGGACACGCCGATGATCCTTCCCGGCAACGAACGCTTATAGGCATCGCGCGTGGCGAAAAATGCCGCGTGGGGCCCGCCGTAGCCCATCGGCACGCCGAAGCGCTGCGCACTGCCGACGACGATATCGGCCCCCATCTCGCCCGGCGGTTTAAGCAGCACCAGGCTCAGCGGATCGGCCGCGACGGTGACCAGCGCCTGCTTCGGGCGGGCAGCGGCAATCACGGCCTGGGGATCCCGGATCTCACCGCTGGAACCGGGATACTGAAGCAGGACGCCGAAGGCTTCGTGGCGTTCGAGATCGGTGTAGGGATCGGCCACGACGATTTCGATGCCGAGCGGCCGGGCGCGGGTGCGAACGACGGCAACGGTCTGGGGATGGCAATCGCGATCGATGAAGAATACATTGGATTTCGCCCGTGAGAGGCGCCGCGACATCGTCATCGCCTCGGCCGCGGCGGTCGGCTCATCGAGCAACGAGGCGTTCGCGATCTCCATTGCCGTGAGGTCGATGATCATCTGTTGGAAATTGAGGAGCGCTTCGAGCCGCCCTTGGCTCACCTCGGCTTGATAAGGCGTATAGGCCGTATACCAACTCGGGTTCTCCAGCACGTTGCGCTTGATGACCGCCGGCATGATAGTACCGTGATATCCCATGCCGAGCATGGAGACGAAGACCTTGTTGCGCTCGCGCATCCGGCGCATATACGACAACGCCGCCCGTTCGCTCATGGGCGGGGGTAGATCCAGGGCGTGCTCTGCACGGATGCTGGCCGGCACGGCCCGGTCGATCAAATCCTCGAGACTCCGCAGGCCGAGGACCTGCAGCATTTGAGCGCACTGTGTGCGGTCAGGCCCGATATGCCGGCGCATGAAATCGTCGTGCATTTCAAGCTCGGTCAAAGACGGTGTCGGCTCCGGCATCGCAAAGCCCCTCCTCGGCAAAGGCTATTGGCTATTTTAGATTCTTACTGCCCAAATGTTGAACAAAACCACTACGACTAAATGATAAGTCCCTTCTCCCGCCGGGAGAAGGTTAGGATGAGGGGATATAAACAATGAGTTATCCTTATTCTTATCCCATCCCCTCACCCCAACCCTCTCCCGGCGGGAGAGGGAGGTTAGCGAAAATACTTAAATTTCAAATATTTTTGGCTAGTTGTTATGTCGTAATCATACCAACAAGACGCCAATGGCCGTGGCATCGCGGCATAGATGGGACACGCCTTTGAGGCCGCAGCTAAGGCAGGGCTCTGAGCTGATCGCAGATACGGCTCAGAACTCGATCGATTTCGATAGCCGTTGGCACAATGCATGTCACGTATCCCCTCTCCCCCGGCCGGAACGCAAACAGCCCGCTCGCGTCCATGACCTGGTTTGCGGTGTCGGCCATGTGAATCGCGTGCTTCAGGTCTCGGTCATCCACGACGCGCACTGCCAGGAGCAGATAGCAAGATGGTTTGCTCCGCCGGAGCCAGGTGATGAAACACCGGTCGGGCCTCCGCCGTTTCCCTCTCGCCGGGCCCACTCCGCTTTCAGATCGATAGTCTTAAGGCCGGCTTCCTTAATGCGCTTGTCCAGGTCTGCGCTTCCTGGGCGTCCCAGTGGGTTTCTCTGCTTTGGGTTGCGGCTTGTCTTGGGCGCGCCGCAGGCCTTCGTCTCGATGAAAACCTCGACCGTGCCCTCGGCCGGAAAGGCCGCGTCAAGTGCGTGGCCCCGAAAGATGCGACCGGCGACGGCGGGGCGATAGTTTAGCTCCTTTCCGGAGCAATGCTCCAGAAGGACGCAAAGAAGATCGGTAAAGAAGTCGTCCTTGCCGTTCTGGTTGTCCCCCTGGTCCGCGATACCAGCCGCAAAGTTTTGATCGAAGCGCCACATCGCTTCGAGAAAGGCACCTTCGGCCTCGGGCCAGCGGGACCAACCCGCTGACCGGCATCGAAAGAATGTCTCCCGGAGCGGTGCGCAACCCGCGCTTTCGGCAACCCTCCGGCTCGGCGTTCTCGCCACGTGAGCCCGTTCTATTCCAGCGACTTTCCCACCGAGGTCCCCGCCGACAATGCGTTTGCCCTTCGCGGCTTCCGACTCGACCGACGCAGAACACGAGTGCGTTGGATCGCTCGAACATCGTCCTCGCGCAACCTACATAGCCGGCGCAAAACGAGATCATCAATGACCGAAAAAAGCTCCAACGCATGGCGCCTTCTAAGGTTGCCATCTATTTGCGCAAGAAGCGACGAAAGGATGTTCTTGCCGGGGGCAACCACCGTGGGTGCGGGAACCAGGAGGCGGTCTGCTTCCGAAGGCTCCAGCTTCAGCACACCACCTCCGTAGGACCGGCCCGTGCGCTCAGCCGCCAGCATGGTCGCCGAATTATAGAAGGCCGCTACCAGAGCCAGCCTGAGCGGCGCGGGAACTCCGCTAAGCTGCACGGCTAGCAGATTGTTCGAGCAAGTGACCTGCGCCTCGTTTAACGCGAGGCGAGGGAAGTCGTTTGCCATGTAGGTGAGCACTGCATCCGGCTGCACGACGCCCGGGACGACATACCAGGGTTGCCGAACACGGCACTTGTAACGGCGCTCAATGCCCTGCGATTCGCCATGGCGGATGTAGCGCGCCACACCGGGAACCGTTGCGCCACTCCCGTTCCACAGGAGGCATCTTTCGTCGCGCGCCACCAGCTGGTCAAATTCCTGGTGCGAGATCAGTGCACCCTGCAACTGCCTTGCAGCAATCAGCGTCGGTACCAGCACATCGTCAGGAAACCCATAGCGGCGGGCTTCGCCGGCCCGCAAAACAAAGTAATCATTAGCACCGGAAACGTAACCGATGCTGGCCTTGCCTATCGCGCGAAGCGGTACGAACAGTCCCTCCGCCGCCAAGCGGTCGAGAACTTCTGTTCCTTGGTCGCGGGAGGCTGGTTGCCACTTGTGCGGTTGTTCGGTGCTTGAAAACGACTCACCGCTCGCGATATGACCTTCCAGATCGGCAAGGGAGGCGGGCGACGGAACGCCCGTTAAGACAAGCCCGCCCACGCGGTGCCTGGTCTTTCCCTGACGCACAGAGAAGGATGACCCGCTCCTGCGAATCCGGGAACACGAAGTCGTCGAACCGAATCACTGCCGTCGTATGGAAGGCCCCTCGGAGATACCGTCGAACTGCATCCGCGTATGAGGTATGTAGTAATTCCTCGGGCAAGACAAGTGCTAGGCGCCCGCCGCGGCGTAGGAAGCTACAGGCGTACACGACAAACGCCGCCCAGGAGGAAGCTAGGCTAGTGAGCTGCACGCCTGCCCAGTGAGCCCGATGCAGGGCACGTGCTCGGCTTGCCCCGGTGAATGATTGGTACCGGATGTAGGGCGGATTTCCAACGACTGCATCTACATCCGGAAGGCCCTGAAAGAGATCGCCTGGCGGATCAACGGCGAAGAAATCTTCGACTCGGAGGTTTATCTTAGATGCCGATGCGGTGGATTCCGCACACGCGAGAATCCGCCGAGTCTCCTCCACGGCGTCGGGGTTGAGGTCGACACCGTTAAGCTGCTTGGTTGGTACACGCGATCCGAGCTCACGGAGGCGTCGGGCGGCTGCGACCAGAAAATGGCCATCGCCAAGGGAAGGATCGAGTATTAAGTCGCCGGGCGAGCGAATAGCCCAACGGACAAGGGGCTGCACGATTTCCCCGGGCGTGTACCAGGCGCCCAGGTGTTTTCGGATCGATCGGTCGGTAGGGAGGCTGCTCACGGCATGCAGAGACTAAACGCATGCTCAGCGCCCCGCAAGCCCAACCGACCGGCAGAGGATAAGTCAGTGTAACCACTCTTCCCTAAGCCATATGAACCGTGACCTGTTCGAACGGGCAAATAGCATGGTAGACCGGACGTGAAACAAAATCCGGGGTATTGATCATTCCCGTACGTCCGGTGGTGTGAGAGAGCTGACGGGCGCAATCCCGTCAGCTCGACCCGATCGCGTGCTTCTGCCGCGGCGGAAGCGATGACCGTGAGAGCGATTGTCAAGGCTAAAAGCACCCTCGGAGCAAGGTAATTTCGGCATTGCTTTGGCTCCCATTTTCTTGTATACCCCGCACACTCTTTTTATTCTCGAAAACGAAAAAATCTCTAGGAAGTTATGCAAGATGCCGACTCCGTCAAAAATCCGACCGCCGGATGTAGACTTTACTGACAACCTAAGATTGGTCGATAGGCAGCCCGCATCGAATGGTGGCGGGAAGGTTAACTCCCCCTCATTCGACGAGTGAGCGTCGTTCCATGGGTCGTGTTGCCGGTGCTCCTCGGGATCACAGCGGTGGTTCAAGCTTATGCCGCAGCGACCACACTGACCGCCGGCGGAAAGCATACGTGCGCGCTCCGCTTCGATGGCAGGGCCGCATGCTGGGGTTCGCTAGCATCACCGTTGAGCCACCACTTCGTGCAGCTCAGTGCTGGCTTTGAACACACTTGCGGATTGCGCTCCGATGGTGCCGTGACGTGTTGGGGGGATAACGATCTTGGACAAGCAGCCCCACCGAGTGGCGGCTTTACCGAAGTCAGCGCTGGCGAATCCCATACCTGCGGGATTCGCCCGGGTGGCCGCGTGGAATGCTGGGGTGACAATCGCTCTGGACAAGCAGCGCCCCCGATGGTCCGTTCACCCACCTCAGTGCGGGGAGCTGGCACACCTGTGGGGTGCGCCCGGATGGCACAGTGAGGTGCTGGGGGAGCAATTGGTTGTTTTATCGACCATTGACGCCTCCGCCCGGCAGTTTCGTCCAAATCGCCGCCGGGCAGTTGCATTCCTGTGGGCGGCGTGCCGATGGCACCGCCGCCTGCTGGGGAAGCGATTTCTATGGTCAGAGCAGCCCCCCGCCCGGTGCATTCACCCAGCTTAGCGCGGGACGCTACCACACCTGTGGACTGCGGCCCGAGGGTCAGGTGGCCTGCTGGGGGAACAATAACTGGAAACAAAGCGATGTGCCGAACGGTGTATTCATAGAAGTTGCCGCGGGCGGCTATCACAGCTGCGCGGCACGCTCCACCGGGCAGGTCGAGTGTTGGGGAGAAAACCGCGATAGACAGGCTAGCCCTCCTGGCGATAGCCTAGGTCTCGGACGTGTAAGCGCAGGCGGCTTTCACAGCTGTCAGCGGGAGAATAACGGTCACGTTCAATGCTGGGGATCCAACGGGGATGGGCAGGCAAAAGCTCCCGAACCGCCCTTCACGCAGATCAGCGCAGGATACATGCACACTTGCGGGCTGCGTCCCGACGGTAACGTAGTATGCTGGGGATCTAACTCAGATAGGCAAACCAGGCCGCCGGCCGGTAGCTTCGTCCAGGTTAGTGCGGGATACCGGCATACCTGCGGGCTGCGCCCCAACGGTCGCGCGGAGTGCTGGGGGAAAAGGCATTCCCGCCAAGGAACGCCCACCGAGGGTGCCTTTCGTGAGCTCAGCAGCGGTGGCGTACACACTTGCGGGTTACGCCCCGATGGCCACGTGCAATGCTGGGGGCTCAACTCGGATCGACAGGCAACCGCCCCCGGGGCCCTCTTCATGGAAGTCAGTGCGGGTGGCATGCACACGTGTGGGCTACATCCGGATGGGCACGCACAGTGCTGGGGGTCCAACTCGGATGGACAAAGCAAACCGCGGGCCGGTAGCTTCGTCCAGGTCAGTGCGGGATACCTGCATACCTGCGGGCTGCGCCCCGACGGCCGCGTAGAGTGCTGGGGAAACAACTATCGACAGGCGCTCGCCGCAGTGGGCGAGTTCATTCAAATCGCCGCGGGTGGCGACCACACCTGCGGGGTACGCCCCAACGGCAGCGTCGCTTGTTGGCGCTCCATGAGCGTGCTCGATACGAAACCTGCACCAACTGTCGGAGAAGGTATTGACTAACACACGTCAACGCGTGGATCGCCGTGCCTGAGCCAAACGATTTCCCGGTTCTTGAAAACGATGCGTAGCCTCGTTCGGAATTCGGCGGAATTCGGGGTCACCCATTAGCCGGCCCCTGGTCAAATAGACAACGTTCTCCAAGCACGACTGTTTTTGATCGTTTTTTAAGTGCCCGTCTTTATCAACAGGCCCGCATCCCTATCGCGCGGCGGCGCCCCTGCGGCTAAGCGCTAGCGGGGTTTACCGCCGTCCACTCGACGCGCTTGTTGGGCGGAGACTACGTATATTTCATAGACGGGCGTCTCAATGACTCTGTCAGACTTCCTGTTGCTTTTAAGGCTCTTCGGCAGAATCTATGGGTATTCCGTTAACTCCCTCTCCCACCGGGAGAGGGCTGGGGTGAGGGGATCTCAACCAAGGCAGCGCGAATACTCTCCAACACCGCCTCAGGATCTCCAAGCACTTGGGTGTAGGTCTCCCGAAGGGAGAGGGAGTTAACCGTGGCGCACTTGCCTTGCCTCGAAATCTCGAACCCGAAAACTCGTGGCCAGGCCCAATAAACAGACCCAGCTTATCATGCGATCATTCCCATACCGTCTCTCCACTGACCCACAAATTCTGCGGAAGAGCCGCTTTTAATAAGTGCTTGAATGTGTTCTACCGTCTCAGGGGAGAACAACTGCTCCCCGGTTTTCTTACACACTCGTGCTGGAACGTACTCAATTACGTAGAACTTACCAGCGTGCTCCAACGTGTACGTCACCTCAGCATAAACCATCGTTTCCTTCATCAGAGTGTCCTCATCAACCTGTCCTTCGAACCCTTAACTTGGCCCAGAGCTTAGGGTCAGGCTCATACAGTGTTAATGAGCGGGCAGTTTGCATAGCTGCACCTCACGTATTCCCACATTTCCCTTCGCCCTTGCAGGGGGAAGGTGCCTGAAGAGAAGGCAACCGGCTGAGCTTTGATTTCGGAAAACAAATGCGCAAAAGGGGCCGGGATCGCTTAGTTTTTCGTTGGACATCGTCCGGATTATTCGACCCTGGCCGTGTTATCCCCGGAAAGTGCCCGGCCGAGCCAATATTATTTACGGATAAATCCTTACACTTTTCGACTGGACCTGCGGTCCTTAGCTGGACCGCAATTCAATGTTGCGCTTTCGTTGCGTTCAACTTTGGAAGGACGATCATCTGGGTGAAGTCTTCGGCGTCGAAGCGGCTTCACCCTCGAGCGGAGTTCCGAGCTGGTGGCCGCCGTCTTTGAGGGCGGCAGGATGTTCCTCGTTCAACGCTATCCCGGCAAGTTGCGGAGTGCGCGTGTTTCGTGCCTGCTCATCTTCTAGTGCTGCTCCCTGGGACGGCGGACGAGCGTTGGCGTTCGCGCTTTGCTCATCGGCAAGCGCTCTTCCGGGCAGGCTGGCGGCCACCACGATCGGGACCTCTTCCGTTGGAATCTCCATGCCGTGTTCGGAAATATCTGACTCTTGGTATACGGGTGCTTGGGCCACAGGAACTAGCTTGCGATCTGCGGGATTGCGCCGTCCGAGAATCAAGATACGTACTGGCCGTGGTTCGCCGTTTGCCGACTGCTCTTCCACGATGGCGTAATTCATCTTAGCCAGCAGTGTGCGGATCGCATCGTTCAACGGCTGCCGGGAGAACGCGATGGAAACCTTCTGCTGAAGGGCTTCCGCACCTCGAATCTCGATGCCTGTCTGCCTGGAAACCTCGCGAAGAACCTGCGACAAAGGAGCCTTGCTCGCCTGCACGCTCAGACGTTGGGCCTGCCACCCGACTGCGGTCGGCGAATTGGCGAACGCAAATGAAGTCCAGAAAGGGCAGAAAAAGAGCAAGCGTGTACTCAACAGCGTGCAACGCAATGAAGACATGGGCTTACTCCAAAGCAGGGGGGCGGCAGGCCCGCCCCCATGTCACCGTCAGTTCACGTCTCCGTGCACCGTGAAGCTGATCGGTCCGGAACTCGCGCCATTCCGTACCTGCAGAGTCTGACCCGCGGTGTATTGGATCCCCGGGCTGAAGTTAACGGTCACCGAATCTCCCTGCTGAACGGCGATGAAGCCAGTCGCGCCCGTCGTTCCATTTCGAAATAGTCTTGCGCAGCACGAATCGGCGGTAAGCCCGCTACCCGCAATCACGACGCTCCTGACCAAGAGTACATTGCCCGCCGGCACGGTGTACAAGGTTGCGCTGGTGGTGAGATCCGCCACAGAGTTTGCGATACGCGTCACCGGGGCGGCCAAGGCTGGCGCACTAACACCCAGACCCATCGCCGCGGCAAGCGCACTTCCAATCAAACGGCTTTTGCTGATATTCAATGACATGTTCCCCTCCTTAAATCATATCCCCTACAGTGATTATGATTGAACCAGCACCGTACACTACGTTAACATGTGCCGCGTCGAAGCGTACACCGTCTAAGCGCAGGTGCCATAGAGATTATGGTGCTGACCAAGCTCCAGTATACCTTCTCCGTTGGACCAGCAACCTACTAAACGAATGTCAACGCAGCGTGAGATTACGCGCGGCTGGTCACAACGTCTGTCGGTGGGAGCTCGAATTTCGCGTAGGGCAACGTACGGCAATGGTCCGCGTTTGTCCTACGCGCCGTGCTTCGCACGCAAAAGGCGCAAAAGGGGCCAGCGTCTCTTATTTTTGCGTTGAGCATCGCTTGGAATATCGCTCCCGGCTCCCTGTCCCCGGGATCTCACCCCCGCTCCTCGTGCCGCTCTAGTTCCAACGTCCGCACCCCCGGTTCGCCCCGTAATGGTTATAGCTGACTACGTGGGCTAGTTGCTATGGCGTAGCGTGCCAACAATCCGCTGATCGCCGTGCGTGCATCCTGTGCGGATCGTTACAGGTAACGCTCGGAGAGCAGCGCGTAGATCGCGCTCCACATGCGTACTCCGTCCATCGCATCCGGCGTCACATCGACGTGCACCAGGCCGCGGGGGAGGAAGATCTGACTCTGTCCCGCGGGGAGCGCCGCGGCCAAGGCCACGCTCTCGACGTAGGGAATCATCGAATCGTCGAGGCCGTGGACGAGAATGAATCGGGTCTCGAGCCGTGAGAGATCGCGCGCGGCGAGGTTAAGTCGCTCGACATCCATTCGCAACGCCGGAGGAAACCGGCTCAGCAGGTGCGCGCTGCGCGCGGGGTCTCGGTTCACGATGAAATCGTAGACTTGCCGGCCATCGGTACTGAGAGAGGCCAGGAGATCACTGACCTCCGCCTCGGGATTGACTATTTTCCGCCGCGCCAGCGTGCCGAGGAGATAGCGTTCACGGGGATTTTCGAGACGCGAGGCGTTACTGACCGCGTACACCCATTTGCCGTATTCATGCGGTTTATTCCTTAACGAAAGACCATAGGCGTTATAGTGCCCGGTCGTGAAATAGGTCAGCACGCGCGGCAGATCGAAATAGCCGCCGACGGAAATAAGAAAACGTACCCGCTGCGACAAGGAGGAGTCGAGCAAGGCCAAGAGCGCGGGTCCGACGGCGACACTCGTCGTCAGGATACCCGCACGGCCCGCGGGCGTCAGCTCTTTCCGGGAGCGCAGATAGGTGACGGCGTCGGCCACGTCGCGGGCGGTGTCGGGTAGCAGCTTTAGCTCGCGTAAGGCGACGATGTCGGGTACCAACACCGCGAAGCGCGCGCGGGCCAGGGTGGTCGCAAAGCGGATGACGCGCGGATCCTCCTTGCCGTCGGCGGCCGCACCGGGGACGAAAACGATTCCCGCGAGCACCGGATCGGCCGTGCGGTAAAGATCTGCCCGATAGTGGCGTTCCTCAACCGCGAAGGTGAGGGGCGTGCGCAGTGCGGCGGGACGGATGTCGATCGCCGCCGCCGGTTCGCGGTGAACGAGATCGAGGAGCGTCAGCAGGGCCTCGTAACCCTGGCAGAGCTCGCGCGCATAGACCACGGCCAATGCGACGGCCGATCCCAGGAGAATCCCGAGGACCCAGCGGCGCGCTGAGAGCTTGTGAATAAACCTGCTGCGCGTCACGATAGCTGCGTTCCGCGGGTCATCATGATCTCGCTTCGGTCACTGATGGGATAATATAAAGCATCACCATTAAGACCGGGCGATTATGAGCTTTGCGACCGCCGATCTCTACGATCAGCACGAACACCGGCTCCAGGTGCTAGAGCCCATATTGTCCGACTATGGGGGCCAGCGCCGGTTTTCCGGGCCGATCGCCACCGTCAAGGTCTTCGAGGATAATAGCCTGGTACGCGCGGCGCTCGAGGAGCCCGGCGGCGGGAAGGTGCTGGTCGTCGACGGCGGCGGATCGCTCCGCTGCGCGCTGGTCGGCGATAAGCTGGCGGAGCTGGCAGGCCGGAACGGCTGGGCCGGGCTCGTGGTCTATGGGTGCATACGCGATGCCGCGGCCATCGCGAAGATCCCGATCGGGCTCAAGGCGGTGAACACCACTCCGCGCAAGAGCGTCAAGCAGGGCGCGGGGGATCGGGACATCCCGGTGCAGTTCGCGGGGGTCACCTTCACGCCGGACTGGTTTCTGTATGCCGACGAAGACGGCGTCTTGATCTCGGAACAACCCCTGGCGTGATCGATGAAATTCAAAGTCGCCTGTATCCAGAACTGCGCCGACGACGATCTGGCCGAAAACATCACGATGGCGACAGAGCTCGTGCGCGCAGCGCGCGAGGCGGGTGCCGATCTCATCTGTTTGCCGGAGAATTTTTCCCTGATCCAAGTTAACGATGCCCGTTTGCTGGCGCAAGCCCATACGGAAGAAACGCACCCCGCGATCCCGCACTTCAAGGATCTAGCGCGCGAGCTCGGCGCCTGGATCTTGATGGGTTCCTTGGCGATCAAAGTGCCTTCTGGGAAGATCAACAACCGCTCGTATTTGCTCGATGATAGCGGGCGTGTCATCGCCTCATACAATAAGCTCCATCTCTTCGATGTAAATCTTAAGGCCGGAGAAAGTTACCGGGAATCCGCCACCGTCGAGCCGGGGGATCGGGCCGTGGTGGCAGCCACGCCGTGGGGCGGGATCGGACTGTCGGTGTGTTACGATTTGCGTTTCGCGCACCTCTACCGGGTGCTTGCCCAGGCAGGGGCATGGTATCTCTCGATTCCCGCAGCCTTTACGCGCACGACCGGGCAGGCGCACTGGCACGTGCTGCAGCGGGCCCGCGCTATCGAGACAGGGAGTTATGTTTTCGCACCGGGTCAGTGCGGTATGCGGCGCAGCGGCCGGGCGACCTACGGGCATTCGTTAATCGTGGATCCTTGGGGGCGGATACTGGCCGACGGCGGTGACGAATCTGGATTTGTCATTGCCGAGGTTGACTCCGCGAGGGTCGAGGAGGCCAGGCGGATGATCCCGGCGTTGCAGCATGACCGTGGCTTTATGGGTCCCGAAGCGGACGCGCTTTAAGCGCTCAGTGCATCGTTAAGCAGACGTTAAGCGGCCTTCGGTAAACTTGCCTTGGTGATAACGAATGGATACAGGTTGGCCAGCTCGCCAAGTATGTTGACAGTACATTTCCCGCGGTCGCGACGCGGGGACCTGGCACGCGCCGCGAGCGCAGTGTTGCTCGCCTGCCTAATCGGCCTGCCGCAGGCGGTGAGCGCGGATCAAGAGGGACGCAACCGGGAGCGGTTCCGTGGCGGTGGCGAGCGATCCCGGATTGACTCGGACCGGGCGGCGTCCATCGCCCGCCAAAAGTCCGGGGGGCGGGTGCTCGGGGTGCAGCCGGGGCGCAATCGCCACAGTGTCAAGGTGCTGTCCCCCGATGGCCGTGTGTACAAGATCGAAGTCGATCCGCGCACCGGCGACGTGCGCTAAGCGCTGCAATCGAGTTCTTCCGATGCG
>JBIMKD010000224.1:0-6946 GCA_043673815.1 Chromatiales bacterium
CCGTTCGCCGCGCGCGATGCGGACCGAGGAGCGCCGCTCCTCGAGCGGCAGCGCACGGAAAAACGCCTGCTTGATGAGGCGCCATCGATCGGTGAAGTTGTCATCTCCCGGGGGTAAGGTCCAAACGCAGTGCAGATGATCGCCAAGACGACCCAGGCATCAACGTGGAACGGATGGCGTGCGCGGACCGCACGCACCGCGGCTCGCAACACATCGATGCGGCGGAGAAGTCAATCGTTCGGATACCGTTCGAGCAGGTTGACCGTAAAGAAGTAGGTCCCCCCTGGCAGACGATACCTTCGGTAATCGGGCGTGTGATAACAGGAGCCTTGAAAGTAGGGGCATTCTAAGGTACGGCACCCGCCCGAGCCTTGAGGTCGGATTCAAGAACCGGCGCTGCTTCACCGGAGCGATGGTGATAGGCGATGAACCGTTGCTCGGATCGATTCCGATGGAAGATACGGATCTGGTCGTGGTGCGGAGCGGCCAGACCATCGACGTTAACCCCGAGAGTCCGAACATCCCGGGTCCGCTCGCGAAATGACTAATCCGGCGAGACCGATTGCAGGAGGCCGCACGTGTGCTTACTTGTGCCAGCCCCTGAGCCGACCGTCCCCCTTGGCGTTCGATCGCGCAAAAGGCCAAAATGTCCCAAAACGTGAAGCCTCGGGCCGATGAATGGCCCGAAAAGTCCTCGAATCTGAACCTGCGAGCGGACCGACTCAATTGCCGATGCCAAATGGAAGCGCGCCTGTCGATCGGCATTCCGGACGGATTTTTCCTTCAAGAATTTCGTCGACTTTGCCCACTCGGATCGGATCGACGTGCGCGAAAGCTTTGTAACTGACGATACCGTTGGCCTCCCATAGGCGCACGTCGCTGTTGACGTAAGAGCGCGCTAACCGCTTGTTGACATGCTCGGTGTAAGCGCCGGCAGGGCTAAAAACCCGAGGACACATTGCCTCGAGCATGCCGAACACGCGGTTGGCTCTTGCGCGACGCTCCGCGAACTGCTGGTTTGCGCCGGAGTTCTCCAGCGGTTCTGTGGCACAAGTCAGAAACGTCGTGTTGTCCGCTCTGTACGCAATATGTGATGTCAGGCTCACGATATGACGCATGTCGCCGATAGAATCGTGCATTTCGATTGCTGCGCAATCATGCTCATCGACTTGAAGACCAACACTTTCTAAGAGAGTATTCTGGTAGGTAAACATGCTGGCATGCGGTTCACCCTTGTCCGTCTGATACTTAAGCAGCAATAGAGTACGGATGTTTGGGCGGTATCGGTCCACCAGGGCACGAAGGCGCGCACCGCCTGGACGATCTAACGCAAGCGAGGTTTGTCCGACCAAGTTGCTGAAAGCGGAGCCCGGATTCATGAAAGGGGCGAGAAACGCGGCGGGTTGCTGGTCGAGCGATAAGAAAAGGAAGCGACGCTTCTGGAGCATCTCAGGCACGTTGAGTTCGTACCACGTGGATTTCCACTCTGCCGGTGCCCAGCGCGACTCTGCGGCAGTATTGACAATCGTCGCCTGAATCAAAAGCAGCGCCCCGGTCACGTACACGAGAAGGCGCTTGGAGCGGCTGATTACGAGGATGCTCGCCGGGATCATCGGCCCAACGATAAGCTCTAGGGCAAGTGCGTAGCGGCCGTTTCCCGTAGACGCCAACCAGAGAGCGTAACTCAGGAGCGTGAATGCCAGCGCCGCGACGTATAGGCGGTGGTTGGTCGCTTCCCGGACCCTAACGGCGGTTGGGCGGTTGCGGCCCCTGAGTCGGTAGATCAAGGCCGCTGTTCCAATCGCTGCTAAGATCGCAAAAAGCGCGAGGAATCGAACATCGGGCGACATGGTTTCCGCGTACACGTGCTCGTTGTGGTCGAGCATCTGGAATGCGAAGGCGAAGTAGTCGCTGGCTGTATCGGGCAGAAACCTATAATGCCGAATATTGAAACGAGGAAAATCCGGCGATGGAAACCACGCATTGAAGAAAGGAAAAAATGGGTTGCCAAACGTCTTGAAGAGCTTGTAGGCCCATACACCTTCAAATAGCAGGAAGCCTCCGAGACCGCTGGCCACGTATCTCACCAGATCATGAATCCGCACTTTGATGGGTTGGCTCGCCAGTACGATAAAGGTGGTCGCGGCCACTGGAAAGATGGCATTCGTCAACTTCAACCCCGCAGCCGAACCCATCAGTAATCCCGCCGCGACAGCCATCAAGGCGCCTTCCTCGCGCTGAAGATAGGTCATCAGCAGCCAAATTCCCGCTAATACCGGGATGGTTGTCGTAACATCAATAAAGGTACTGCCCACTTCTATCAGGTAGACGGGTGCCAGGAACGCCAAGCCAACAGAGGCAGCGATCATCAACGTGCGATGCGGCGTCCCAGATGGAATCAATGTCCTAGAGATTCCATATACCAGCCACAAACATGTCGAATGCAACAGGGCGAGCGTCGAGCCGATCAACAGACTGTGCCAGCCTGCCCGGACCATCAGATAAAAAGGTATGTACGCCAGCGGGTTCAGATACCCCTGGATGCTCGCGGCCATGAAATCCCGATCGAGCCTACCCTCGAGAAACTGATACGCCGAGTAGAAGTGGTAGTTCAGTTGATCCCAATTGAGGTCTCGCCCGGCCCACCAGGACCAGGAAAGACATGCTAGGCTGCATGCCACCATGAATGATGCATGGGTTGCCCATGAGCCCGAGGCGCGAGGACTTGTTGTGTCTATGAGCATATGGCAGAGCGCGTGATTAGTCCGTACAAGGCGACGGTGATCGTTCGGGCTTCGATACTGTTGAGTCGAGCCGAAACACCCTGCGGGCATTCAGGGTGTACGTTAATAAAGAAGCTGCTACGGCCCCGACAGCAAATGCTGCGGACGCGCCAAGGTGCCCAAAAAGTACGTCGAAGTCGAGTACATATCGACACACGAGAGACAATAGCCATGCCACAGATGCGCCGGTCAGTGCAACAACAAAGAAAGACGCAAGTTTTCGGAGGTCAGCATGATTTGCCTTTATTCGGAATGTATAACGCCAGTGAAGGAAGAAGCTCAGCAGAATCCCTAGTGCGTAGACCGCGATTATTGATAATGAGTAAAAGCCCAGCGTGTCGGTGGGAAGGGCTCGCGCCATAGCTTCGCGCAAAACAATCGCGAGAATACCCACGAGTAAACCGACGGCTAAGAATCGGGCGTATTGAGACAGACGGTGCCTGTTTCCGTCCGAAGGCCGCTTTTCAGCGTTCGTAGCGTAGCGGCTCATGGCAGTACGGAAACGCTACGATCGAGCGCACCGGCCTTTTACCAACCTCGCGACGAAATGCAAACTTCGGTCGAAGAAATGGCTGGCGGGCCATGGGTACAGCCCTACGTTCGCCACCCATTTCTCGACGTTCAAGTCGAGCCCGTCAAAACCCTGCCGCCACTCGGCCTCCGTCAAGTAGTTATATGGCAGCACGACACCATGATGAGCGTTTCCGAACCAGTCCATGAATCGCAGTGTGGGTGCGGCGAGCAGGCCGTCCTTCGTGTGATCCTTGACCACGATCCAGCATCGTGAGACGCGCCGTGCTTCGCGCAGGAGCGCAAGGGGATCGACGGTGTGGTGGAGGACATCGACCAACAGCACAACGTCGAAGGTGGAATCCTGATACGGGATCCTTTCGCCGTCGAACTCCGCGACAGGGATATGGGTTTCGGGCCTGAGCAGGACATCTGTGCCTCGAATGGTTACATCCGGGCGTGCCTTGAGCAGTAGTGAGTCAAGCGATCCGTCACCGCAGCCGACGTCTAGCACCTGCGCTCCATGCGGCAAGAGGTCGCATAGATGCTGAGAAAGAACACGGACCCGGCGCCGAAACACGCTGCCCGAGTGGATTTTTCCGACTACGGTCATTCCTTCATGTACTTCTAGTCAGGCGGCGGAGCGAAAACCATCAAGCATCGAGCGATGCAGGGGCCGATGGCATAGGAGTCAGCTGCAGCACGCTCAGGAAGAAGGAAGCGAACACGATCTCCATTCCGGCCAACATGGCCGTCAGTGAAGGCACGACTATGCGCATCAGCTCCTGCGGTTGCTGCGGACCGAAGGCTGCGCCTTCCCAATGAAGGAAGGCGTAGATGCTGCCGACGGCGCCACCGATGACGAGCGCCGCTCCGATCACGAGACCGCGTTCAAGGGTGAACGCTCGGAGCAATCGCCGGAACAACGGATCGGGGGGCAATAATCGCAGATTGATACAGAAAAGCTTCGTGAAGATCGAGAACATCACGGCTTGCAAACCAAGCATGATGAGTCCCGAGGCATAGACGAGCGTGTGAATGTCCAGCGCTATACGCCCAATGTATTGGACGCCTGGAAGCAACCAAAAGAGTAAGGTGAGCCCTAGGGCGATCAGCATTAGACCCGGGTAGAGAAACAGCCACCGGGGACTATACGTCAGCAGGAAGCGAAGGTGCCGCCAGCCATCGCGCCAGCTTCGCAAGTGCGGTGCGCGGCTTCTACCGTCCGGGGAAAGTGTGGTCGGAACCTCGGCGATTTTGAGGCCATGCAGAGTCGCCTTCACGATCATTTCGCTCGCGAACTCCATGCCGTTGGTCTGCATGCCGAGTCGCTCGATTGCTTTCTTGTTGAAGCCCCGCAGCCCGCAATGAAAATCGCCGCAGGGACTGCCAAAGAATAGGCGTCCGATTCCGCTGAGAACCGGATTACCAAGATACCTGTGAAGCGGTGGCATGGCACCTGGGTGGATGCCGCCACGAAACCGGTTGCCCATTATAAGTTCGTAGCCCGCCCGTAACTTCTGGATAAAAGCGTCGAGCCGCGAAAAATCGTAGCTATCGTCCGCGTCGCCCATGATTACGTAGCGACCTCGTGCAGCTCGAATTCCTCCCAAAAGGGCCGCTCCGTATCCCCGCTCAGTAACCGGTGTGATGCGTGCACCCAGACTTAATGCGATATCGCGCGACCCATCGCTGCTGCCATTGTCGGAGACCAGCACCTCGCCATTGATTCCAGCACGCTCAAGGAATCCTTGCGCCTTTCTTATGCATGTTCCAAGCGTCTGCGCTTCATTCAAGCATGGCATGAGGATGGTCAGTTCACACGCAGTTCTCGTATCTGACGAATGCGTCTCGGTCGACGCGTGCACGGCTTGCACTTCAAAAATGGTGGTGTTCAAGGCGTCCCCACGGTAGCACGCGACACGGACCCCATGCGCGCTTCACTCGAGTGGCCATCGAAACAGGATGCCAAATGGGATCTCTTCATAATAGGCGTTGGAGGCAATCAACATGCCGCCGCGAGCCACCCTATGGCCTTGGCCTCCGCATCCGGCATACCGGTGGCCTTTAGCCTTTCAACGAACTTGAGTGTGTCAAAAGTCATGCTGGTCATAACGGCAGTGTAATACGACAAAAAAAGCCCCTCCGAGGAGGGGCTTTGGGTTTGAAGATGCCCGGAATTCGCTGCGCTATCTCCGGGCTACGATGCTACGCTAGGTTTGCTTATCGGCACTCGGCTGGGGCATATCTCGCCTGTAAGGTGCCCACAGTCACATTTGCAGGGAGTCCTTTATCCTGCGCCGTTTGGTTGGCCGCCGAAGCACAACCCCAGTCGATCTCACCTGTGGCACCAGTGGCGTCGAGCTGCACATAGGCACCAGCGTTATCTTTCGCCCACGGCATCAGGGTCACGAGATCTTCACCTGAGGCCAGCTGCATAATACCGGTAGTCTGATTATAATCTATGGTCATCTCACCGGTGGTAGCATTGATCGCGATACTATCGACATACTTCGTGAGGGGGGAACTCCACGCGCCGGCCGCGGCACTCACGCCGAGCGCGCCGTCTGTCTGAAAGCCTTCACTCACCGCGACCTTCCCGGAGGCGGCAAGGTTCAGCCCTTCCGTCACCTTCGTCCGCACCGTATAGTCCTGATACGCCGGGATCGCTATCGCGGCCAAGATGCCGATGATCGCGACCACGATCATCAACTCAATCAACGTAAAACCTTGTTGAAACTTCTTCATTAGAAAATCTCCTGACGATTCAAAAATGGGTAGTTCGATGACCCTCAACAGATAGCGCATTCACGCTGAAACGTGTACTGCACAACCGGGCCTCTTCCTTGCCGACCGCGGTTATCTCCGGTGGCTGAGCGCTACAGTGCAGCAGGTATGCCAGGTGCTGCAGGGGGCGATGCGACGCCGGTTTGCGTGATGCGAGTCATGGATTTATCCCCATAGGCACGCTCTGGAGATGACCAATTTCGTCCTTTTTTGACGCGGCACGTGCGCGCCTTCGATTGATCGCAATCTTGCTCCGCGCCGAATCTTCGCTCTGGCTACCGACGGCATGTCAATCAGGGCGTTCGAGGTTAGCAATACCGCTGACCAATGGAAATCGTTCTGGATGGGAAAGTGACTCCACCGCAAGGTCTATATCCAAATCTGGCCAATAAAGGTGATGGGGTGAGGGTAGCTCCACATGCAGCAACTTACCAATCGAGGCCTCTTTAAACCACGGAAACTGTTCAAAGGGGATAAACACTTCCTGATCGTGAATAAGTAACCAAAAACCATACTTCGAAACGTTCGTGACCTCAACTTCCGAAATGTCGGTTCCAAGCTGTGCGGATATCATGTTCGTGCTCCGTAATCAGGCGCAACGCGTCGGTAATCTCTTTTGACTGAAGTCCGAAGTTCTGCGCGAGCTTTATCTGCGGTTCCAACCAGAATTTCGCTTCCCCGTTTTGTCCCTGGACATGAACGTGCATCCGAGGTTCTTAGTGTAAAGAAATAGAAACCCGGCTTCTCGAAACACCGTGGGGCTCACGACACAAATGGTATAACTTTTTGCGTTCCTTAGGATAGTTCCGGTCTAATCGTTTTTAGCGGTTCCGGACTTCGCGGGCGAGTCCAAACCCAATTTCTCC
>JBIMKD010000225.1:0-6101 GCA_043673815.1 Chromatiales bacterium
GAGTGCTGCCCGTGCGCAAGGTCAGTGATCACCTAACCAGGATCGCCGAAACCGTGTTGCAAGCGGCCTTGGAAATCGCCCAAGACGCCGTGGCGCAACGCTATGGTGAACCGATGTGTGGAGACGGCGCGGCGCGGCGCATCGCCGGTTTTGCGATCATTGCCTACGGTAAGCTCGGCGGCATTGAGCTCGGTTACGGATCCGACCTGGATCTGGTCTTCTTACACGATAGCTGCGGCGACGAGCAGCAGACGGGCGGGGCGGTGCATCACCAAGAATTCTTCACCCGCCTCGGGCAGAGGATCATTCACATGGTGACCACAGCCACGGCTGCCGGAAAGGCATATGAGGTTGATACCCGGTTGCGGCCGAGCGGGTCGGCGGGGTTATTGGTCAGCAGCCTCGATGCGTATCGGGAGTACGAACAAGCGCACGCGTGGACCTGGGAGCATCAAGCGCTCGTACGGGCGCGCGCAATCGCGGGCGATCCGAATACCGTACAGGAGTTCATACACCTACGGCGCGCCATTCTCGGCCGGCCTCGCGATGAGGACCGGCTTCGGCGCGATGTGCGGGAGATGCGCGAACGGATGCGCCGGGAGCTGTCCCGCGATGCGCCCGGGGTCTTCGATATCAAGCACGGGCAGGGTGGTGTCACCGACATCGAATTTATGGTGCAATATGCGGTCTTACGCTGGTCCGCTCAGCACGCGGAGCTTGTGGATTTCACCGACAATCGCCGTTTGCTGGAGCTCTTATCGCGCCTGCGGCTGTTATCGGACGAGAACTGCCGGGCTTTGCAAGAGGCTTATTTCGCTTACCGTGCCAAGCTTCACACCTTGGCGTTGCAGGAGCGGCCGGCCTTGGCCGACAATGCGGAATTCAGCGCCCAGCGTGCAAGGGTCGGTGAAGCGTGGCGCCGGGTGATCGGGGCATGACGATGCGGGGAGAAGACGATAATGACAATGGCTGATCGCGACGGCCTCATCTGGATGGACGGGGAGATGTTGCCTTGGCGCGAAGCCAAGGTGCACGTGCTCACCCACACCCTGCATTACAGCATGGGTGTATTTGAAGGCATACGCGCCTATAAGACCGAGCGGGGGACAGCCATCTACCGGCTGGGCGAGCACATCGAACGCTTGTTTCGTTCGGCGCACATCCTCGGGATGCCGATGCCTTACGAGCGATCGGCCTTGACCCAAGTGTGCCGGGAAGTCGTGCGCGCCAACAGCCTAGAGAGCGCCTACCTCCGGCCGTTGTGTTTTTACGGCGCGGAGGGGATGGGCTTGCGTGCGGATAATCTGAAAACCCATGTTATGGTGGCGGCCTGGCATTGGGGGCCTTATCTCGGCGCCGCGGGTCAGGAGCAAGGGATCCGCATCAAGACCTCGTCCTTTACCCGCCATCATGTCAATATCACGATGTGTAAGGCCAAGGCCAACGGCAACTACATGAATTCCATGCTCGCGCTGCAAGAGGCCTTGCAGGCCGGATACGACGAAGCCTTGTTGTTGGATGTCGAGGGCTACGTGACGGAGGGCAGCGGTGAGAATATCTTCATCGTGCGTGACGGCATCCTGTACACGCCCGATTTGACTTCCGCATTGGAGGGAATCACACGCTTCAGCATCATCACGCTCGCTGGAGAACTTGGGATCCCTGTGCAGGAGAAGCGCATCACGCGCGATGAGGTCTATATCGCGGACGAAGCGTTCTTTACCGGCACCGCCGCCGAGGTTACGCCGATCCGGGAGCTTGACGGGCGGCGCATCGGCGCCGGGCAACGCGGGCCTATTACGGCTAGCCTGCAAACCCTGTTTTTCGATCAGGTGCATGGCCGCCGGACGGAACACCCCGAGTGGCTCACGCCCGTCGCTGATTAAAAAAACCCGATGAATAATGTTCGAATCGACCCGGAGCCACAGAATACGCCGAACGACCGGCGCTTGGTTGAGATCACCCCAGGCGATCTGCCCTTGCACTGCCCCCTGCCGAGCATAAGTCTGTGGAATTCCCATCCCCGGGTGTATCTTCCGATCGAGGCCACCGGCAAGGCCAAATGCCCCTACTGCGGCACTGACTTCGTGCTCGTCGAACGCTAGTTGTCCGCGCCCCTCGCAGGATGGCAAGCGCGTGCCGGTAGCTTTTCAAGTCGTATTAGCCGCCGAGCCGGGCGACATGGACCGGTCCCCCATAGAACCCCTCGGCCCCGCCCGTGCCGCGGCTGCCGATGATGTGCATTGAATGCATTGCTACGATACGACGCCCATTAACCGGCGCGCCATTTTGAGCACACCGATGATCACGAGCGCTCCCGTGCCGAAGATGAGGATTTCGAACGGCCAGAGATTGTGCGAGGTGGGATCACCCGCTGTATCGATGAGGATGCGCAACACGACGAATCCCACGATCGCGGTAGGGGCGCGCCCATAGACTGATCGGCTCGTCCGCGGCGTACTCGACGCGCACATAGAACGACTCATTGCGACCGAGCGTGGCCCCGGCGGACGGATGGGTCTCGACGATGCGCGCACTCGATCCCGCGTGTGCAACCGGCATGGCCGCCAGCAGCAGCGCCGCCAGAGTGAATGCTATTCGACATGTATTCATAAGCTTGCTTATAGGGAACGTAGCAAAGTTCGAGAAAAAAGCGGCCAAGCTCGCATTTTCTCGATCCCAACCCAAAATCCCCTTCCCCCGGTAGCGGCGCATCATACATAGGATCTTTTATCCTCGGCCGGCCACGCGGCTTCGCCTCACGCCGAAGGCTGCTCCGGTGTCGGATCCATCGAGGTTTGCTTCGGCGCGTTGCGGGATGGGTCGTGACCGCGCGCTATACTTAGCTTGTCAACCCGATCCCGCGGCTAAACCCAAAATCGTGGCCGCGAATGGTAATTTTGGAGGTGGCCAATGCAAGAATATAAGTCGGACAAGCTCGTCGTGCGTTACGATCCTAAGATATGTATTCACGCCGGGAACTGTGTCCGTGAGCTTCCGGCAGTCTTCGACATCGCCAGGGAGCCATGGATCACTATACACGGTGCGCCCACTGAAGAGATCGTGAACCAGGTTAAGCGCTGTCCCTCGGGGGCGTTAAGCTACGAGATCATGGATAAGAGCGAGTAAATCGCCGGACTGACACCCGTGGCCCAAAAGCTGTGCAGACCCTACGGTTCCTGGGTCTCGCCGATCACGAGCGATCTCATCGTCGCCAAGTCTATCGGACTCGGCAGTATCCAGTCCGACGGCGAGAATCTTTATTGGTACGAGATGCGGCCCGAGGAAGGCGGCCGCGGCGTCATCGTTTGTTACGACGGGCAAGGGACGGTATCGGCGCTGGTACCGCCGCCGTTCAATGCCCGTACGCGTGTTCACGAGTATGGCGGCGGAGCTTTCCTCGCGGCGGACGGGATCGTCTATTTTTCGAACTTCGAGGACCAACGCATCTACCGCGTCATGGCCGGTGTTGCACCGCAGGCCCTCACGCACGAAGGCGCGTTTCGCTACGCCGATGCCGCCCTCGATCGAATAAGGCAACGCCTGATTTGCGTGCGCGAGGATCATTCCGATCCCAGCCGGGAACCCAGCAATACTGTGGTCTCCCTATCGCTTGCCGGGGACGGAGACGCGCAGCTATTAGTGGCCGGCGCGGATTTCTATTCCAACCCCCGACTGAGCCCGGATGGCCAGCGCATCTGTTGGCTCTGCTGGCATCACCCGAACATGCCTTGGGACGGGACCGAGCTCTGGGTTTCAAGCGTGCGGGACGATGGTTCCTTAGGCGATGCGCGGCGCATCGCGGGCGGTCCCAAGGAATCGATCTTCCAGCCCGAGTGGTCCCAGGACGGCGGCTGCCTTTTTTTCGTCTCCGATCGGAGCGGGTGGTGGAACCTTTATTGTTGGACCTCTCTCGAGGTCAAGGCGCTGGCGCCGATGGAAGCGGAGTTCGGCCTTCCCCAGTGGGTGTTCGGCGAGAGCGCCTATGCGCAGGTATCGCCTCACGAGCTCGCTTGCACGTATAGTCAAGGCGGATCCAGCCACTTCGCTCTCTTGGATGTCGACTCGGGCAAGTTGCGCGCGGTTGAGTTACCCTATAGCGCGATCGGTTCACTGCGCTCACACGGGCGCGAGATAGCGTTTATCGGCGCCTCACCCACGGAGTTTCCTTCCGTCGTCACGCTTAACCTGGCTTCGGGTAGCACACGCGTCTTGAAACGCTCCAGTGATCTCGAGCTCGACCCCGGCTATGTTTCGGCCGGCGAGCCGATCGAGTTTCCGACCGACGGCGGCCGTTGCGCACACGGGTTTTTCTATGCGCCCGCCAATGAGGACTTCATTGCGCCGGCGGATGAGCGCCCGCCGCTCCTCGTGACCAGCCACGGGGGGCCCACAGCCGCAACCAACAACGGCTTGAAGCTCATGACACAATTTTTCACCAGCCGCGGATTCGCGGTCTTGGATGTCAACTACGGGGGCAGCACCGGGTTCGGCCGCGTCTATCGCGAACGGCTTTACGGTCAGTGGGGGATCGTCGATGTCCAGGATTGCATCCAGGGCGCGCTGCATCTGGTCCGCCAAGGCAGGGTCGATCCCAAGCGGCTGGCCATTCGCGGCGGCAGCGCCGGGGGTTTCACGACGCTCGCCGCGCTCACGTTTCACGATGTGTTTACCGCCGGGGCGAGCCACTATGGCGTGAGTGATCTCGAAGCCTTGGTCCGCGATACGCACAAGTTCGAATCGCGTTATCTCGACCAGCTCATCGGCGCTTACCCGGCGCGCGCCGATCTTTACCGCGCACGTTCACCGATCCACGCGCTGGAACGTCTGTCTTGTCCCGTGATCTTTTTCCAGGGCTTGGAGGACAAGGTGGTGCCGCCGAACCAAAGCGAGCGGATGGTTGCCGCCTTGCAGAGTAAAGGGTTGCCCGTAGCCTATGTCGCTTACGAGGGCGAACAGCATGGCTTTCGCCAGGCTAAGAATATCAAACGCACCTTGGATGCCGAGCTTTATTTCTACTCGCGCGTCTACGGTTTCGATCTCGCGCAGCCCGTCGAGCCGGTAACAATCGAAAATCTCGGATGATGCAACCGGTAATCGAAGCAACCGAAATGGTCAGTCTGAACGTGTCTCTCCACAGCGAGTAGCCCGTAGGGAGCGCAGCGAAATCGGGGATTCCGTAGCTCGTGTTATCCCGGATTCCCTTACACTGCATCCGGGCTTGTATGTTGTCTCCCGCATCCTTTATGAGGTTAAGTAAGGGGTGCCAGGGTGGAGGGACGATCCAGGCTTTCTGCCGTGCAAGCGGACAGACTCGCGTAGCAATGTCCCCACCCTGTCCTCTTCAAGCGTCGATTAGGAATGCAGCGCGCGGACTCTCTCGAGTTCGACCGCCGATAGATACAAGCTCACGCCCAGAAGGCAATGGGAGGGAGGGTAATGGGGGACAGACCAGGTCTGGCTCCTCTTGTCCTTGACCGCCCCCTCCGCGCACTATATTTCTTCGTGCGGCTCGTCCCTCGTGGCCGCGCAACAAGACCAACAACTAATAGCACGTCTCCGCATGGAGCAAGGAGTAGAGCATGAACCCGCGCGATTTTTCTTTCGAGCTACGGCGCCTCGCCGGCGCGGCGGCGATGGGCCTGGCCAGCATCGCCTCTCCCACGATCGGTGCCGTCGGGGTACACAACGATTTCAATGGCGATGGCTTTAGCGACTTAGCCATCGGCGTTCCCGCGGATAACGAGCTGGCCATCCCCAACGGATTTAGTCCAGGTACCGTCAATGTCCTCTATGGTTCGGGGCCGGGCCTGTCGTCCACGGGGGACCAGCAATGGAACGCGAACAGCCCGGGCATCGTTGGCATTAGCAGGCCCACAAGTCAGTTTGGCGGGGCGGCGGCGTCTGCCGATTTCAACGGCCATGGCTTTGCCGATCTGGCGGTCGGATCACCAACGGATCAGGAGATCGTCGGGGCCCAGAACCTGCACGGTGTGGTCACCGTGATCTATGGTTCCGAAACGGGCCTCGGCCGAGCTTCGCGTCTTGGCGGATAAACAGGGACAGCGTGACCGTTCGTCCTTCTATACATTAGTCCCTTA
>JBIMKD010000226.1:0-5872 GCA_043673815.1 Chromatiales bacterium
CAGCCTTCACTTTTTTTTACCCCCTAAACCGCGTCAATCTAACTGACCGAAAATCGACACCACCACCACATTATCAGACAGTTGCGCTAATGACTGCCATTAGAAAGCACGCCCAAAAACCTGCTCAATGGAAAATCCGGGGTGAAGCGGGTGTGGGAATGGCCGTGCTCAACGTTTCATCGCTACGTCGCGCGCGGCATCTATCCATACGATTGGGCTGGCGATGGCCCGTCCGAGATGGAGGCGGGTGAACGGAACTGACGAACATCCGGCGCAATACGCTCACGCTATTGCGCCCTACACGTTACTACGCGTTACGCGCGCTTAAACGAAAAACGCCCTGATGATGAGGGCGAGAATGCCGCCGAGAACCAGGCCCAGCATCCACGTGACCAACAGTAGGTCGGCGCGGACAGGCGCAAGCTCCCGCTCGAACTTGTGGTCCAACTCCAGTTTCAGCTCCCGCAAATCTTGCTTGGTGGTCAGGTCCTTCAGCTTGACCTCTAGAACTTCTCGCCTCGAAATGCCCGCTGCCGTCAAGCGCTCCACGAATTTTAGGGTGTCGAATGCCGCCATCGCCATGGCTCTTTCCTTCTGGCCCGTGAGTAATGGGGATAGTCTACCCCGCCTTTGAGACGAACGCCCGTGGCGTGGTTTCCTACGCGTGGCTCGGGTAGCCAGCGTAGGGCGCGATAGCGTGAGCGTATTGCGCCGGATGTTCCGGTTCAAAGCTCGGCGACTTTCTTATCGTAGAACGACAGCCGGCTTTAAGGCGCGGGATCCGCTGCCGTCATGCCGGCGAAGGCCGGCCTTGGGCATTAAATTGCGATCCGGGTCTCCGCTACGAACGCCTCCAGCGCGGCGTCGTCGGTCTCCAAGGCTTCCATTCCGAAGGTTTCAACATGAAAGGTAATGGCGGACTTCACGTCGGCCAGCGCCTCATCGAAGGTATCGCCCTGACCAATGACCACGCCTTTCAATCCCAATGGATACGCGACATACCCATCAGGGTGTTTTTCAATGACTATCTTGAAGTCTTTATCCACGGTTTTCGTCCTCCGTTAGCCCCGTGCGCCGTGCGCACGAAATAAGACCCACGCCCTACCTGCTGACGCCCTTGCGCTTGCGGGCGTGTGAAATCGATCTAAGCGTCTTGTCACGCGAGCTTAGCACGTACCAAGCGAAATTCGGGGATCCCCGCGCCGCTCCTCTGATCCCGGCACGATCAATGGACCTCATCTTGCCTAATCCAAGCCCGCGCTTGGATTCGCTTTATCCAGGCTACCGATGCTGGCTTTTTTGGGGTGGCAGGTCATAACGGAGTAGTTTCAAGATTTTTTATCGAGGAAGACTTTAAGATGGAACAATCGGTTTCGACGTGCTGCGAGGAAACTCACGGCCAAAGCATAAGGGCAAAAACAATGACCCGCTGGAAAGCATCCGCCATCCATCTCTCCATCTGCGCCGTCATCGGGCTCTCGGTGCTCGCCTGGATGCTGCTGGTCTGGTATCCCGCGCCTTATTTCGAGGGTCTGGGCGCCGGGAAGCTTTCCATGACGATCATCGGGGTGGATGTGGTGATCGGCCCGCTCATTACGCTGATCATTTACAACCCGCTTAAGAAAAGCCTGCGGTTTGATCTTGCCGTTGTGGCGCTGTTGCAATTGAGCGCCCTCGCCTATGGCGTATACGTGGTCTATGAAGCCCGCCCTGTCTACGTCGTATTTAATGTAGACCGGTTCGACGTGGTGGCGGCGAACGAGATCGACCCGGCGGAGCGCGAGAAAGTGTCGCGCCCCGAATATCAATCCTTGCCGCTCACGGGCCCAATACTGGTCGCCGCAGTGCTGCCCTCCGATCGCGAAGAGCGACACCGGATCCTGTTCGCCGCCGTGGGTGCGGGTTACGATTTGCCGAACTTCCCGCAACACTATGTGCCCTATGAAGAGCAGATGTCACAGGCAATCGCGCGTTCCAGACCCTTGGACGATCTCGCGCAACAGCGCGCGGAAGCTGAACCGCAACTCGCGGCCTTGAAGAAGGAGCTCGGCGGGCGCGCGAACGACCTCGGTTTTCTCCCCGTGCGCGCCCGCAAACTAGATCTCACCGCCATCATCGATCGCAAGACCGGCGAGGTGCTCAAGGTGTTGGCCATCGACCCATGGGTGTGATCCTGTGTAGGGTGCGTCCCATGCACTAAAATCCAAGAGCCGGCCCCGCGAAGGGCTCGTTGCGCGTGCTACACTGCAGCTATGGCTACCGTCACCTTTGCTACCCTCAAGTTCGTCGAGAAGATCGAGGATGCCTAATGAGCACGATCACATTCGACACCCATGAATATATCAAGCGGTTGCGGGCGGCCGGCTTTTCGGAGGATCAGGCCGAGGCGCTATCGTCGGCACAAAAAGAGTCTCTGGCCCAAGCCCTCCTAATCACGCTGGCGACGAAGGAGGACATCATGCGCTTGGAACGGCGGATGGACGGGGTGGACGCTCAATTGATGCTTATAAAATGGATGATGGGTATCATTCTTGGCGGAATTATCGCGCTCATTCTCAAGGCGTTCTTCCCAGTGTGAGTGCGGTACCTGTTGGGCTGAAGGGTGAAGCCCAGCAAACAACCCAAGAGCCTCTCCCCGCGCGGGGCTTTTTGCGCGTGCTACACTGCAGCTATGGCAACCGTCACCTTTGATACCCTCAAGTTCGTCGAAAGGCTCAAGGCCGGCGGCGTTCCCGAAGCCCAGGCCAAGGCAATGGCGGAGGCGCAACAAGAGGCGCTTTCGGAATCGGTTGCTACGCAGTTTGCGACCAAGGCGGACCTCGCCGAGCTCAAGTTGGACGTGATCAAATGGATGGTGGGGCTTGCCCTCGCGCAGATATCCTTGTTGGTGGGCATATTGGTCAAGTTACTGTGACTTCACGTCGCAAGCGCGGCACAGCCCGGCCCGCGTGAAATGCGGTTATCCGGGAAACGCATCGTTCGAGCAAGCTTAGCTAGCGTAGTCCGGATAAGCGAAGCAGGATCCGGGGACAAACGTCGACCCGAAGCCTCTCCCCGGACGGGCTTTCTATCTGGTCCGAGCGTAACGCGCCCCGTGCGCGCGGCGGCCGCTGCAATGGATCTCGCCGGATTACTCATTTCGCGAGTGAACCCGGGATGTTCGGACTCTCGGGGTTAACGTCGATGGTCTGGCGGCTCGGCACCACTACTAGATCCATATCTTCCATCGGAATCGCTCCGAGCAACGGTTCATCGCCTATCACCATCGCCCCGGTGAAGCAGCGCCGGTTCTTGAACCTGACCTCGATGGGACCGACGTAAGGCACGGCAACCCTATGACCATTCGCCAGCGTCACCTCCCGCTTTTCAAGCTCGCCCAGGTCAAGTTGAATGGCCAGATGCTCGGGAATACAGAGATGAACGGCGCCGGTATCGACGAGTGCCTTGACACTGACCGGCTCTAAGCCCTCCCTGGCCGGATTCCTGAGCGTAAGCTCAGTTCGGATGATGCCCATGCTGCCCTCCGTTAATCACGAGGCCGTATAATAGCGAGTGTGCGCAGGCTACCGGTGGTCATGATAGCAGTTTCGCGTTGGAAGGATCGGTATGGTGCGAAGGTGGTGGTCCGTCCTTGGACCTCATCCGCATCCGTGCGCCGCATGCAGGCTTCCGGGAGTTCCCTTCCGGGGCCACCTTGCAATGCGTTTAATCTTATCGGACCGTGGGTGTGGTATCTTTAACCGTCCTGGCCTATACCGGAACGGTCATGACAATAACTCTGAACGCTGTTTCACCCCGGGCGCCGGCGCGTTGACCGGGGCGCATCCGGCGTGGTAGGGCCGCAGCTTCGCCCGTGGCAGCCGGGCGGGGCCGCCGCGGGTAGCAAATGTCAAACGGCGGGAAAATCCGGGTTGGGCTCGATGAAGGGTTCGAGGGCCTTGAGGATTTCCTTGTGCACCTTAGGCCCGCCGGTGACGACGTTTCCGGAACGGAGATAGCCGGGGCCTCCTTCCAGATCGCTAACGATACCGCCGGCTTCGAGGATCAAAAGCGCACCCGCGGCGATGTCCCATTGCTTCAATCCGAATTCCCAGAAGCCATCCAAGCGCCCGCAAGCCACGTAGGCGAGGTCGAGCGCCGCCGATCCGGCCCGGCGTATTCCAGAGGTCACTTCGATCAGCGCCTTGAGCATCGCGAGGTAGCGGTCGAGGTGCTGCAATTCCCGGAACGGGAACCCGGTGCCCAACAAGGCCCCCGGCAAGTTAGGGTGTTGAGTGACGCGGATGCGGCGATCGTTCAGGAGCGCTCCCTCCCCGCGGCTCGCCGTGAACAGCTCCTGCCGCAGCGGGTCGTAAACCACGGCCTGGTCCAGCCGCCCCCTATACCTCAGGGCGATGGACACGGCGAATTGCGGAAACCCGTGTATGAAGTTGGTCGTACCATCCAAGGGATCGACGACCCATTGGTACTCGTCGCTCCCGAGAGTGCCGCTCTCCTCGGCCAAGATGGCATGGTTTGGATAAGCCTTCAGGAGGATCTCGATGATCGCGCCCTCGGCCAGTCGATCAACCTCCGTAACAAAGTCGTTCTGTTGTTTGGTATCGATATTCAAGCCTTGAACGCGGTCGAGGTGCCTGACGATTATGTCACCCCCCTTGCGCGCGGCGCGAATTGCGATATTGAGCAT
The DNA here is from genome assembly GCA_043673815.1 of Chromatiales bacterium. Taxonomy (GTDB): domain Bacteria; phylum Pseudomonadota; class Gammaproteobacteria; order JACCXJ01; family JACCXJ01; genus USCg-Taylor. The sequence goes on from JBIMKD010000226.1 coordinate 4,688, forward strand.
GGGGTGCATCGGCGGGGTTGCGTAGTTACGAATCAAGCGCGAAATTCTATCCAACAATGAGCGTGGAAGCGAAACGATCTCGAATCCCCGATGATTAGTGGGGCTTTGGCGAAACTACGCTTTGTGCTGGTGCGGCCTACGCATCCCGGCAATATCGGCGCCAGTGCGCGCGCGTTGAAGACCATGGGACTCAGGCGTCTCTTCCTCGTGGCGCCTAATCGCTATCCTTCGGCCGACGCCACGGCGATGGCCGCCGGAGCCGCCGATGTGCTGCGGGAGACCGTGATCTGTGGATCGCCCGCCGAGGCCGTGCGCGGATGCGGGCTGGTGGTCGGTGCCAGCGCTCGGGCCCGAAGCATCCCCTGGCCAACTGTCTCTGCGCGCGAAGGCGCGTCACGAATCCTCGAGGCGACCGCGCGCGGCGAGGTTGCTCTGCTCTTCGGGCCGGAGCATTCCGGCCTCAGCAATGCCGAGGTCGAGCTTTGCCAGCTTTTGGTCAAGGTGCCGGCCGCCCCGGAGTATTCCTCACTCAATCTCGCGGCTGCGGTTCAGATCATTGCCTACGAATTGCGCCAAGCCGCGATCCCTCACCATGCGGCGGATCTCGCTATCGAACGGGCCGCGACCGCCGACGAGATGGCGCGGCTTTACCTGCACCTCGAAGAGACCATGATCGATGTCGGGTTCCTCGATCCGGAGAAACCGCGCCGGCTCATGCGGCGCATGCGGCGATTGTTTAATCGCGCGAGGCTCGATCAGAACGAGCTAAACATCCTGCGCGGGTTTCTCGCCGCGGCGCAGGCCAAGATAAAAACCAAGGTTTCTGGTGATCTTGAATAAAATCTATTCCCCGAAGTCTTGCTTCGGGGACCTTGGCGATGGGGTTTCCAAAGGGGAGAGGCGCAGCTCTCCCTTTGGTCGCCCCACGGGATTGCATACCCCGTGGTGGCGAAATCTATATTGACTTTAGCCGACGTCGATAACCACGCGCGCATCATCCTTCCGCGCTTCCACCCAACCGATCCGCCAAGCGGACTCGCCGCTGTGACAGAGGTGTTCGAGCGCCGCGCCGGCATCGTCTGGGCTCACGATCAAGACCATGCCGATACCGCAGTTGAATGTCCGGTACATCTCCCGCGTTTCGATGTCGCCGGCATCCCGGATCCATTCGAAGATCGGCGGCCA
>JBIMKD010000227.1:0-29952 GCA_043673815.1 Chromatiales bacterium
GATCAGCGCCAGGCGGAACTCGCTGGGGCTTTCGCGCCGGATCTCGCGCAAGCCTCGCAGGTCGACGAGCTCGATCGCGATCGTGAACACGATCGCACCCAGCACGCATTGGGGGAGGACTCGAAGCGGGCCGGTCAGAAACAGCAACACCAGCGCCACCACGGAGGCGGTGGCGAGCTGCGCGAGCTGGCTCCGCCCGCCGGAGGCCTCCACCATTGCTGTCTGCGTCGGACTGCCGTTCACGACGAAGGTTCCGGACAGGGCCGCGGCCGCATTCGCCGCCGATAGTCCGACGAGGTCCGAGTCTTCGTCGAGCCGCTGCCGGTGGCGGGTCGCGTACGCCCGCGCCGTCGCCGCGCTCTGGGCGACGATCATGAAGAAGCAGGAGGCCGCTACCGGGAGCAGCGCCCGCGCCTCCTGCCAGTGGACGTCCGGCAGCCGGAGCTGCGGGAGACCTCCGGCCACCGGCCCGATCACGGCGAGACCGCGGGCGGATAAGTCGAAGGCCGCGCTCGCCGCCACCGCGCCGACCACCGCAACGAGCGGTCCGGGAATCCGGGGCGCCAGCCGGCGACAGCTGAGCACCACCGACACCACCGCCGCCGAGACGCCCAGCGCGAGCGGCTGCACGCGGTCGAGGCCGCGCAGGATCTCGGCGAGCTGCTCGAGGCTGCGACTGCCGTGGACCCGGAGCCCCAGCATCTCGCCCAGGACCGCAATGCCGACCTGGAAGCCGACGCCGGTCAGGAAGCCGACCAGGACCGTCTGCGAGAGGAAATCCGCGAGGAAGCCGAGCTTGAAGGCCCGCGCGAGCAGCAGGAAGCCGGCGGTCAGCAGCGCCACCAGCCCGGCCAGCGCCACGTACCGCTCGCTCCCCGCCGGCGCCATCGGGGAGAGCCCGCTGGCGAGGATCGCCGCGGTTGCCGAATCCGCCGCCACCACCAGGTAGCGCGAGGAGCCGAGCGTGGCGAAGGCTGCGATCGGGAACAGCAGCGTGTAGAGCCCGGTCACCACCGGCATGCCGGCGATCCGGGTGTAGCCGAGCGCCTGCGGGACGTTCATCGCGGCCAGCGTGAAGCCGGCTAGTGCGTCGCGTAGCGCCCCGTCGCGGCGGATTGGCAGGATTCCCTGGAGCAGCCAGCGACGGCTCGGGCTCGGCGGCGGCGTGCTTCCGGATCCGTCCGGGCTCATCAATCGGCGCCCGCCTTGGCGTCGAGCCGGGCGACCAGCGCGCCGGCGACCAGGTCGTCGGCGATCACCACGTCCGACGCGCCCGCGCGGTGCAGCAGACTCCCGCGGTGACTGTTCGCGCCCGTCACGGCGATCTTGAGGCCGGGATTCCGGGCGTGCGCCATCAGCGTGATTGCGAGCTTCCGGTCCGGCTCTTCCGTCGTCACCACCATCGCTCGCGCCCGATCGATGCCCGACTGCTCGAGCACCTGGTCGTCGGCTCCGGCGTCGCCGTGGAACACCAGGTAGCCGAGCTCGGATGCCCGAGCTGCTAAGTCCTCGGCGCGCTCGACGACCAGCACAGGGTCACCCGCCGTGCGCAACCGATCGGCGACGAGCTGTCCGAGCGGGCCGAAGCCGATCACCACCACGTGTCGGGTGAGATCATCGAGGGTGCGTCGCATCGATCGGTTCTCCCGAAGGGCCATCACCGCGTCGCTCGACAGTAGGCCGGTGAGCTTGGAAACGGCGTAGCCGCCGATGATCAGGAAGACGAACATGGTCGCGATCATGAACACCTTCTGGGATCGTTGAAGCCGGTGCAGTCCCCCGAGCGTGGAGAGCAGATTCACCGCGTTCCAGAGCGCGTTGAAGGCCCTTTCGTCGAACGGGGCCGGGGACGTGTCGAGCAGCAGCAGCCCGCCCATGCACCCGACTAGGGCCAGGGCCAGCAGGGCGAAGGTCCGCAGCGCCCGGCGCCGCCATTCCTGGAGGTGCAGGAGTCCGAGTCGAGGCTCGAAGGTGCGGTAGATGGGCATCGGCTCGGGGCCCGCTCTCGGGAAGGTCCCTTCCGGCGGGCCGTCTGCTCCTAGCTTCCTTGTTCCGAGGCATCGCCGGCCCGCTGGCGCTGCTCCTCTTCCGCGGCGTGGTACTTGCCGGCGATCTCCGTGATATCCACGTGCGTCGGCGGCAGCTTGAGGTCCATCTCTTCCATCGTGTCGGCGATGATCTGCGAGATCGCGAGATCGCGGAACCACTTGTGGTTCGCCGGAATCACGTACCACGGCGCGTACCGGGTGCTGGTCTCCGCCAGCGCATCCTCGTAGGCTTCCAGGTATTTGGGCCAGAGCTCCCGCTCGGAGTAGTCGGTCTCGCTGATCTTCCAGTGTCGCGACGGGTCGTCCAGGCGCTGCTTGAAGCGCCTGAGCTGCTCTTCCGGGCTGATGTGGAGGTAGAACTTCAGGACCCGCGTGCCGTTTCGGATTAGCATCGCCTCGAAATCGTTGATCAGCGCATAGCGCTTCGACCAGACCGACTTCGGCTCCAGCTTGTGCACGCGCACCACCAGGACGTCCTCGTAGTAGGACCGGTTGAAGATCACCACCTCGCCCTTGCCCGGTGTGCGCTGGTGGGCCCGCCACAGGAAATCGTGCGCCGCTTCGGCCTTGCTCGGCTGCTTGAAACCGAAGACCGAGGTCCCCTGCGGGTTCATTCCGCTGAACAGGTGCCGCACCACACCGTCCTTGCCGGCGGCGTCGAGCGCCTGCAACACCACCAGCAGCGACTGGCTGGCGTCCGCGTAGAGCAGATACTGGAGCTTGTCCATCCGCTCGACGTGCTTCCGGATCTTCGGCATCGCCTTCTCGTGCGACCCGTGCTTCGCCGTGTACGAGGGATCGATCTTCGCCAGCCGGATCTTTTCGCCGGGCGCGACGCCGAACTCCTTCCGGTAGTCCATGGCAACGCGTTCCCTTCTAGCCCCGGCTCGCCCCGGAGCCGACGATCCCGGGGACGTGCGGCTGGAGCGTCTGGCTCACCAATCTCACGCTCTTCGAGTGACGCGCGGTACGGTACTCGGCGAAGCGCTCGGTGATCAGCCGGACGCCTCCCAGCACGAACAGCCACGCCAGGTTGTAGGCCCATACCCAGGCGATCAGCTTCCAGCCGATCAGCTCGACCAGCCAGCCCAGGCCGCACATTGCGATCGCCACCATCTGGGTGAGGGCGATCGCCGTGAACAGGGGCACAGCCGGGTAGGGAGGCAGGAAGAACCACCGTTCGGTCCGCGTGACGAACATCAGCAGATGGCCGCCGGCCACCAATTGCAGGAACATCGCCGTCTGCAGCTCGGACCGGGTCCACAGCCCGAAATACAGCCGGGCGTCCGGATCGGAGAGCACCTCCATGCCGATCAGGAGCATGCCGAACGACTGGACCACCGAGAACGAGCCAAGCACCGCCGAGACGCCCAGCAGCTTCGGCATCTGCCAGCGGATGGGCCTCTCGCTCACCGGCGTGTTATCGTAGGCGATGGTCATGATCGGCAGGTCGTCGAGCAGTGACATGGCGACGATCATGATCGACGTGAGCGGCACGAAATCCAGGAAGATCGAAGCCAGCACCACCACGAACATGATGTCCATGGTGAGGGCCACGCGGTAGATCGTGTAGCTCGTGATCCGGCCGAAGATCCTCCGCGCCTCGTCGATGGCGCTGTTGATCACCGAAAGGCCAGGGGCGGTGAGGATCAGCGCAGCCGCACCGCGCGCGGCGTCCGTAGCGCCCGACACCGCGGTGCCGCAATCCGCCTGCTTCAGGGCGGGTGCGTCGTTGACGCCGTCTCCGGTCATCGCGACCAGGTGCCCGCGCGACTGCAACGACTTGACGATCGCGTACTTGTGCTCCGGGAACACGCGGGCGAAGCCGTCCGCCTTCTCGATCGCGTCGCCAATCTCGGGCGGCACGTGGTTCGGTTCCATGTCCTTCGGGAAGGCACCGGCCGCCCCGATGATGTGGGTTCCCAGCCCGAGCTGGCGCGCGGTCTCGATGGCGATCGCGGTATCGTCGCCGGTGATCATCTTCACCTGCACGCCCTTGCTCTTCACCTTGTCGACGGTCGCCTTCGAGTCGTCGCGCGGCGGATCGAACATCGGCAGGATCGCGAGCAGCGCCCAGCTGGCGCCGCCGTCCTCCGAGCGGGCCACGCCGAGCGCGCGTGAGCCCTTGGCCGCCAGCGCCGCGACCGTCTGCGCGACCTTCTGCGCGACGTCCGGCGCCGGCTTGACGAGATCGACGATCGCCTGCGGCGCTCCCTTGGCGACCACCACGGTCCGGCCCGAAGGGTCGGTCACGGTCGCGGCGGCGTTTGATCACCGGATCGAAGGGCACGAACTTGACCTGCTTCCAGCGCTCGAGCGCCTTCGGGTCCTTCAGCGCCGCGATCACGGCGGTGTCGATGGCGTCGCGGTCCTCGATCTTCGAGGCCAGCGCGGCGGCCAGTACGCAGTCCTGGGGATCCCTGCCCGCGAACAGGATCGGGTCGCTCAGGCTGAGCTGATTCTTGGTCAGCGTCCCGGTCTTGTCGGAGCACAGCACGTCGACGCCCGCCATCTCCTCGATCGCGGAGAGCTTCGAGACGATCGCCTTCTCCTTGGAGAGCGCGAGCGCGCCGAGCGCCATCGTGATCGAGAACACCGCCGGCATGGCCACCGGGATCGACGCGATCAGCAGAATCAGGACGAACTGCAGGATGTTCAGCGCGTCCGCGACTCCCCAGGTTTCGGCGACGACAATGTCGTGATGGACCTTGAAGGCAACCAGGATCAACGCCAGGACGACGGCGACCACGATCAGGAAGTTCCCGATCTGGAACATCGCCTTCTGCGCGTGGCTGACGGCGCCCGCGCCCGCCACCAGCTTGGCCGTGCGGCCGAAGAAGGTGGTCGCGCCGGTGGCGATCACGACGCCTTCCATCTCGCCCTGCTTGACGACGCTACCCGAGTAGGCTTCGTCCCCGACCTTCTTGGCCGCGGGTAGGGACTCGCCCGTGAGGGCCGCCTGGTCGATCGACGCGTAGTCGCCCGACACCAGCCGCAGATCGGCCGGAACGATCACGCCCAGGCGGATCTTGACGATGTCCCCCGGGACTAGCGTGGCAGCCTGAAGAGTCTGCCACTTTCCGTCGCGCAGGGCGGTTGCTTCCAGCGCCAGCCCTTTCTTCAGTGCGGCCAGCGCGTTCGACGACTTCAGATCCTGCCAGAACTCGAGGGCGGCGTTGATAAGCAGCAGCGTGGTGATGATCGCGAAGTCCTCCCAGCGGCCGAGGACCGCCGACACGATCGCTGCCGCCTCGATCATGTACGCGATCGGACCGGTAAAGTGGCCGAGGATCCTGGCCGCCAGGCCCTTCTCTTTTTCGATCAGGGCGTTGGGGCCGTACCGGGCGAGCCGCCGCTGGGCTTCCGTTGCCAGGAGCCCTCGTTCGGGTCGGACGCCGAGGTTCGCGAGCACCTGTTCGAGGGGAAGCTTCTCGAGATCGGTGGCGGCACCGGAGCCGCCCATGGCGGCGGATCCGGGAAGCGGCAGGGCGGGTGTGGACATGCGCCCACTCTATACCTGCCGGCCTCCGAGCATCAATAGCGGCGAGTTCACGCGCCCGAACGTTGCGCGGCGATCATCGTGATGTCATCGTATTGCGGGGCGGAGCCTTGGTAGTCGGTCACGGCCTTCAGCAACCCATCGCACATCGCTTGAGCGGGCACACCCGTCTGCGCACGCAGCGCCGCTTGCAAGCGATCAACGCCGAAAGCGTGCTCGTGCGCGTCCACGGTGTCGGTGATGCCGTCGGTGTAGAGAAACAGGGTAGCGCTTCGGGGAATGATCATCGTTGCCTCATCAAATCGGGGTTCCTCGATGATCCCCAAGGGTTGCCCGGGGCCTTGGGGCATGAGCTCGGCCCGACCCGCCGCATCGACGAGGATCGGTAGCTCGTGCCCGGCGCGGGCGTAGTCGAAGCGCCCGCTATGGATATCCAGCACTCCGTAGAGGACCGTGACGAAGAGGCCCGTGTCGCTCATCTCCAGCAGATGACGGTTGACCCGGCGTAGAGTCTCGCCGGGCGCCTCGAATCGGCTCGCTTCGGCGCGCCAGAGGGCGCGCGTCTGGGCCATGAATATCGCCGCGGGCACTCCCTTGCCGGTCACGTCGCCCACGACGGCGCCCATCGCCTGATCGCTCAAAGCGATGAAGTCGAGGAAATCGCCGCCCACCGCGCGGGCCGGTGCCATGCGCATTCCGAAATTGAACGCCGGTGAGCGTGGCACCACCTTGGGAAGAATGCCTATCTGGATCTCGTACGCGAGCTGGAGCTCGCGCTCCAATTTCTCCTTCTCGATGATTTGGCTCTGCGCGGCTTTCAGACGTTCGTAAGCCTCGGCGAGTCGGCGGTTCTTTTCCTGCAGGTCGTGGATCGCGGCGGCGTGCGAGGCGGTCAGGCGCTCGCTCAGCACCCGCACCATTTCGTAGGCCAGCAACGGCTGCCGGTGGAGCAAGGCGTCAAAATCGCCGCGGCTCATGCGCAACATCCGCACCTGCTCCACCGCGCGCACCGTGGCCATGTGGCGTCCGTCGCGGTTAAAGAGACTCAGTTCGCCCAGAAACTCGCCCGCTCCGCGTACGCCGATCACCTGCTCCTCCTCCGTGCCCATGGCCTTGATCACTTCCGTCCGGCCCGAAATCACGATATAAAAATGATCACCCGCGCCGCCTTCGCGAAAGAGAACCGTGCCGGGCGGTGCTTCAACGGACTGAAGTGTGGACTCCAGGTGCTCTATTTCCTTCCTAGGCAAAGAACCAAAAAGCGGCACCCGTGCTAGGACCGATGTTTTCACAGAATACCCATCTCCGTTTAGAGCGCTTACTGGATGGATTTTACGCCCGCTCTTGGATATCGATACAACGGCTCGCTGTTATTGCTGAAATCTATGCAATATGGTAGGCCCCAGATGTGGCTGGAATCACCGGCGTTTGCGAGCGCACATCGAGGTTTTGCGCGCGGTGCCGCAGCATGTGGTCCATCAACACCAGCGCCAGCATGGCCTCGGCGATGGGCGTCGCGCGGATCCCAACACAGGGATCATGGCGGCCAAGAGTGACGACTTCGACGGGGTTGCCGAGGATGTCGATCGAACGGCACGGCAAGCGCAGGCTCGAGGTCGGTTTAAGCGCGATGCCTACCACGATATCCTGGCCAGAGGAGATCCCGCCGAGGATCCCGCCCGCGTGATTGCTGAGAAATCCTTGCGGCGTCATCTCGTCGCGGTGTTCGGTCCCCTTCTGGGTCACGCTCACAAACCCGGCGCCGATGTCCACGCCCTTGACGGCATTGATGCTCATCATGGCTTTAGCGATGTCGGCATCGAGCCGATCGAAGACGGGTTCTCCGAGACCCGGCGGTACGCCGGTGGCGACCACGTTGACGCGCGCACCAATGGAGTTACCTTCCTTGCGCAAGGCGTCCATGTATGCTTCGAGCTCGGGGACCCGATCCGGATCGGGGCAGAAAAAGGGATTCTGATCTACGGCCTTCCAGTCGCGGAGTTCGATGCGGTGGGGCCCGAGCTGAGCGAGATAACCGCGGATCGCGATGTCGTAGCGCTCGCGCAGGAATTTCTTCGCGATTCCGGCCGCGGCTACTCGCATGCAGGTCTCGCGCGCCGAGGCCCGGCCGCCGCCGCGGTGGTCACGGATCCCGTATTTCTGCTGGTAGGTGTAGTCGGCATGGCCGGGCCGAAACTGCGCGAGGATTTTGTCGTAGTCCTTGGAACGCTGATCGGAATTTTCGATGAGGAGCCCGATCGGCGTGCCGGTGGTCTTGCCCTCGAAGACACCGGAGAGGATCTTCACGAGGTCGGCTTCACGGCGCTGGGTCGTGTGCCGGGAGGTTCCGGGCTTGCGCCGATCGAGATCGCGCTGCAGATCCTCTTCGGACAACGCAAGGCCGGGCGGACAGCCGTCGACGATGCAACCGTAGACCGGGCCGTGGCTCTCCCCGAAAGTGGTGACGGTGAACAAGACCCCGAAACTGTTGCCGGACATGGGTAGTATTGTAACGTTTAAACGCAGGGGCGTCGTAAGAGCGGCACATGACAAGGGCAGGTGATGAGCGCCAGAAAGCCGAGGGCGCAACTCCACCGGCGGCGCCGTGTGGGAGCGGAGTCATGGGTGAGAATGAACTCGTCACTTTTGATCATCGCCATCTCCTCAGAGAATCGAAAAACCCGCGATCAGCCACCAAGGGGGGCTTTCCTTCGCCCCCTGTCAGCTCCTCGACTTATTTGGGCTGGGATGCCTCTTTTTTTTCTCGCTTCTCTCGTCGGCGCTTCTCTGCATCGGTCTCCTCCCGCGGATCTCGCCACGCGAAGGTTATCTGCCACATCGCGACCCCTACCAACCCGAATGCAGCCGCAAATCCAATCAACTTCAGAATGTCTGATTCCATAGCGGAACCCTATTTTATCCTGCGCAGCAGGACAGTTGTTTTACATCTTTGGTGAAGGTCTGGGCGCAGAGCTTGAGGCCTTCCACCATGGTGAGGTAGGGGAAGAGCTGATCGGCCAGATCCTTGACCGTGAGGCGCTGACGGACGGCGAGCGCCGCCGTCTGGATCACCTCCCCGCCCTCTCCGGCCAGGACCTGGGCGCCGAGTAGCCGCCTGCTCTCGCGCTCGGAGACCAGCTTGATGAAACCCCGGGTGTCGAAGTTCGCGAGCGCCCGCGGCACGTTATCCAGGCTTAGGGTGCGGCTCTCGACCTTAAAGCCCTGCTCACTCGCTTGCGCCGTAGTGAGACCCACGGTCGCGACCTGCGGATCGGTGAACACGACCTCGGGCACGGCGGAGAGATCCAGGGCCGCCTCCCCACCCATCATGTTGATCGCCGCCCGGGTGCCGGCCGCTGCCGCCACATACACGAACTGCGGCTGGGTTGTGCAATCCCCGGCGGCGTAGACATGCTCGGCGCTCGTGCGCATGTGATCGTCGACGACGATGGCGCCGCGCGGGTCCGTCTGGACCCCCACATTCTCGAGCCCGAGGCCTCCCGTGTTCGGGGTCCGCCCTGTGGCGACCAGCAGGCGGTCGCCGATGAGGGTTTCGCTGCCTATATCGACACTAAATCGCTTGCGCATCCAGTGGCGGCCATAGCCCACCTGCTTCACGGCGGCATGGGTAAGGATCCGCATGCCTTCCCCTTCGAGCGCCGCTTTGAGCCCCTCCCCGATCGCCGGATCGGTCTTCGAGAGCAGGGTCGAGCGCGCGATGAGCGTCACCTTCGAGCCCAGTCGCAGAAACGCCTGGCCCAACTCCACCGCGACCACGGAGCCCCCATAGACGATGAGGTGTTCGGGCAATCGTTCGGCCACGAGCGCTTCGGTCGAAGTCCAATAGGGCGTGCCTTTGAGGCCCGGCGTTGCGGGGATGGCGGGGGAGGCGCCCGTCGCGATCAAAATACGGTCGGCGTGCAGCCGCTTCTCGTTGCCTCCCGGTTCTCTCACCATCAGGGTTCTCCCCTTGGTGAAGTGCGCGGATCCATGCAGGAGCGTGATCCTGGGATTCGATTCTAGGATGCCCTCGTACTTGGCATGCCGTAGCTCGTCCACCCGCCCTTGTTGCTGGGCCAAGAGCGCCGAGCGGTCGAGGACGGCGGCTTGTTTTTTGATACCGTCGAACGGATGAGCAAATTGCAAATGCGCGAGATGCGCGGCGCGGATCATGATCTTCGAGGGCACGCAGCCGACGTTGACGCAGGTCCCCCCGAGGGTGCCCCGCTCGATGAGCGTGACCTTGGCGCCTTCCTCGGCCGTCCGGATGGCGCAAGCAAACGCCGCCCCGCCGCTCCCGATGATCGCGACCTCGAGCGCGCCTCGCGATCTCCGTCGCGGTTTTATTGAAGACTTAGGCGTGTCGACGACCGAGATGCGTGGCCGGTCCAAGACCTTGCGATCCAACACCTCCGCGCCAAACCCTTTGCCCTGGACCGCATCGATCAGCTTCGCGCTATCGACCCCCGCCTCGGTCTTGATGCGGGCGGTGCCTTCGTCGTAGGAGACCTGGGCTTCGACCACCCCGGCCATACCGGCCAGCGCCTCCTTGATCGATTTCGCGCAGTGATCGCAGGTCATCCCGGTGATGCGCAGGGTCTGTACGTCCATATCGCTTGGCTCCTCGTTGCTTGTGGACCGATGGTCTATTCGCTGAGCCTCGCCTCGAAGCCTTTCGCCTCGATGCGCTCGATGAGGTGCTCGACTCCCACATCCCCAGGCGCGCTCACCCGGGCGATCCCCTCTTCGTACGAAACCTCGGCCCACACACCCGGCAGGGCGTTCAAGGCGTCTTCGGCCGTACGCGCGCAGTGATCGCAGGTCATGCCCGTGATGCGAAGCGTATAGGTGCTCATAGTAGGTGTTGGCTTTTTCAGGGGTCGCCTGCAGACCCCGTTCGGGCCACTCCGCTCTGTGCGATCTCACGGACAAAGCCGCGGCCATCGTTCCGCAGGGTCGTATGGTGTCGTGATGTCAGGCTTCCTTTGGATTCTTGCCCTTGTCGGTGGAAGGGGAGGAACCGTCCCCACAGTCGTTCAGTTCCCCACCACAGTCCCGCTGGACCGATCACCAATCCCAGACCGAGCCAGGTCCAAGCGCGTGGTCCTAAGACGAGCAGCCCAAGGCCGTCGAGGAGTGCGACAAAGGCCATGACAAAAAACAACGGTGCCGTGAAGTAACAATGGGTCCGGCCACAACGCCGTGCATTCGCCATACAAGCTGCACCCATCCAGAGGAGACTCGGGACCCAGATCCAGGCGCGCGCCGACGGTTCCACGAATAGTGAGCCGGCGAGCGCTAAGCCAGGGAGCCCCCAAGCGAGCGCGAGACTGCGGCCTCTGGCAACCCAATCTTTTGATTGATGACCAGAGGCTTCTCGGACGTCACACCGCGGTCTCATGTGTCTCGGGAGGCATGCTCACTGAGCCAAACGTGATGGATAGCCCGCGTTGGTCGTGGCATCGATGAGGGCCGCGACACTGGTCTTGGCGTCATCGAAGGTCACGGTGGCGGTATTTGTCTCCGTCGAGACGTCCGATATGACCACCCCTTCGATCCGCATGAGGCTCGTTTTCACTATCGGGGCGCAGGCCGGACAACTCATGTTGTCGACGTTGAGTATGACTGTTCGCTCCGCGGCCAAGGTGGGGTCCGCCACCAGGGCCGTCAGGAGGATGATGTGCGTTAGCTTTCGCATGTTGGTGTGTCTCATTATGTTTCGCTAAATAGCGGCGCCACATAGGGGAATGCAAGGGCCGCGGTGATGATCACGGTGGCCGTCCAAAGGCTCAATTTGGCGAAGCGATCCGAGGCGGGCCTCGCGCAGGACGAACCCGGCAGGCATGCCGCTTTCGGTCTGCGGTAGACCATCGCGAATCCTGCCACGAGGCACGTGAGTGTTACCACCGCGAAGTAGGGTTGATAAGGGGCTAACGCCGTTAGGTTACTGATCCACGCGCCACTGATCCCGAGCGCAAACAAGCCGAGCGGCAGGACACAACAAGAAGAGGCCGCGATCGCGGCGAGGAGGCCGCCGATCGACACGAGCGTTTTCCCTGCCGCCTGACGTGTCCGATGAGTTTCAGTGACTGCTTGTCTTATCAAAGAGTTCGTCGACGGGTTACCAGAAGCCATGATGATTCCTCCTAATCCGAATATTAGGTAATATAGACCCTGTAGTAACTACAGAGTCAAGAGGCGTTGGGACGCGATGGACATTAATGCCGAGGTCAGCCGGGCAGGCTTGAAAATCGGCCAGCTTGCGCAGGCCACGACGTGCAACATAGAAACCATTCGCTACTACGAACGGGCAGGACTCCTTCCCTTACCTCCCCGTACGCAAGGTGGTTACCGGATCTATGAATTAGAACACGTCAAGCGCCTGAACTTCATTCGGCGATCCAGGGATCTCGGATTTAGTCTCGAAGAGGTCCGGGCTTTGTTACGGCTCGTGGACGCGCGCGGACGATCGTGCAACGAAGCGCGTGCTCTTGCCGCGCAACACCTCACTGATGTGCAAGCCAAGATCACGGATCTGAAATCCATGGAGCGGGTGCTAAAAACCATGATCGCTCGCTGTAAAGACGGGAACCTCCCGGATTGTCCTCTCATCGAGGCCCTCTTTCGGGAATCCTGCTTAAGGTAAGATCCGAGATCCGGGTTTTCCCGTTGTGCCGCGAAGAAATCACTGCTCTGTGCTTACGCGGCTCGATGCGAATACCGCTTGGTGCCGAGAGTGGGAATCGAACCCACACGGGGTTTCCCCCACCAGATTTTGAGTCTGGCGCGTCTGCCTGTTCCGCCACCTCGGCCGGCACCTTCGCATGGCTAGTATAAGGGAACGGGCTTGAATCGGAAAAGAGGTCGCAGGCGATGATGAGGAGCAGGGCCGGCTACGCACCCATAGCCGTACTCCTTGTTGGAGCGCTCGAACGAGCTGATCTATACTCACCCAAAGGCCACGCTGCACAGCTTCTCAATATAGGACGATTGACAGATTTGCCTAATCAACTGCTAGGCTTCAAGAGCAAGGACGTTGGCGGGTTATGAACTTAGTAATTACTTTCGTCCCCTTGATTATTATTATCTTCGTCGTTTTGCTCGCGGCAGCTGCTGTGGGGTTTCTTAGCACCACAGAGCGCTGCCGTTACTGGGCAGAGCACCCTTGGCGTTTCTTCTGGCTGTCTTACTTGGGTTTGATCCCTAGCATGTTTTTGTGGTCGTCGTCGCGCTCCGCAGCGCTTCTTTTATTCGTCTTCAGTTCACTCTTAGCGTACGCTAGCGTAATCCAAGGGCTTAGAATGTCATGGAAGCGGTCCCATCGTCGAGCTGCGTTTATTCTGTTATTCGGGTTCGTTGTACTCGCTCTTCCGCAACTCGCTCAATACCCATTCGGAATGCGGCCAGAAATAGTCATCCTTAATTCAGTAGTGGTCGTTCTTCTGTGGGTTGCAGCGGCGAGAATAGCTGCTAGAAGCGCGGAGCACCGCTTAACGAGAATGAGCCTTGTCCCCAGAAACAGTCGGTAGATATATAGGTCGTCGTGGCTCATGAAGGTTAAGGAAACGAGCATGAGGAATGACGGCGGTGACTGCCTAACATCGGTTCAAAAGGGGCGTCGCGAACAGTGCCGCAGCGGGGCGCTCCCAAAACGGGTCGTGTGGCCGATGGACATCTAGGTAATGAAAATATTTCATCGCATATTTGAAGGTCCAACTCAGTTGCTTGAAAAGGCGAGGCGAGAAATGACCGCTCTTTTGGACGCACTGGAGGTTTGGGACGAAATAAGGATACAGGACAACTTATTTAATTTTTCAGTTAGCGTTTATCACCTCGTCGACTGGGTCAAAGAGTATTATCCGAACCTAAAAGACGCTGTGTATGATTGGCTTAACACCCACGAAGAACTCCGAGCGTTTCGTGATTTGGCTAATGCTAGCAAGCACGTCTCCCTCACTGTCGATAAGGGACCTTACGAGAATTACCCGCCGGTAGTTGAAGATGTGGAAGCGTCAGCCACGTCCTTTGACGTAGCGATGCTGACGGGGCCACCCTACCGGCTTAAAGTGCAACTTGAAAATGGCGCGAGACTGACCATTAACGAATTGGCAGACAAAGCTATTCAGGCGTGGGATGAGTTCTTTAATGTTAATAAACGTGAATTATCTACCTAACGAAGGGTTGCACACCGACCGCTCAGTTCGTTCGCGACCAGTGAACCCAGTCGTTCGGCCCCATAAAGTAGTGCATCGGACGAGGCGCAGCATTCTTAGCTATGGCAAGGAAGATCCGGCAATTGACAAAAGACCTGACGGATGCCGGATTCTATGAGATCCCGGGCGGAGGTAAGGGATCACATCGTAAATTTACGCATGCAGGATATCCGGGCGCCGTGACACTCAGTGGCAAGCCTGGCGATGACGCGAAGCCGTATCAAGAACGGCAAGTTCAACGAGCAGTGGAAGAGGTTCTTAAGTGAAGACAAGCGATAAATACCACAAGTGGGTGGAGTGGAGTGAAGAGAATCAAGCCTACCTTGGAAAATGTCCGGACCTCATTACTGGCATTCACGGTGATGATCCCCTCCAGGTCTACGGTGATTTGTGCGAGGTGGTGGAGGATGTTATTCAGCATTTTGAATCTGAAGGTCGTTCTCTTCCTCCACCGAGAGTACGACCCATGCTTGAGGTAGCGTGAGAGCTTGTGAAAAGACCTGCTGCGACGATTTATTCACAAACTCTGGACGAACAAAGCGCTCCACCGGACGCGGCGCAAGCGATGGTGCGGTGAGCTTCAACATTGGCCGCTGAGAAGAGTCAAGTCATGGCAATACTTCAGACGGTAGCTCAGTTTGTTGCGATGGTCGCATGCGGCTTGTTTGCCGGTGCCGCTGTTTATATTAACCTTGTTGAACACCCTGCACGGATGGAGTGCGGTACTGAGCTTGCCGCAACCGTTTTTGCGCCGAGCTACCGCAGGGCGTCGGTTATGCAAGCGTCGCTTGCTGCACTCGGTTTTCTTTCTGCGGTGGTGGCATGGTTTGCGGGCGGCACGCTTTGGTGGCTGGTTGGCGGTTTACTCCTTGGGCTCGTCATTCCGTTCACCTTAGTAGTCATCATGCCGACGAATCGGCAGTTGCTCGAACCCACACTGGACAGAACGTCCTCAAACGCACGCGAGTTACTCGTTCACTGGGGCCGATTACATGCCGTACGCAGCGTTCTCAGCATTTTCGCGCTGGTTATCTTGATCGCCAGCGCCTAAGGAAGCTCTGCAAAAGCTATTGCGCCGCCCTTCTGCTTTGTCGCGTGCTCGCTCGTCACTCGCCTATCTATTGTCTCGTGACTCGCCCCACGGGATTTCATACCCCGTGGTGGCGAAATCAAATTGAACCATCCGCCCGGAGATCCGCGTCGTGCTATAGGAAGTAGCGCCGACGATTGGGCGGGGACTTCGTCACGTCTTTACTCAACCGAGTAACTGGGAATTCTTGGTGTTTCTAAACACCACGGGCTGTTCAGCACGCTGGGCGGCGCGCTCGATCGCGCCAAGGACCCGATCATGGTGGGGCGAGAGATCGCAAACCGGGTCCGCGTTCGCGGCCTCCCCGGTCAGCATGTAAGCTTGGCAACGGCATCCGCCGAAGTCCTTGAAGCGCTCCGGGCAGGAGCGGCATGGCTCGCGCATCCATTCGAAACCGCGATAGCGGTTGAAGGCGAGGGAGTCGTTCCAGATCCACTCGATGCCGTGGTCGCGGACATTCGGGAATTCCAGCCCAGGGAGTTGCCGAGCCGCATGGCAGGGGAGCGCGGTGCCATCGGGCGCGATACAGAGAAACACAGCGCCCCAGCCGTTCATGCAGGCTTTGGGGCGGATCTCATAATAGTCGGGAACGACATAAAAGATTTTCATGCGACCTTTCATGCTTTCCTGATAGGCATGGGCGATGACCTCGGCCCGATCGAGCTGCTCACGGCTGGGCAGCAAGCGATCGCGGTTGTGGAAGGCCCAGCCGTAATACTGCGTCGTGGCGAGCTCCACGTAGTCGGCGTTGAGGTCGCTGGCGAGACGCAGCATGTCCGCAATCTGGTCGACGTTATCGCGATGAATCACAAAGCACAGGACCATCGGGTAGCCGTGTTTCTTTACGGCGCGCGCCATCTCGACCTTGTGCGTGAACGCTTCCGTTCCCGCCAGATAATCATTGAGATCCTTCCGACTCGCCTGGAAACTGATCTGGATATGGTCCAATCCGGCCTCGCGGAACGCTTGCAGGCGAGCCTCATCCATGCCAAGCCCCGAGGTGATGAGGTTGGTGTAGTATCCCAAGGAATGTGCCTCGGCGATCAGGACCTCGAGGTCGCGCCGCACCAGCGGTTCGCCGCCGGAGAAACCCAATTGCGTCGCGCCTAGCGCGCGGGCTTGGCGCAACACCGTGAGCCAATCCTCGGTGCTGAGCTCCCCCTTGGTGCGCGCGTAATCGACGGGGTTCGAGCAGTAGGGACACTGCAGCGGACAGGCATAGGTCAACTCCGCCAGCAGCCACAGAGGCTTAGGCCGCCCCGGTGATTCGAACCCAGCCGTGCTCATGCGCGGTCTCCATAAAATGCCGGATCTCGTCGCCGATTCTAGCGCCGGAGAACTGCCGCTCGAGGTCGTCGATGATGGCGCTCAGGCGGGTTTTCCCGTCGCACCGCGTGAGGATCTCCCCGGCGGTCTTGTTGAGCTTGACCATGCCTTCCGGATACAGAATGACATAGGCTTGCTGAGCCTCCTCCCACTGCAAGCGAAACAGGGGAGCGATCTGAGGGATGCAGTCGTCGGCGAAATGCGCGCTCATCGCTCAAGGCACGACATTAAAATACGGGGGGCGGTGATCCACATACGCAAGCCATAGTGCATCGAGCATCGTCCACAGCACATCGAGCTTAAACTTTAAAATTCCAAGCGCGCGCTGCTGCTCGATGCGGCTACGGAAAGTGTCGAGCGTGATCGCCAGCCCGTGCTCGACATCGCGCCGCGCTTCCCGCAACCGCTGCCGAAAGTAGGCATAGCCCTCGGGCTGGATCCAGGGATAATGCTCGGGCCAACGGTCGAGGCGTTGCTGATGGATCGCGGGGGCGAAGAGCTCGGTCAGCGAGGAACAGGCGGCCTCTTGCCAGGTGGCGCGGCGGGCGAAGTTCACATAGGCATCGACCGCGAAACGCACCCCGGGCACTACCCGCTCGTGTGACCACAGGTCCTCGCGCGTGAGCCCCACCGCCTCGCCAAGCCGTAGCCAGGCGTCGATGCCTCCCTCATCGCCCGCGCCGCCGTCGTGATCGACGATGCGCTGGATCCATTGGCGGCGCACCTCGCGGTCGGGACAATTCGAGAGCACGGCGGCATCCTTGATGGGGATGCTCACCTGATAGTAAAAGCGGTTCGCGACCCATCCCCGAACG
Source organism: Chromatiales bacterium (assembly GCA_043673815.1). Lineage (GTDB taxonomy): Bacteria > Pseudomonadota > Gammaproteobacteria > JACCXJ01 > JACCXJ01 > USCg-Taylor. The sequence goes on from JBIMKD010000227.1 coordinate 16,992, forward strand.
CCATGCTCATCGAGCTTGCCGCTGTTCATGAGCACATGGAAGGGATGGTGGATATGATAGTACCGTTCCATGGAACGCAGTTCTTGCTCGAATTGGGCGCGTGTCCACGCGGCAGGCTCGCTGACGGGCGCATCATTCACAGCGCGAGCTCCATGCCGTCATACGCCACCTCAATGCCGCGTTCGGTCAGCGCCTGTCGCTCCGGACCGTCCTCGTTGAGGATCGGGTTGGTATTATTGATATGGATGAGCACCTTGCGCGGCCGTGACAGTGACTCCAGGATGCTCAACATGCCTCCCTCCCCCGAGAGCGCGAGGTGGCCCATATCGCTTGCGAGCTTAGCGCTGATCCCGAACCGCAGGAGCTCGTCCTCGGTCCACAAGGTGCCATCGACGAGCACACAATCGGCGTCTGACAAGTTGCGGTATACCTGGTCGTCGACTTCACCGAGGCCTGGCGCATAAAACAGGACTTTTGAAGTATCGAGGTCTTCGACCTTGACGCCGATCGTATCGCCGCGGTGCGGGTTGTGGCGGTGGGGCGAATAAGGGGGCGCCTCGCTTCGCAAAGGCACGGCGGTGAAGCGTAAGTTTGCGGCGCGGGGTACGGTGAAGGGCTCGCCGTCGATGGGCAGCGTACGCCATTCGACCCCGCAATAATATTCCAGGACTCGAAACAGGGGGTAGCCCGTCGTCAGATCTTGATAAACCATGTTGGTACAATAGACGTCCAAGGGCTGTTTATGTTCGCGTAGCATCATCAAACCGGTGGTGTGGTCGATCTGGGCATCGACAAGCACGATGGCGCAGATCCCCGTGTCGCGCACGCCGCGGCCGGGCTGTAAGGCCGGCACGGAGACTAATTGGGTGCGTATGTCGGGCGAGGCGTTGAAGAGTACCCAGTCGACGCCGTTGCCGGAGACGGCTATCGAGGATTGCGAACGCGCGCGGGCGCGCAAGGACCCCGTGCGCAGACCCTTGCAATTCGGGCAGTTACAGTTCCATTGGGGAAAACCGCCACCAGCGGCAGAACCGAGGACGTGAATACGCATGGATAGCTTGAACGTCGTAAGGGGCGCCATCGTAGCAGAAACGGCGCGCCTTGTCCGACAGGATCGCGGCGATGATTATGAAAGAAAATCGCTAGGCGGCTACCGCGATAGCAAAAACAGCAGGCAAGCGACGGTAAAAAGAAGGAGGATCGCGAGGGCGCGCCAGAATCCGACCGGATTGCGCTCCAGAAGCGAGCGCTGCTGCGGGCGAGTATACTCGGGATTCGGTCGCCGGAGATCATGCAGAAATTCCGATAACTCGGCACATCGGCGGGTGGGATCGCTGTGCACGGCCTTACGCAACGCACCGTCGATCCAAGGCGGGAGCGCCGCGTTGTAATCGCGGGCGGACGTGTAGCGCCAGCGGGTCGCAGGTAACGCCGCGGGGCAGTGTTCGGGCATCTCGCCGTAGGGCAAGCGACCGGTCAGCAACTCATAGGCGATCACCCCTAGCGAGAAGATATCCGAGCGGTTGCTACCCGGTTCGCCGAGCAGGTATTCGGGCGCCGTGTAATTGCGCGTCCCCTGCACCTGCAGGCGCTCGATGGGCGTCGCGATTTCCGCCAGACCCGCGACCTTGGCGGACCCGAAGTCGATGATCTTCACGGTTCCCATCGAGTCAATCATCAGGTTCTCCGGCTTCAAGTCCTGGTGCAGCATCTCCATGCGGTGGAAGGCTTGCAAGCCCTTCGCGGCTTGCTCAAGGATTCCCCGGACCTCTTCCAAGCGGCGCTCCGGGTGGTCGTGCATCCACTGGCGCAAGGTCTGCCCCTCGATATACTCGGTGACATGGTAGAGAAAACGCCGCCGGCGTTCGTTCCCGCGCGTCTTGAGGACATGAGGATTGTCGATCCGCCGTCCGATCCATTCCTCGAGTAGAAAACACTCGAGGTAGACCGGGTCATCCTGATAATTGACCGAGGGGGTCTTGAGCACGACCCGCATATCGGCCTCGATATCGAGCGCCAGGTAGATCTGGGTACGCTTGCTGGTATGGAGATCGCGTAGGATCCGGTAGCCGTCGATGACCATACCCGGTTCCAACTCGGGCGGGAACGGCAGCGCGGTCAACTGCCGATAGACCTCGTCCGGATCCCGGAGGGGGAGGCTCAGGACCCGCACCACCTGACAGGTCAGGTTATCCAGGCTACCCCGGGCCAGGGCGGTTTCGACGATCGCTTTCGAGCTCCCATCGAGGTTATCACCACCCTGCGCGATCAGGCCCACGAGGTGGTTGCGGTCGAGGTAATCGTGCACGCCATCCGTGGCCAGCACGAAAATGTCATCCTGCGCCACGGGTACCTGGAAATAATCGATGTCCAGACGCGTGTCCGCGCCCATGGCGCGGCTCAGATAGTTCCTCTCGGCCGATACCCAGACGCGATGATCGGTCGTGATTTGTTCGATCTGTCCATCGCGCAACCGGTAGATGCGGCTGTCTCCTACATGAAAGAGATGGGCGGTTGCCGACTTGATGACCAGCGCGCTCAGCGTGCTCACGTGAATACGGGCGGGCTCACTATACTGACTGTATAACCAGCTATTGAGTGCCGTCAGTACCTTTTGCGCAGATTTCCTGACCGTCCAGGACTCCGGCGTGCAGAAATAATCCTCTAGAAATCCCGTGACGCACGCCTCGGCGGCGATCTGCCCGGCCTCGCTCGAGCTGATCCCATCGGCGATGGCGATGGCGATGCCCTTGGTGGTGCGCAGCGGCTCAGCGGGGAACATCGCCCCGTGGAAATCCTGGTTGATCTCCTTTCGTCCGCGATCGGAATATTGACCGACGCCGACCTCGAGGGTGGCAGGCACGAGGAGGATGCTCCGGGCTAACGCGCGGCCGGCGGCCTATTCCACCTCAATCAGCTGCACGGTGCCATCCGGCAAGATCTCGGCCATCGCACCCTTGGGCTCCACGAGCAAACTGATCGCGACCAGCACGGCCAGGGCCGTGCCGGCGATGGCCAGGAAAAAGACCTGCGGGCTCACGAAGGACAACACGGTTAAAAATGCGACGCCCCCAACGTTGCCATAGGCTCCGGTCATGCCGGCGATCTGGCCGGTCTGCCGGCGTTGGATCAGCGGCACCATCGCGAACACGGCTCCGGTCCCGAAATGCACGAACAAGCCGCAGCCGATAATGGCGCCGACCGCGAGCGGCAGCGGCCAACTGCCCGTGATCTGGCTCAGGAGCAGGTAACCGAGAGTAAGGGCGGCCAGGACCATCAGTAAAGTTTTCTTGCGGCCGATGCGATCGCTCAACAACCCGCCACACGGCCGCGCGAACACCACGATGAGGCCGAACGGCGCGGCCAGGAGACCGGCCGCCACCTGGGAAGCATGGAAGGTGTCCATGATAAACAGGGGCAGCATCGAGAACACGGCGATCTCCGAACCGAAGGTCACCATATAGGCGAGATTCAGGATGGCCACCTGCCTGAACTTGTAGCGGAACAGCTCCGGAACCGGGCGCACGAAGATCCCGGCGTTGACCTTGTAGATATGATAGACCTGATAGCAAAAGAGAGCGCCCAGCAGACCGTCGATGACCCCGGCTATCGCGAAGCTCAATAGCTCCAGGGTCGCCAGCTTCCATACCAGCACAGCGAGCGCGGCGAACAAGGGGATATTCATCAGGACATACAACAACAGATCGCCCTTGCTTGTCACTTCCAGGCCACCGCTCTTGTTGGGCCGGAAATAGGTAGATCCCTCGGGCGCGTCGCGGACGCTCGCGTAGTAGACGAAGGCATAAACCAGAATCGCCGCGCCGGTGAGCGCAATCGCGTAGCGCCAGCCGTGCTCACCTCCAAATGCCAGGGCGAGCGTAGGTAAGACCATCGCTCCCGCCGCCGCGCCAAAGTTACCCCAACCGGCATAGATCCCTTCGGCGAGACCCACCTGTTTGGCCGGAAACCATTCACTGATCATGCGTACCCCTATGACGAACCCGGCGCCGGCGAAACCGAGCAAGAATCGCCCGAGCGCGAGCATCGGGTAGTTTTGGGCCAGTGCAAAAAAGAAGCACAAGAAGCTCGATGAGATCAACAGGATCGCATACGTCCGGCGCGGGCCGAGTTTATCGACCAGCATCCCGACGATGATTCGCGCCGGAATCGTCAGGGCAACGTTGAGGATCAGCAGGGTCTTCACCTGCTGGTCGCTGAGACTCAGGCTGTCCCGGATCGCGGCGAGCAGTGGCGCATGGTTGAACCAGACCACGAAGCTGAGAAAGAATGCGAACCAGGTCAAGTGCAGCACCCGAACATTGCCGCGGAAGGAGAACAAATCGAATCGCAATTTCGCTATGGCCATGGCGGGTTGCTCTCTAGTCTAATAATTCGATATGACCCAAGGGGCTCCGTGCGCCCTGGTTCGGGCTGATTTCGCGGCGGTATCGCGATCCCGAGAGTAGGGCAAGAGCTTTGCCCTTCTCCGATATCCCGATGCAAGCTATTTATCTATTGAGATTTCCAGGATCGTAACCGGATTAAACCCGGTACCGAAGTGATAAGGTCATGCCCCATTGTGGAGCCGTCATGTCAATAGATGCCCCACAAAGGTGCGTCGGACCGCTAGCGCGCGCGGGCGCGATCGTGCTGAGCGACACCGCGCGCATTGCCGTCGCTCGCTACAGTGACTTCGAGCCGCTCGGGCCCGCGGCGCTAGGCCCCACCCAGCACGCGGCATTTCGCCTCACCGGCTGGAAAGACACCGCCGAAGCCCGGGCCATGACGTACGCCCTGTCGTGGATCAGCTCGTAGCGAACATCTTCCGGCCAGCTAAGATAGTCCGTGTAGGTGTTGGTAAGCGTTATCACGCAGCGCGAGTGCCATGAGAAACACCAGGTACCGTTGTGAGCCGTATTTTAATTCCGCGTTTACCTTGTTCTCAACCGGCTGCTTCCGGCTGAGGACGCTCAGGCCTCAGTGTCCGGATCGCGCCGCGGTTGACTAGACCGCACGGTGGATTTCCCAAGCCGTCAGTCAGGTGAGACGCCATCCACGCCCAATTCATATCCGATTCGCCGCGTCACGCGTGTGAGTACAGCGATGGGCACCTTGCCGAGCCTAGCCGCGTCGGCGGCTTCAATGGTGGCGATTTTGGCAGTACGGATCACCGAGGGCACGGGCAAGCCCGCCGTCGCCAGATTGCCCACGAAGACATCTCCGGGCCAGCCGCGATTTTCGGCGCTGGTGATCATGACGACCCACAATAGCCCATGAGTGACTTCGATGTCGCCGGTGGAAACTACGAGTGCGGGCCGCGACTGTCGGGTTGAACGATCCGTGTAAGGGAAAGGTACTTTGACGACGTCGCCCTGCTTAAAGGTTGCCATAGGCCTTCCGATCCGCCTCGGTGTTCCATTCATGAAAGGTGCGGAACGGATCGTCGGCTGCGCCGCCTGGTTTTGCCTTCGTCACAATGACACGCTCGCCATCGATTTCGTACCTCAGCTCATCGCCCTCGCGCAAACGCAGAGCGGTGCGAACGGGCTGCGGAATGGTGGTTTGCGCCTTGCTCGTCAGTTTGCTGGTGATCATGGCCAGTGCGAATAAGAATTTTCACGGTAAGGATTATCCTTACTCGGGTCAACTCCGATGTCAAGCCTAAATAGTACCAACCGTGGTACTAAGTATCCCGCAGCGGGCTCGCCGCGCGCCTGAACGAGCGTTACACCGCGCCCCGCGGCCCACTCCACCGGGCGGCGGCCTCGAGCGCATAGCGGTAGCCGACCTGGGCGATGGCGTGGATCTTCTTGAACTCCAAAAGGCCGTAAGCGTCCACCAAGAGCGCGACCTCCATAGGTCCGGGCTCGGGCGCCGCCGTCGCGTCTGCGACCAGGACGATGTGGTCGGCGAGCCGGACGGCGCGCCGCGTCCACGGGGTGAGCGTAGCGTCGGTCTCGATGACGACATAGGCGTAGCGCGGGCCCTCCTCCACCCAGGCGGTGAACCGGAGCCGTCCGCGGGATCGCCCTGGCGGAACAGAGCCTCGCCTCGCCGCACCGTCACCCACTGCGCCTGCTCCTCCAAGTTCTCGATCTCGCGCGGGCCGAGCGGGCCGAGGAAGCCGGGAGCACCTCGGCCAGTTGCGCGCGCCATAGGCGGCTCCGGATGATCCATACCAGCGGCTCTAGTAGCTCGCCTTCCCGGTCCGAGAGCGCATCGAGCACGGCCGGTAAAGCAGGCAGGGGGATTCTGCCTCGACGGTCGTCGTCCACGCCCCGCCGAGCACCAGCTGGATCTCTCCGAGCACCCCTCCCGGCCCGTAGCGCTCGAAGGTCTTCTCCTCGCCGCTCGCGGATACGGTGAGCGCCCGCAGGGTCCCCGAAGCCACGACGTACACGGCGTCGTCCAACTCGCCCTGCCGGACGAGCACCTGAGTCTCCTGAAGTTGGACCGGCTCGATGTCTTCCACCAGGGCCTCTAGGGTGGTGTCGTCCAGTGAGCGGAGCAGCTCCAGGCGGCGGAACAGCTCGAACGGTTCGAGCCCGTCCGCCGTGGCGCCGGTTAGGGTTCGTAAGACTGGCATCGGTTTTGGGCCTTGGTGCGAAAAATACCGCTTCAAATACTCCTCGAATGAAATGTGATCGGTCGCTTCGATCCCGCTGTCGTGCTGCAACTCAAGACGGCCTACCGGGCCTACAGGCCTAGCTGTACTTTTCTTGCCGACGAAAAAGCGCGTTATTTCCCTTATACTCTCTTAAGTTAAAAACATGGCGGCGAGACCCAGAAACGCGGAGAATCCGACTACATCGGTCACCGTGGTCAAAAACAACCCTCCGGCAATGGCCGGATCGATGCCAAGTTTCTTCAGGCCGAGCGGAATGAGCGTACCCGCCAAGGCCGCAGCGGCTAAATTGGTCAGGAGCGCAAGCCCGAGGATCAAGCCGAGCCCCGGGTCCGAAAACCAGGTGGCGGCCACAAACCCGACCACGACGGCCCAGAGCAGCCCATTGCAAACACCCACAGCGATCTCCTTCTTGAGCAGCGATCCTAGGTTATCCTGGCCCACCCGATTCAAGGCCAAACCCCGGATCATGATTGTAAGCGTCTGACTGCCGGCGACGCCTCCCATGCCGGCGACGATCGGCATCAGGATCGCGAGTGCCACGATCTCCTGCAGCGTGGCCTCAAAGCGCCCGATGACCCAGGCCGCAAGAAACGCCGTAATCAGATTGACGCCCAACCACACCGCACGGCGCGGGGCGCTCACCGCGATCGGTGCGAACATGTCGTCGCCTTCGTCTAAACCCGCGAGGCTCATCAGCGAATGGTCACCTTGGTCGCGGATCACATCGACCACATCATCGACGGTGATCCTGCCGATCAAGCGGCCGTTTTGATCGACCACCGGCGCCGACACCAAGTCGCGTTGCTCGAACCTCTTAGCCACTTCGGACGCCGGGAGATCGGCGGGGATCGCTTCCGGTTCTCTGACCATCACGTTCTCGACCTTGCGATCGGGATCATTTGTAAGCAGGGCCGTAATCGGTAGCAAACCTTGATACCTGTGGTTGCGATCGACCACCATGAGGTTATCGGTTTTTTCCGGGATCTCGGCGCGCCAGCGCAGATAGCGAATGACAACGTCAAGGTCTACATCACCGCGGACGGTGATGGCATCGGTATTCATCAAACCACCGGCCGTATCCTCCGGGTAGTACAAAACCGAAGATACGCGGACACGGTTTTGCTCGTCCATAAGCCGCAACACGCTATCGAGCACCGATTCCGGCAAGTCCTGCAAGATGTCGGCGGCGTCGTCGCTCGCAAGGCCGCGTGTCACATCCGCTACTCTGTCCGCATCCATGTGCTCCAATAAACCTGCACGCACCGCATCCTGTGCATGGGATAAGACAGCGCCCTGCTGCTCAGGCGAGATAAGTTGCCACACTTGTAGGCGTTGGTTCGGGGAAAGGGACTCGATCAGATCGGCGATCTCGGCAGGATGGCGATCCGCCAGTTCTTTGCCGACGGTGACGAGATCACCTTCCGAAAGCGCGTGTTGCAGTATGCCCCGCAGGACCTCAGCGGTCTCTGGCCCTGTATTTTGAGATGCTTGGCTCATAGGGTATCAATACCTTCCGCGAGCACGCCTCCGACGGCGTGTGTGGGATTCTGCCGAGGCGCTTTAGTTCAAGCCGGCGTTGATGCGTCCGAGCAAGTCGTTTATTTCACTGCTGCTGCTCGCCGCCAGCACTTGCTCAGAAAGAGACATGACCTCGGCGAGGCGGGTATTGTTGATGATTTTCTTTACTTCCAACAAGACCGCCGGGTGCACGCTGAAATCCCGCAATCCAAGCCCGAGGAGAAGGCGTATGTAGCGCAGATCGCCGGCCATCTCACCGCACATGGCGACGGGCTTTTTGTGATCCCTAGCCGCCTGGATGATGATGCGGATCAAGCGCAGCACCGCCGGATGGACCGGATCATACAAGTAACTGACCTCGTCATTGACCCGATCGGCCGCCATCGTGTACTGAATAAGGTCATTGGTTCCTATCGAGAGAAAATCAAGCTGCTTGGCGAAAAGATCGGCGCACATGGCCGCCGCGGGCACCTCGATCATGCCGCCGATACGCATGTCAGGATCGAAGGGGACGGCGTTTGATCGAAATTCCGCGCGGATCTCCGCGATAATCGCAAGCACTTGGTAAAGCTCTTGGAGGTTAGAAAGCATCGGGATGAGAAGCCGCAGCGGCCCGAGGGCCGAGGCCCGAATGATCGCGCGTAACTGAGGCAGAAACAGTGTCGGCTCCTTGAGACATAGACGCACCGCGCGCAACCCGAGCGCCGGATTCGCAAGCACCAGCCGTTCCCGCCCGCTGCTCCCATCGACCTGCTTGTCGGCTCCCAGGTCCAGCGTTCTAATCGTAATTGGTATGCCTTGCAAGGCATGCAAGGCTTGGGAATACACCTGGAACTGTTCTTCCTCGGCCGGCGGATGGTCCCGGTTCATATAGAGATATTCGGTGCGATAAAGGCCGACGCCCAAGGCCCCGACATTCAGGACCGATTCGAAATCCTTCGGCAACTCGATATTGGCTTCTAGGCAAATCATTATGCCGTCCCCGGTCATCGCCGGCGCGCCCTTCAGCTTGATAAGTTCAGCTAAATAGACCCGCTCTTGCTGCTGTAATCCTTCGTAATACCGGATCGTCTCAGGGTCCGGATCGACCAAAAGCACGCCCGAGATCCCATCGATGATGACGAGGTCTTCTTCACGCATGTAGCGGCGCGCTTGATGCAGGCCCACGATGCTCGGGATGCCTAGGCTGCGCGCGAGGATCGCCGTATGTGAGGTCGGGCCACCGTGCTCGGTCGCGAACGCCGCGATGCCGTGATGTTGCATGAGCACCGTATCCGCGGGTGTGAGGTCATCCGCTAGCACGATGTAGCCCCGCAGCCGGCTATCCGGAACCTCGTGCCGCATCGGACCCTGATTAAGCAAAATGCGTTGCATGCGATTGACGACGTGATCAACATCATCCTTGCGTGTCCTTAGATAGGGATCATCCATTTCCTCGAAGACCGCCACCAACGCATCGCGCTGGATTTTCAAGGCCCATTCAGCGTTACAGCGCCGCTCGGTAATCAGCCGTGCGGGCTCTTGCGTCAAGGCCGAGTCCTCCAACATCAATAGATGGGTGTCGATGAACGCAGCGATGTCGGGTGCGGTCGCGGGTGGAATATGGTCCCGGATCGCGCGCAATTGCTGCCTGGCGGTGAGCACGGCGTGCTCGAACCGGCGTACTTCCGCGACGATATACTCTTCTGTCAAACAGTACTCGCTAATGTCGAGCTGGTCGCGGTGGAGAATATGAGCCCGTCCCATGGCGATGCCTCGAGAGACGCCAACACCGTGGAGGGAAATGCTCATTCCGACTCACCGAATCTGTTAGCCACGAGATCCTCTAAGCTTGCGATAGCCTGCCGCTCGTCGGGTCCGCTCGTAAGGATTTCGATCTCGGCTCCGTTGTGAGCGGCGAGCATCATGACCCCCATGATACTCTTGCCGTTGACTTCCTTGCCATTTCTGCGAATCGTGATCTCGCATTGAAAGCGCGACGCCAGTTGCACGAAACGTGCGGCCGCGCGGGCATGCAAGCCGAGCTTATTTATGATCCGAACATTACGGAACATCATCCACCGTTAATCCGTATCGCTAATTTCCACGATCCCGTCGCGACCGCCGGTAATGGCCTTGTCGACGAGTCGCTCCAGTCCTAGATCGGCGTAGTTCAGTACTCGGAGCAGCATCGGCAGATTGACGCCGGTTACGATTTTCACGCGCGCTTCACCCAGGAGCCGGGTCGCGATATTGCACGGTGTGGCGCCACAGATGTCCGTCAGGACGAGCACGCCGTCGCCTTGATCTAGCGCTTGGATCATGGCGCTGGCTTGAGCGTGCGCTCGTTCCGGCTCACAGTCGCGTCCGATGCTGACGACGGCGAGCGGAAGCCTCTGTACTCCGAGCGTCTTTACCGCAATATCGCGAAGCGACTCACCGACGTTGTCGTGTCCGATGATCAAAATGCCGACGCTCATAGGAGGCCTGTCCCGTCGCGGTGGGTTACGAGCACATGCCGTCCTTGCGAGCTAAGATGGGACGCCAGGCGTTCCACGATATACACCGACCGATGGTGCCCGCCGGTGCATCCCAAGGCGACCGTTAAATAACTGCGTTGGTCCGCTTCAAACCGAGGTAACCACGCGTCCAAGAACGCACGGAGCTGAGCCGTCATGTCGTGGACGAGCGGCGCCGCCTCCAAGAATTCGATGACCGGAGGGTCGCGTCCGGAGAGATCGCGTAACCGCGGTTCCCAATGCGGATTGGGTAAGCAGCGTACATCGAAAACGAAATCGGCATCCGCGGGCAGGCCGTGCTTGAATCCAAACGAGATGAGTTGTACCGACATGATGTTGGCTTGCCTTTGTGCGACTCGTTCCCGCACCAGAGCCCGCAACTGGTGGACCGAGGTGCGGCTTGTGTCGATGCGTAAATCCGCGTACTCCGCGAGCGGTCCAAGCAAACGCCGCTCCTCGTGAATGGCGACCGTGAGCGATACTTCCGTTGCGGAGAGCGGGTGCTTGCGGCGGGTCTCACTAAAGCGCCTGAGCAAAGCGTCGTTGCCGGCCTCCACAAATACAAGCTCCACCGCAAGCTCGCTGCTTTGCTGTTGCCGCAAAAACCGCGGGAAGTTCGTCAATGCATCGGCGGGATTACGAGCATCGATGCCGATAGCAACGTTTTCGTAAAGCGGTTGCTCTGCCGAGCGAATTTGGGAGAACAATTCCGGCGCCAGACCGATGGGGAGGCTATCGATACAGTAATAGCTCAGATCCTCGAGGACATTGAGCACGGTGGTCTTTCCCGCACCCGACATACCCGTGACAATGATCAACCTCCGGGCCACGGCAACCCTCAAACCGCTTTATCGAGCAAAGCGCGTTGTCTGTGCATGAAATCGTCGGCCGAGTTATAACCGCTCATGCGCAAGATGTGGTTACGGGCGGCACACTCGACCAATACCGCTAAGTTACGGCCAGCCGTCACGGGGAGGACGATCTCCGGGAAATCCAGTCCCAAGACCCGGCGCGCACTATAGCTTCCTTCCAGGCGATCGAGGCTAATCAAGCCTTCCCCCTCCAATCGCTCCAGGCGAATGATCAAGCGCAAATACTTGTTGCTTCGCAAGGCCCCCGCGCCTAACAGCTCACGAACGTTCAAGATGCCAAGCCCGCGCACCTCGAGGAAATCGAGGAGGCCCTTCGGACACGTGCCGTTGACGATATCGGGGGCGATGCGCGAAAACTCCGGCGCGTCGTCCGCGATCAATCGGTGTCCGCGCGTGATGAGCTCCAGAGCCAATTCGCTCTTTCCAACCCCGCTCTCACCGGTTAGCAATACGCCTATGGACATCACCTCCAGGTATACCCCGTGCAGCGTCACCACCTCGGCCAAAAGATTCGACAGGTAGTAATGCAGGTCATCGGAGAGCTTATTGCTCGCGAGCGTCGAGGTGAAAAGCGGCGTGCTGCTTTCCTCGCACGCCCTGCCTAGCTGCTCGGGCACGGGCTGGCTGTCGGCGACGACGATACAATGGGGTTCGTGACTCAGCAATTGCCGGATCGCATCCTCGCGCGAGATCGCGCGCAACCCCGAAAGATATTGGATCTCGGAGGATCCCAGCACCTGGATCTGGTTCGGATGAATCAAATTCAGGTGGCCCACCAAGGATTTCTCGGAGCCCAGACCCGCGCTGTGATCGTGCCTTGTTTCCAGGGCGCTGATATGGTCCCCGACGATCTTCCTCCTGGTCTCGGGGTGCACCTCATCGGACCTAATCGATCGCCCACCGCCCGCGCGCCCGGCCACCCACTTGAGCGCAAGCCGCCCGGAGTGGATCTCGAATAACTCGCTAATTGTGACCGACTGCATAGCTTCGCGGGCGATCCGGCCATGCGCTCAGTAGCTCATAGAGCGTATCGGCACCGGTACATGCCCTGATCCGGGACACAAACTCCTCATCGCTGAACATTTCCGCAAGCTCGGCTAGAATCCTTAGATGCTCGTCGTGGCATCGGGCCGGAACCAGTAATGCAAAAAAAAGATCGACGGGCTTCTCATCGATGGCGTTAAAATCAACGCCGGTCTTGGCATAAATAAACGCCCCGAGGGGCTGATCGCCGTGCGCGGTCCGGCCGTGCGGGATCGCGACCCCGCGTCCTAATCCGGTGCTACCGAGCCGTTCCCGCGTGATCAGACTATGGAACACCTCGTCACTAGTTAACTTCTGTGGTTGATCCGCGATCAACCTTGCTAAGGCTTCGAGCACGCCTTTTTTGCTGCATACATCGACCTGGACGGCGACGCGATCGCGGACCAGGATCTCATCCATAC
>JBIMKD010000228.1:0-5213 GCA_043673815.1 Chromatiales bacterium
ATAGATACGCGCCCGCGCACATATGCGTTTACGTCTACTTTGATCTCGTGCTTCAGCAGCCCGAGTTTGGTGTCGAGGAGAGTGACAATATCGTGGCCCAGGAGACCAATCAGCGAGTGCAAGCTTGCGCCGCCCGCATCCGGTTTCGCGCCGGTTGCGTTCTTTTCAGTATCGCTCACGACCGAAGGCTTACTTGCTGGATTTTCCGCCAGACTTTCCGGTAGACTTCCCGCCCTTGTTTCCGGCTTGCTTATTGAGACCCGCAGCCTCTTCGCTCGTTCCCGCAGCCTCTTCTAGCGGACCTATGATCGCGCGAACTGCGCCCGCAGCGGCTCCGGCCAGCATTTTAACCGCCGTCTCCTTTATTTGCGTTTTAGCGACTGAACCCATTTTAGAGCTGCCCTTCTTAGTACCGCCACTCTTACTCGCGGACTGCTTGCTTGCAGACGCTCTTGTGCTTGCCTTTTTTGCTGACATTTTTTTCTCCTTAAAGTAATTGTTTTCGAACACCATCGTTGTAGGGTTTGTAGGGTCGTGAGATGGGCGTTTGGTACGCACCTACTGACCGTGTGCGCAACGCCTATGTCACCGTTCTAAGTTGCACACCCGGATCAATACATTCAAGCGGTTAGCACTACATCAGCGGTATTTGATAAGGCGTCTACCAAGCAACCGCCTGTAAGAGTTGCTATTTTCCTTGCAATTATTACCGATGGGCCGGTGAACCCATGTGCTGGAAGCGTATCTAGTAAATTACTAAGCCTTTGATTGACTTCGACAGCGTTCGGTATGGACGAGGGTGGCACGGCTAATGCCTCTGGTCATGTGCGGCCGTGTGAGTTAGTGATCGTTGGGCATCGGTTTGAGCATGAGGGGGTGTGAGCCCCGCTCGCCTCCGTCCTGGCGCTCAAGCCGCACGGCCGCACCCGTACACCGGTGATAGTTGCGAGGTAGACTGAATAATTAACGGCGATCTGCCACCTCGCCCCTATACTTCCTGCGTCGGCGTGGCAGACTCATCGACCGACCCTGGTACCTGAACGATCGGAGTCACAGAAATGCAAAAGATAGTTGTTCACAGGCCCACACATGGACTTGCCTGAAATTGAAATCGTGGCTGCCAAAGTGCACGAAGCTTGGATGAACCGCAAACGCGCGCAGGGCGTAACCAGTCGCAAGTCAGAAGATGGTGAGGAGCTGATGGTGGCATACGTTCAGCTAAGCGAGCAAGCGAAAGACCTGGATCGCGAGAACGTCGTTCAGATGCCTCTTAATTAACCGGCGCGGTATCAGCCCAGCGCCCGCAGATTCTAGTCTAGGGAAGCTCTGCAAAAGTTACTGCGCAGCCCATCTGCTTTGTCGCGTGCTCGCGGGTCGCTCGCCTATCTACCTGATATGTCTCGCGACGCGCTCCGCGGCTTCGCGCATCTGAGCTTGCTCGCGACACTTGTGCAGAGCTTCCCTAGACGGTATCTATGTTATTGACGGCTGTGCGGCGCTGCTGACGACCTGGTGGACAAAGCCCAGTTTTTCGACCGCCATCGGCGAGAGCACGAACGGATACATATCTGGCTGGCCCATACTGCGATTGATGCTGTTGATCGCATAGGTCAGTGGCAACCAGCTCGCCACCATCGTATCGATGGACTGCGGCCGGTAGGCCGTGACGCCGCCCGGCGTCGCTATCGATGCACCCGCGGCACGCTCGGGTATCACGACCCGCAGGGAGAAGTTGCGGGCGGTCTCCAAGGTATCGACGATGTGCAGGTAGTGCGCCCAGGTCTCGGCCCAGTCTTCCCAAGGGTGGGCGCTCGCGTAGGCGCTAACGAAATAGGTTTGCCAGTCTGCGGGCGGGCCGTTGTTGTAGTGGTTTTGGAGCGCCTGTTCATAGTCAGCCTGCTCGTCACCGAAGAGAGCGCGGAAGGAATCGAGCTGCTCAGCAGGGCGGAGCAGCCGCTCCCAGAAATAATGCCCGCTCTCATGCCGAAGATGCCCGAGCAGCGTACGGTAACGCTCATTCATCGCAAGCCGCATTCGCTCCCGCACCGCGTCGTCGGCCTCGGCGATGTTAAGGGTGATCAAGCCCTGTGCGTGCCCGGTCATCACTGCGTTGGTTTCTCGAAACTCCGTGTCCGGGCCGGCGAGAAAGGCGAAAGCAAGCCCCCGTTCCGGGTCTTCCTGTTTGCTCACGAGCGGCAGGCCCAGCGCCAGCAGTCCATAGAGCAACCGCCGCTTCGCCGTTTCGAGCCGCTGCCACAGGCCGCGATTCTCCGGCAACGAGAGGTCCGGGATGGTCTGGGTGAAGCGGCAGGCCAGGCACAGGGTCGCGTCATCCTCAGACGCTAGCAGCCAGTTGCAGACCCGCTCCTGGCTGTAGTTGAGGCACATCTTGTAGCGCCCAATCCCGGCCTCCGGCGCGTGCGGCCTCCACTCCCCGTCTGCGGCCGGTTCGAGTGCGCTCAGCAGGCCCACATCGGGCAGATAACCGAGGGCACGTTTGCAGCGCAAGCACTGGACGTTTTCAAAGAAGATCAGCTGCTGACAGACTTGGCAAGTGAAAGCCTTCATAAGCAGTCTCCGCGCGGCGGCGATTTCGTGCGCAAACGGGCGTCTAGGCCTAGCTTAAGGTCTCTTAGAGAGGTCCTGCGATCTGCATTCCAATGGCACGATCACCCTACTGCCATCCTATCATTCAATCCGGCACGATTTACATCGGGAGACTGCAATTCTTACGGAGCAGAGAACGTTCCAACACTCACATCTATGTCTAGTCAACCGCTTATCTCATTGTTACTTAAAGAATTATCGACTACGGCGCTGGCGATGGCGCAGAGTTTGATCATCAGCGACCTAGATAACGTCTTTATGAGAGGAGATGATCATGAACCGGCGTCAAAATGACGAGCAGTTAAGGCGCCACCGAAAGGCATGGCGCGAGGCGAGGGCTAGATGGAGCCCGCCACCCGAAGCCGGGCAATGGCACCGTCGGCGGTCCGAGAGGGTGAGCGCCGTAGAGTTTCAAAGATGCCAGCAAAGCCCTGTTGCTGACGGAACCGGGTGCCACGCTACCGCCTTCGGTTCCTGGTCTGGCGGGCATTCGATCACTCCTGTCTTTCGCGCAGAACCAAGTGAAAGCCGGCTCGCGGTATTAGAGGGCCAGATCATAACTCCGGGCAGGCCACCGCGATGGTGGGCGGTTGAACAGGGGATATGATTATGGACAGTTGCGGCTTGGCAATGCCGTGTACTTTAGTGGGTGTGAGTCCCACCTGGGTAACCGCTAGCCACGGGCCCAGTATCGAGCCTTGCAGTTTGTCTGGTAACAGGCGGATTGATGCGTAGGCACGAAAGCAGGCGAGGTGCAAGGGTAACGGGTGATGCCGACCTTGAAGGTATTGAGCCCCGAAAGATTCAGTTGGAGAGTGTCGACGGCATTGTCCCGCCGGCAGACCACGATCCACGCTGCGCGAAGGCGAGCGGTGCGGGTACTCCCCGGGGTCCGAGGCCGTGTCGAGCCTGACATTGCGAGTAGGCGGTAACCAAGGAGATCCGGCCGTTGGTACGCAGGGATGTGTGCACCCGCGGACAAGTGTCAAAGCGAGGAAGCGGGCGGGGGCGGTCGGAAGTCGGGGGCATCTGTAGTAGCGATGAAGTCCGGTAATTCGGATGGAGCGAAGGGGTGCCGGTCTGAGATAACGGTGGGGGGATACACGGCCCTACGCAGAGAGGACTATGACCGTGACAACACGACTCGATCGTTTCACACAGAAGGCGCGTGAAGAGCCGCGGGTGCGGTTCACGGCCCTGATGGGTCTATTGTTTGACCCGGAGGGGCTACGCGAGAGCTTCGAGCGTCAAGACGGGAGAAAGGCGCCCGGAGTGGATGGGATAAAGAAGGAGAAGTATGCCGAAGGAGTGGAGGGGCGGATAACGGAACTGTCGGATAGCATACGCCGGATGGGCTATCGGCCCGCACCGGTACGCAGGGTCTACATTCCCAAAGGGGATGGTCGGTACCGACCGCTGGGTGTACCGTGCTTCGAGGATCGTCTGGTCCAAGACCGGCTGAGTCTGGTCTTGCAGGCCATCTGGGAACCGGAATTTCTGGACTGCTCCTATGGCTTTCGCCCCGGTCGCAGTGCGCATGATGCACTGCGTCGGGTGGCAGAGGTCATCACCAACGAGGGAACGCAATGGGTGGTAGAGGCCGATATCCAAGGCTTCTTCGACCACGTGTCACACACCCACCTGATGCGCTTCCTGGAGCAGCGGATCGCCGATCCCAACCTGCTGCGGATCATTCGGCGCTTTCTCAAGGCGGGGGTTATGGAAGATGGTGTGTTCAGCGCCACTGTGGAGGGCACCCCGCAAGGGGGGCTGGTGTCACCGGTGCTGAGCAACATCTACCTGCATTATGTGTTGGACCTGTGGTTCGAGAAGCGTTATGCGAAGAGCTGTCGCGGGAAGGCCTACCTGATCCGCTATGCCGATGATTACGTCGCCTGCTTTGAGCAGGAGGCCGATGCGCGGCGATTCCGAACGGAGATGGAGCAGCGGCTGGCGCAATTCGACTTGCAGGTGGAGCCCAGCAAGACGGCGGTGCTGCGCTTTGGCAGCCAAGCCCTGGGCCAGGGTGGCCAGCAGGTGGATGAACCCCGGACCTTCAATTTCCTGGGATTCACGCACTATGGCGGGCGTAGCCGTAAAGGGCGCTTTGTCGTGGGGCGCAAGACTGAAGGCAAACGGGTCCAGCGGAAGTTGAAGCAGCTCAGTGAGCGGCTGCGAGCCCTCCGTACCGAAGGCGGGCCGGCGATGGTGGCCTATACCCGCCGCCATTTGCAGGGGCACATCCAGTATTACGGCGTTAGCGGTAATAGCCGGAGTGTGGCGCGCTATGTCTACTTTGCCACCTACCACCTCTTCAAGTGGTTGAACCGGCGCAGCCAACGGCGCTCGATGACCTGGAAGCGGTTCGGTGCGCTGATCCGCCGGCAGCTTCCCGCGGCCCGCATTGTCCACCCCATCTATCCCACGCCTGTGTGGATGACTCAGACTGGGAGCCGGATGGTGTAACACTCCAAGTCCGGTTCTGCGAGGGACCGGGGCCGAGCCGCCGCACGGTCGAGATATTGTGACACCGCCGGGAAACCAGGCGGCCAACAGAGAACACCAACTTCGACCTCACCGGCGGTAAGACCTCGGTCTACTCTCCG
>JBIMKD010000229.1:0-4343 GCA_043673815.1 Chromatiales bacterium
CTGCGCGCTCATGGCGTCCCACGCGGAAATCTCCTTCGGACGAGGCGTGAGCTTGGCGTCAGCCGGAATGACTCCCAGCTTCTTCTGCCGCGCGAAGGTTTCGTCGCGAAGCTTGTCCCAGCCGTCGCTGAACTGGCCCTTGTATTTGCTGATCCATTCCTTGGGCACGTGGTGCGGCGCGTGCGTGGCGCCGGTGGCGAAATAGACGTAGAACGGCTTGCTCGGGGTGAGCGCCTGTTGCGCGCTCACCCAGGCGATCGCCTTGTCCGTCATGTCCGTGGTGAAGTGATAGCCCGGCGTCTGAGGCGGCTCGATCCGCGTCACGCCGTCGAAGATCGCGGGCGCCCACTGGTTCGTCTCGCCGCCGATGAATCCATAGAACTTGTCGAAGCCTGACCCCGTCGGCCAGCGATCGTAGGGCCCGGACACCGACACCTCCCACGGCGGGGTCTCGTGATATTTGCCGAATGCAGCCGTGCTGTAGCCGTTTTGGCGCAGGATCTCGGCGAGCGTCGTGATGTTGCGCGGGCGCACGCCGGTGTTGCCGGGAAAAGCCGTGGCCAGCTCCATGATCGCGCCGGCGTTGTTCGGATGGTGATTGTGTCCGGTCAGCAACGCCACGCGGGTGGGGCTGCACAGAGCCGTGGTGTGAAAGCGGTTATACCTGAGCCCCGCGCCCGCCAGCTTCTCCAGGGTCGGCATGTTGATGGGCCCGCCGAACGCGCTGCTGTGCCCGAAGCCGATGTCGTCGATGAGCACGATCACGATGTTCGGGGCGCCCTCCGGCGCCTTGACTTCAAAGCGCGGTGGCGCTTTTGCGTCGCGGGCGTCCAGGGTGGCGATCGCCGTGGGCCGCGGCTCGTGGATCGGCAGCACGGTGCGGTCGAGCTCGGCTCCTGGCCGCGCAGCGGGCGCGTCAGCGGACTGCTGCGCGAGGGCGGGCGCAGCGGCGAACCCCGCGGCAACGAGCAGGACAATGGTTGCGTGTTTCATGGCGAAGCGTTTCCTTTCACGTTACATGTGGGGTAACGGGCGACGGCAGCCCGCTGCCACGGTGTCTTTCCTCTCTTGGTGCAATCCTTCATTCAAGCGGCCCGAGAGCAGCACGCTGGGCTTTCCCGCGGCTACCCTCCGGCAGCCCGCATCCAGCCCACGATCAGAAAAAGAATCAGCAAGGCTGCCCCGACCACCAACCGCAGATCGGGAAGGCTAAGATTGCCCGAGACCGGCACGAGGACCACTTTCAGGGCCATCGTCTTGTAGGGCTCGAGTGGACCATAGGCGGGATCCGCCATGAAGCTCAAGAAGTCGCGGCGGCTCGGATAGCGCATCACCAAGGCCCGGCTCCAGTCGTCCAGCTCCGGTTCGTGTTCCATCAGGTTCTTGCCTTGCGTCGTCCCGCCGACCACCGGATAGCCGCGGTGTTTGAGCAGAAGAGGCGTGACTTTCTTTTCGTAGAACTCGTTGGCCTCCTCGGGTGTGCCCTTGAAGTCCACGCTCCCGGGGAACGTGCGCAGCTCCCGGTAGAAACGCATGAAGCTGAACATGTACACGGGCTTGCCGTCATCGGCTTCGGCCCAGGCGCGAATGCGGGTGAGAAGCTGCGCCTGCTCCTGCGCTGGCAGCGGCACTTGCTTTTCGATGGCGCTCACCAAACGGTCGATCTCCTCCGGCGTGAGCTTCCTCCGAATCATCCAAGAGTGCTGCCAGAACCAGAAGACGAGGAAAATCCCCAGAAGTATCGCCCCGAAAACGATTTCGAACATTTCATCGCTCTCCACTTTGAACCTTCCCTGAAAGTAATCGACCTGGCTACGGCTGGATGCTGCGGGACTTCTGGCCGGCCTCCTCGAGGGTTGGCGGTCGCAACAGCGCCGGCAAGCGCCAGCGCCGTACCCGGTGATTTACTTCCGCTGCTATCCACGGTGCCGGTGCGGCACGACAAAGTAGCTTCATACTAGTGTAATGCTTCGTAATTGATGGAACTATATGCCTTCTGGTCGATCTGATCTGGAGATCGAACGAGGGGGCGAACATGCGAACGGCCAGTGTTATTGAGCTTACAGATGAAGAACGGCAACAACTGCAACGATGGACCCGGTCGAGCACGGTCAGCGTGCGTTTGGCGCGGCGGGCACGGATAATCCTGTTGGCGGCCGAAGGCATGGATAGTCACCGGATCGCTGCTGCAGTGAGTGTTGGTCGAGTCCAGGTGGGTCGCTGGCGCAAGCGCTTTGCGGAAAGCGGGCTTCTGGGGATTGAAACTGATATGCCGCGTAGCGGCCGCAAGCGCCGCATCAATGCCGCCAAGGTCGTGCGCCTGACCACCCAGAGCACACCGCAAGGCGCCACACACTGGAGCACGCGCACGCTGGCGGCCAAGGTCGGGATCAGTGATAGCAGCGTGCTGCGAATCTGGCGCGCCAATGGGCTCAAGCCGCATTTGGTCGAGACCTTCAAGGTCTCGCGTGACCCGCAATTTGTCGAGAAGCTCCAAGACATCGTCGGCCTGTATTTGTCGCCACCCGAGCATGCGCTGGTGCTGTGTTGCGACGAGAAGAGCCAAGTGCAGGCGCTGGACCGTACCCAGCCTGGGTTGCCCTTGAAGAAGGGCCGTGCGGGGACGTTGACCCACGACTACAAGCGTCATGGCACCACGACGCTCTTTGCCGCCCTGAACACGCTCGACGGCTCGGTCATTGCCCGCTGCGACAATCGTCACCGCCACCACGAATGGCTCACCTTCTTGCGCCAGATCGATCGGGAAACCCCCAAGGACAAAGCCCTGCACCTGATTTGCGACAACTACGCCACCCATAAGCATCCCACGGTCCGGGGGTGGGTTGCGAAACATCCGCGCTTCCATGTGCATTTCACCCCGACCTCGGCCTCTTGGCTCAATATGGTCGAACGGTTTTTCCGCGACATCACCACCGAACGCCTGCGCCGCGGTGTATTCCGCAGCCTCCCCGAACTTACCAGCGCCATCAAGGAATATATCGCCGTGCATAACCATGACCCCAAGCCCTTCGTCTGGACGGCCAAGGCCAACGACATTCTGCAAAAAGTCATTCGCGCCAATCGCCGCTTAAGTTCCAAGAAAAACGAAGCACTACACTAGATCTCCGATCGTAACTCAATGTGGTGGATTGTAAGAAAGGCCGAAACAATCGCCCCGGCTCGATAGGAGCTGTTCGTCTTTAACGTCCTTGGCGTCGTTCAAGGAATCATGCCGCATTCGAACAGCTTGTTGGCGATGGGTGCTGCCACGCGGTTGATGAATTCAGCGCGCATCTGAGGATCGTTGGGCAACAACTGCACCGCCCGGCCCATCATCTGTGCCCTTTTTACCCGAAGGCGGCTGGCTTTTCTCATTCGCCAACTGTTGGCAGGAGGAGGTCTGGTATTTCTGTAGAACTTTCTCGACCACCTTGTCCATCACGGGATATTGGCCCGGTTGAGCGCTGGCGGCTCCGCAGCAAATCAGCAAGGGAGGCAATATAAGCAGGTTGAGATGTTTGATCATGGCTTTCTCCTATTTCAGGGCGCAGTTGTTTGACCACGATCTCGAAGATTTAAAACGTAGTCACTTCCTTTTTTGGTATCACGCAGATCCGATTCGATTTCGGGCTGGGCGCGTCATGCGCACCCCGCACCGACGGTTTAATATCCCGAAGGCGGAGCCACGACCATATAGCTGACGCCACCGCCTCCATAAGCCTGGGTGTACCAGGTCGAACCGCACCGGTAGTAGGTCACACCGCTGACAGCGATCACGCTAGGCGTGCAGGGAAGGCTCGTGTAGCCCGCGGGTGGCGGCGCTGTGTATACCACCGTCGAGGGAGTAGTGGCCGAGGTTCCCGCCGCGTAGCCCGCCATGGCACCTACTGCCGCTGAGCCGATCGCCACGGCCGCGACTTCACCGTCGTCCCAATCGTCGTCGTCATGGTAGTAGCCCCCTCCGTAGTAAGCCCCTTGATACGACTGCGCGGTTTGCTGGCGCACGTCGGTCCGCTCGGTATAGCCCTGCTGGCGGGCGTCGGTCCTTTCGCTATAGCCCTGCTGTCGGGAATCCGTCCGCTCGCTGTAGCCCTGCTGCCGGGATTCGACATTCTCATTCGACGCTTGCTGCCGGCTTTGCTGCTGCTGCGAGCGCGACTGCTGTGCTTGCTGTTGCTGTTGCTGCCGCCCCTGCTGCTGCTGGGAGCGCGACTGCTGGGCCTGCTGTTGTTGCTGTTGGCGACCGGAAGACCTCGCTTGCTGGTTGCTGGAAGCGGTCTGCTGGGTCTGGGACCGTTGCGCCGACTTCTGCGAGTAGGCCGAGCTCCCGGAGCTCATCGAGC
>JBIMKD010000230.1:0-16084 GCA_043673815.1 Chromatiales bacterium
CGGCACCTCGCCGACAACGGTGATTTGATATCCGTCCGCTAAGGTACTGTAAGTATTCAATGCCCCAAACGCGGAATATCCCTGCACCGGGACCGCCTGCTCCTCATTTTTCTCGATAAATACCGAGACCGTCGCCAAGCCGTCCGAAAACACCTTGTGCTTTACCGCTTTCTTGTCTTTGGGCATGTCATGCATCTCCTGCTCGGTCATCGCGAAACCACGCGGCAGCCATCCTACCTCCCATCCCGAATTCTGCTCACTGGACGCTGGGGGTGTTTCGTTCCGATACCAAGTATAGCCCTCCCCGCTAATCGATGCCTGCAGCGCGTTCTCTGAAATCACCGCGGGTGTCTCCAACGCCGTAAACAGCAATTGCTCGAGGATGCTGCCGCCACCGTCCAGCACCTGTGACTTCAACAACAAGCTGGAGCTTGTGTCAACCCAGAGGCGGTAGCTATACCGATCGGCGTCCTTGGGTTGTATGCCCAAGACCCATGCCGGCCTGCCCGCGATGCGATCTCCGCCGAGGACGGAAAAATCGTAGAGCGCAGCGACCTGCTCGATCGGCTGCCTCCACGCTGTCCCAAAGAATGTCTGTTGCGAGGTTTTGTCGACCATGACGCTGCGCTCATTTGGAAAGATACAAATCACCTCGTCATTGCGCCGGATCACTTCTTTGGCCGTGCCGGTAAGCGCAATCAGACGTTCATGTTCTCCGCGGCTATCGGTTTTATGAATGATACGCATACTCGCGGTGTCAGCGCCGCGGATCGATACGAAGGTCCCGTCATAGTTGTTGGCACGGGTCGCATGGGCCATCTTGGCAAGGATGGCACGGGCTTGGTTGGAGGTGTCGGCGGCGGAAACCAGCGGCGCGGATAGGGTGAGGATCAAAAAACACGGAGTCAGCCAGCGGAACGCCCTGATTTCACGGCTGGGTTTCATGGGTAACCACCCGGAAGTAAGGCGTTAAGCCTTGCGTCTGCGGGCTAGAATTGAATTGTTGATGATTGACTATGTACGCGCTCAGGCGCGACGACGCATCAACCGGTTGACCGTTCCACTTAACCGTTGCTATCGGCAGGGGATGAAATTCGGCGGATCCGATAGTGCTCGCCTGTGGCACGACTTGCTCCGGTAATTGATTGCGGTTAAGACCGAAGAACCCGACTCCCGCGAGAGCAGCCGCTATGGCGAGCCCCGCGGCCGGCTTCCATCGCGACTCCAATCTCCAGCGCATCGGCAGACAGGTCGGCTCGTGCTCCAGCGCCAAGGAGACCCTCCTAGATATATCCGGACACGCCGTATCCGGCAGGCGCTGGCATAACGCGTCACCCATCAAGTGATAGCGCGACCAAGCCGATCTCAATTCCGGATCGGTCCGCATTTCAATCAATAACGGACCGGCCTCGCGATCTGATAATTCACCGTCCAAAAGTGCGGATATCTGTTCTCGCCGTTCACTTCTCATAGCTTCTCATCACTCCAATAACGCTTTTAACCGATGGTCGATCGCTTCCCTAGCCCGGAATATCCGCGATCGGACCGTTCCAATCGGGCAAGTCATTACATCGGAGATTTCCTCATAGCTCAAACCCTCGACCTCACGTAGATTAATGGCGGTGCGAAGGTCATCGGGTAACTGTTCGATGGCCTCGGCGATGGCCTCCTTGATCTCATCGGTAATCAAGAGACTTTCAGGCGTCGCGAGATCCTTAAGCATCGATTCCAGCTCGACTTGCTCTCCCTCGACGCGAAAACTTTCGGATTCCATTGGGCGCCGGGACTGGGTTACGAGATAATTTTTCGCCGTATTGATAGCTATACGGTATAGCCATGTATAGAAGGCGCTATCGCCGCGGAAGTTTGGCAGGGCGCGGTAGGCCTTTAGAAATGCATCCTGAGCAACATCCAAGGTGTCGGTGGGATCACGTACATATCGGGACACCAATTTAATGATCCTCTGCTGGTATTTCAACACGAGTAGATCAAACGCTTTTTTGTCGCCCTTCTGAACCCTCTTGACAAGCTGTGCATCGGCGCCGGTCTCGCCCATCGGGGCATTCTCCTTGTATTATTGAGCGGCGCGCTGTACTGCTAGATAGACCGTATGACCCTTATCAAGTTCGCAGCGCGACGCCATGAGATTGGCGGGGCGCATTATATACTGATTTATTCTGAATACCCCGCCGTTTACGGCGGGCACTTTAGCATTGGGGTTTCCAAAGGGGAGTAGTGCAACTCTCCCCTTTGGTCAAGGGCGGGGTTCAAAACCCGCCCGCGAAGTATAATTTACTGGCATCTGAATCTTTGATCCCGTTCTGCCTCTATCGCGCTATGACGCACCAGTACGATGTCCTCGTCATCGGCAGCGGCGCTTCCGGATTAAGTGTCGCGCTTCAGCTCGCGCAGGGCGCTCGGGTCGCCCTCCTGTCGAAGGGCCCGTTACAGGAAGGCGCGACACTCTATGCGCAAGGGGGAATCTCAGCGGTGCTCGATAGCTGTGACTCGATCGAGTCCCATGTACAAGATACCTTGACCGCCGGCGCCGGCCTTTGCGATCTCGAGGCGGTACGCTACGTCGTCGAACGCGGGCGTGAAAGCGTGCAGTGGCTTATCGATCAGGGTGTCGCGTTCACGCGCGCCGAACCAAAGGTAGGGGGCATCGAATATCACCTGACCCGCGAAGGGGGGCATAGTCACAGGCGCATTATCCATGCAGCGGACGCCACCGGACGCGCCATTGAAAATACCCTTGAAGACCGGGTCCGCGCTCATCCCTCCATTGACGTGTTCGAGCACCACTTGGCGATCGACCTCATCACCGCGGCCAAGTTCGGTCTCGGCGCGGAGCGCTGCCTGGGCGCGTATGTCTTGGATACGGGCGCGCACCGGGTACTCACCTTTGAGGCCCGCTTCGTGATTCTCGCGACCGGCGGGGCCGGCAAGGTCTACCTGTATACGAGCAATCCCGATGTCGCGACCGGCGACGGCGTGGCGATGGGCTGGCGCGCCGGTTGCCCCATCGCCAGCATGGAGTTTTTTCAGTTCCACCCTACCTGCCTTTATCATCCTCGGGCCAAGTCCTTTCTCATTACCGAGGCCGTCCGTGGCGAGGGGGGGAAACTCCTCCTGCCCGACGGCTCGGCTTTCATGGACCGTTTCGATGCGCGCGCGGAGCTCGCGCCCCGCGACATCGTTGCGCGCGCGATCGATCACGAGATGAAACGCTTGGGCGTCGACTTTGTCTACCTCGACATCTCGCATAAACCGGCGGAGTTTATTCTCGGCCACTTTCCCACTATCGCCGCCCGCTGCCTTGAGTACGGCATCGACATGACCCGCGAGCCGATCCCCGTCGTGCCCGCTGCGCACTATATGTGCGGCGGGGTGGTCACGGATCGGCACGGGCGTAGTGCGGTTCCGGGGCTGTATGCCATCGGCGAAGTCGCTTACACGGGTCTGCACGGGGCCAACCGCATGGCCAGCAATTCCTTGTTGGAATGCCTGGTCATGGCGCGCGCCGCCGCTATGGACATCCGCACGCAACTGGCGGGCGCGCCGCGCGTGCCATCTGTTCCCGATTGGGATGAAACGCAAGTGACGGACTCCGACGAGGAGGTCGTCGTTGCCCATAATTGGGACGAATTGCGCCGCTGTATGTGGGACTATGTCGGCATCGTGCGCACCACCAAGCGCTTGCAGCGGGCCAGCCGCCGGGTGCAACTCCTGGGCGATGAAATCATCGATTATTACGGTAACTTTCGCGTCACCGTGGATCTCATCGAGCTGCGTAATCTCGTGCAGGTCGCCGAGCTTATCATCGAATCGGCCCTGCGGCGCAAGGAGAGCCGCGGCCTTCACTACACGCTCGACTATCCGCTTCCCGATGCGTCCCGCCCGCCCGCAACCACCGTGCTGCGCCGGCCGATGTAGCATCCTGTCCCGATAGAAGCTTTTATAAGTTTACCCCTTCTCCCTCCGGGAGAAGGTTGGGATGAGGGGATCAGAACAGGTCGTCGAAGCGTTCGCGGCTTGCGCAAGCTGCATGTACGCTGCGGCCGGTGATAAAGGAGATAGCGAGAAGCTTGCCCTGTACGTGTGGCGCATAAGCTTCCGCTAGCGCCCCGCCCTTCATGAGGTAGGAAACGATGTTTGTGTCAAGGACGAGCTTCGCATCGCTCATCGCAGGTCGCCCCCTGCAAGACTTTGATGCCGTAACTCATCAATCGCCGCCTCGAACCCGTCGTCCTGAGTATCTGGCCAGGTGCCGAAAAGTGCTCGGACGTCCGGCATCGGTTGCACACGTTGAGAAAGCGCCAACTCTTCCAGTGAAGGTGATTGCCAAAAATCGCGTGAGATCGGTGTCCCTTTCGGTAACAGGTCGGTGGCCTCATTCTCGCGGTCTTCAAGCCGCTCGATATCGTGAATCTTGATGCTCGTGATTTTGCCGGTAAGGGGGTCTTCCTTTGCTTCACCAACGATGCGGACGTAATGAAGCATATCTTCCAGAACTTCTTCGTTCTGTTCCTCGTCAAAAAGGCAAAGTACCGGATCGCCGACGGCCGGATGGACCCGGCAGCGGGTGCCGTGTTCCTTGAAATCCGCCATTAAAAGCCGGCCCTCGATGGTGCGCATGTTGGTCTGCGGCCCCTGGATGCGCTCCTGAATGCGTGCAAAGCCATTCGGAGTGAATGCCGCCACGACGGGTCTGTCGGGGTGATTCAAGGTGAATTCGATCCGTCCAATTCCCTGCCTAAATACAATTCCCGCATCGCGCCACGCCATCAGGACACCCGCGTCGTAACCCGGCGGCAAGGCCTCGTCCGCCTCCTGGACAGCAGCCAGCCCAACAATGGCCTTCTCCAGAATCTCCATACCCCGGTCCATCCCGGCAAGCGACTGTTGTTCAATCCGCCGCTCGAAGCCGAGCACGGCGGCCGGGCTGCCGTGAGTCAGTAGCACCAGATCGAGCGCCACCTCGTCCTTGATACTGTGGGGCTGTGGTCTCCGGCGCATGCTGACACTTTCGCCGAGCAAGACGCGCCCCGTGCGCTGGAGGGCTTTGTTCATATTGCCGAGGAAGCGGAGCAAGTGGCTTACAGGAATCCTTCCAGGCCCGACCGCTTCGCCGTCAAAGCGAATCTTCAAGAGTGGAGTATCGTTATTCATAGCTGGCCCTCCTAACTTGAAACGCTCATAGTTCCCCCTGAAAGGCGCGGTGCAGGAGGGATTGGAATAGGTCGTCGAGGCGCTGGCGACTGGCGGCCGGCGCCGCTTCCAGCGCTGTAGGTTGGGTTAGACGCGCGCGACCAAGGTCGATGTATGATTGCAGCGAGACTGATGCGCGTCGTAACCCAACGGACGGCGACGAGGCTATAATCGCCATTGCATGTTGGGTTACGGCGCGCGGGTGGCTTCGTAGTATTCTTCCATTTAGTCGCCGTGCGCGCCTAACCCAACCTACGCGGGCTCCTGGCTGATCGTTGCACATCCTATAGTCCAAGAACCGCTCTCTCGTCAACAGACGGTGAGAGATACCCTGAGAAGCTCAGCAGCAGCAGGCTAGCCAGGGTCATATCGCGGGCCGCAAGGTCGCGGCGGACTCCTCCGGGGTTGCCGGCGTGGCGAATCCCGGGATAGTCGGAGCAGAAGCCGTAGAGATTCCTCAATGATGTCTGAACGGCCCCATGCGGCCAGTCCTTGATCTCCTTGCACAAGTCCCCAAGGGAACCGGGCTTCCCACACGTCGCAACGGCCAAGCCCTCCGCATACTTGCTTGCGTTGCCGATGCACGTCTTGAGGTCAGTCGGGTCCTGGGTGCGGGCGTAGCGGTCGAAGGCTTTCTCGAAGTCGGTCATGAGGCTGGCGAGGTGGCCGTTGCCGGTGCTGAGCCGGTGCAGTTCGGCGTAGAGGTTGGTAAAGGAGCCGGGGAGCAGGAAGCGCAGGGTGAAGGGTTCGTCCAGGCGGTAGCGCAGGTTGAATTTGCGCAGCGAGTCGCGCAGAAGCCGGCGGTACAAGTCTTCGAAGCCAGGGATCTCGTAGTCGGCGATCACGTCGTGCGCGGCTTCGAGGAAATGCACGATGGCGGACTCGCTGGCGAAATCGGTGCCCCTGAGGATGAGGAAGCGCTGCGGCGCCTTGCGAGGATCGTTGCGGGCTTCCTCCAGTTCGGCGTCGGTAGGGCGCGGGCTGAGATACTCGTCCGCGGTAGCGAAGAGGTCGCTGAAGAGGTCCAGCGGAGCCGAGGCAGCGAGTGGCTCCCACAGCTCCGCTCCGAGATACTCCCAGACGTGGCGCAGGCTACCGCTCATAGCTCCCCCTGAAAGGCGCGATACAGGAGGGACTGGAACACTTCACCGAGGCGCTGCGAACTCGCGAATTGCGCTTCGCTCAACTCGCGCAACCGAAGAACAAACTCGAGAAACCTGCGTTGATCGTCAAGCGGGGCGAGGGGAATCTGGAGACCTCGCACGATCTCGAGGTTTAGATTGGCGCGCGCGGCATCGGGGGCTTGTAAAAGAAGAAGAGGGCGTCGAGCGCGGAGGACGAACTCAACGTACGCCGTCATCGCTTTAGCTGGATCGACCTGGATTCCAATGATGCTGTCCGGGCAGTAGACGGGAACCTACAAGATGGCGGTGGCACCGATCGTCGCGCCGACAATCGCGAATACAATCGTACCGGCAGGAAACTCCCTACTCACCGCCTTTCCGCGCTCGTTCAGTGTCTGCTGCCATCGCGACAGCAGACCACCGCTTGAGCTGATGTCTCCCGTTTGAATGAACGGATATTGGCCACCGAAGTATGCCGGATCATTCCGAGGGCGAGGTGTGAATCTACCTCGTTCCAGCTTGGCTATGTCGTCGAGCTTTGCCGTCGGGAGTCCCTTCGAGTTCGTAGTCGGGTCGCCGAACAATTGGTAGAAGACAGCAGGGACAGCTTGCTCCAAGCGTGAATCGGCGTGAGTGCGGAGCCGGCACAGCGCTTCCGCCTCGTCGAGAATTCCAACAATCCGCACTTGCTCACCCAGGGGGGCTAGCGGAACGCGAATGTGCGGCACTGCCGCCGAGGCGTGGAGAATCGTGATTCCAGTAGTGTGTCGGCTAATGGTCTCCTGAACTGCGGGAGACATCAGGCTGTACTTCAACCACTCGCGGGATACCTTGGCGGAGTCCGCGGGCTCGACCCGACGAATGCCAGAGCTGATCGCGCCTTTGTGCCCAACGCTCACGTGCCCGGGCGATCCGTCCAAAGTCAGCAGGACATCTGATTCATCAACCAGCAGAACTTGGGGCGAATCGGTGAATACTGGGTTGTCGGTCTTTCCCGTCATATCACCAACCCTCAAAAAGCGAACGCCGCGCGATGCGTCCGTATAGCTCGCGCTGCCCGGTTCAGTACCGCGATGGAGACGGGCGACGTCCATCAGCGGGACTTCAGGCCACCTGCTCATTTTGAGATCAGCCGTTCCAGCAAGGCCTTTGCGCGGTCCGCAAGCTCCGCCTCCATACGGACAACATCCGCAAGGATGTCAGCAGGCGCATCGTGCTTCACCGCATCGAGCCGCAGCGGCTTGTAGCGGCCGGGCATCAGCTGCCAGGCGTTCTCGCGAATCTTTTCCACCGGTACTCTGAAGCTGTTCGGTCCTTCCTCGCGGCCCGGCCACTTGGCGAGGATGTCGGGGATGTCATTTGCTTCAATGGGCGTGCGCTTGTCGTCCAGCGAGTAGCCGTCCGCGGTGAGCTCGTAGAACCAGACCGATTGGGTGGGGTTGCCCTTCTGGAAGATGAAGATAGCCGTGCCGACACCCGAGTACGGCTTGAACGCGCCCGACGGCAGCGCGACGACAGCCTGCAGGTCGCAGGTAGTCATCATCAGCTCGCGCACCTTGCGCTCGGTCTTGCCGGAGCCGAAGAGCACGCCGTTGGGCACGATGACCCCGGCGCGGCCATGGTCGGTCAGGTGGTCGAGGAACCACTTGAGGAACAGCAGTTCCGTGTCGCGCGTGTCGAGGTTGATGTCTGCGAGGATGCTCTCCTTCTGCACCCGGCCGGCAAAAGGCGGATTGGCGAGGATGACGTCGTACTTGGGTCCTGGATACTGGCCGCCCTGGGTGGTCGTGAGCGGGTTGTGGTGCTCGATGCGGGCGCGTTCGAGCTGGTGCAGGTAGAGATTCAGGATCGCAATCTTCACCATATTGGCGTCGTTGTCAAAGCCGGTGACGTAGAAACTCCCACTGCCTGGGCTTGAGAAGGCTTCCGTCCACGATGCCGCGGGCGAGGTCGGCGGGCTTGGTGTGCTTGCGCAGGATGTGGGTGTAGGCGGAGATGAGGAAGCCGGCCGTGCCGCAGGCAGGGTCGCAGATGCGCAGGCCGGCCCGCGGGTCCACGAGGGCGACGATCAGGTCGATGATGTGGCGCGGCGTGCGGAACTGGCCGTTGGTGCCGGACTGCGAGAGCTTGCTGAGCAGGTACTCGTACATATCCCCCTTGAGGTCGCGACCCTCACGGGGCGCGAGGTCCATCTCGGCGATGATCTGCACGACGGCGCGCAGCGTCGGACGGTCGTAGATCTTGAGCGTCGCGTTGCGGAACAGCATCTTGCCGGTCTGCGACAAGCCCGGCAGCTCGTGCAGCTTCTCGATCGCGCCTCGCAGGGTGTCGAACAGCTCGTTGCCGGTGAGCGTAACGAAGTTGCCCCATGCAAAGCGCGCCCACTCACCGGAGAAAATGCGCTGGTAGCCCTTCTCGATGTGGGCCGCCTGCTCGTCGCGCTCGGAGAGCAGCCGCAGGAAGATCAGATATGAGAGCTGCTCGATGGAGTCCATCGGGTTGTTCACGCCGCCCGCGTACAGGACGTTCATGAGCTGGTCCACCTTTTGGCGGAGCCCTGAGGAGAAGAAGTTCGAGCCGTTGCTCTGGCTCAGCTTGGCGACGGATTCGCTTGGAGCTTCGGGTTTGCGCATGGCTTCAGGCCGCCAGTCGCAGGGCGTGTCGCGAGCACTCAATCAGCGATGACTGCCGCAGGGCCTCGAAGACCTGGTCGCGTTCGGCAAAACGGGAGAGCGCGGGGAGACCGCCCAGGGTGCGAAACTGGCTGCGCTCGAAGAGCCGCTGGTAGCGCCCAGCGAGGAAATCGCTAAGCGCCTGCGGGTCTTCGCTCACCAGCTCGGCGGTGGCGTTCAGCCACTTCTGATCGCCGTATCGGAGATTGAAGCGCGCGGCGATGGAGTCCACGGTGTCGGCGACCACCTTGTCCTTGGTCGGCAGCGGGCGCTTGCCGAGCGCGTTGTAGACGAAGGCCGGAGTCGGGGCCGGGACGCCGTAGGAGATGATGAGCTTGTCCGGTGCGTAGAACATCTCCGGGCGGTGGTAGAAGCGCTCCTGGAGGATCGTCTCGATGGCATCGTCGTCCTCGCTCTCGACGGCGCTCTGCAGATCGGGATCGGCCTCCGCAAACTCCTTCAAGTCACGCTCGAAGGAGCCGCGGAAGGTCATCACGTCCACCTTCTCGCCGTTCGGGCCGACGATCCGGATTTCCTGGCTGACGATACGGTCGGTGCCTTCCCAGACGGGGATCTCGCGGCGTCCTTCGCGATCCTCGTCCGGGCCGTAGGTGGCTCCGGGCTCACGAACTGCGCTGCCGCCATCTTCGGGCTCGTACCGAGCCGGAGCGCCGCGCCGGCCACCCTGCTGCGGCACCTTGAGCGGTGCGGCGTAGTCGTACTTCTCCTCGAAGTACTCGGCGACTGCGCAGAAGTCGAGGAGGAAGAAGTGCTTCTTCTCGTACTCGGTGTTGCCGACGACGAAGGTGTAGCGGCGTGTGCCCCGCCCCTTGATCTGGATGTACTCGGTAGGCGAGAAGATCGGGCGCATCAGCACGACGTTTAGCAGGTCACGGCAGTTGTATCCGGTCGAGAGCATGTCCACGGACACCGCGATGCGCTCGGCGCGCTTGCCGTCGCGGAACTCCTTCGCCAGCGACGAGGCATCGGGGATGCGCGAGGTGATGGTCAGCGCGATGCCCGGCTTGATCTCGTTCAGGACCTTGGTGAGCGCGGTGGCGTGGGTCTGGTTAACCGCGAAAATGATCGACTTGCCGATATCGCCGTTCGGGTCTCGTTGGGCCTCACGCAGAAATGCGTCGCACATGACGCGGTTGCGGTGCGGGGTGAAGATCTTCCGCTCGAGGTCTTGGATCTTGAAGTTCTCCTCCTGCTCGTTGATTAGGACCGTCCAACCCGCTTCCTGAAGTGCCTGCGTAGTAATGTCGGAGCGACAGTCGATGATTTTGGGCAGACAGAGGAAAGGTCCCTCTGGGTCCTGCACAGCGTCGATTATGTCGGCTCACCCGGTTCGCAACCGAAATAGTGGTACGTGTCGCGGAGCTGGCGCGCCTCGAGTGCCTTCGGATGTTCGGTTGCGAGCTCCTCAAGGTTGACGTTCTTCAGATACGCCTTGGGAGTGGCGGTGAGGCCGATGCGCGTCGCCTGGAAGAACTGCACTGCCTCGCGCGCGTCGCCGTAGATGGAGCGGTGGGCCTCGTCGTTGATGACGAGGTCGAAGTAGAACGGCGTGAACTCCTCGCGGTAGCGGCGGTCCGTCATCAGCGACTGGATGGTGGCGACGACGACCGAGGAGCCGAACAGTTCGCCGGTGCGGCGGGCGGTCTTGTAGATGACGGGTTTGTACTCGCCGAGGACCACGTTGAAGTCCTCCATCGTCTGTTTCGCAAGCTCGATGCGGTCCACGATGAAGAGCACGCGCTCGGCATTGCGCGTGACGAGGAAGCGACGGATCAGGGCGGCGCAGAGCAGCGTCTTGCCGGTGCCGGTCGCCATTTCGAGCAGGAATCTCCGGTGCCCCGCCTCGTCGTAGCCCTTCGCGATCTCGTCCATGGCCAGGATCTGGTAGCCGCGCAGGATGAGATCCGGGCGAAGGTGGTTCAGGTACTGCGGTCGAATCAGTTCCGTCTGGAGGGGGCGCGGTGGCTGGAGGTTCTTGAGGCGGAGCCGCTCAAGGTCCTCGCGCGACGGAAGGCGCTCGATGCGGTAGGCGTCGCGCTGGTCGGCCCGCTCGTAGTTCCAGAACCAGTGCTCGCGGCCGTTGGAGAGGAGGACGAAGGGCGCGTTGAGGTTTTCCGCATAGCCGCGGGCCTGCTCTTTGGCGTCGTAGGGATCGAGGTCTTCCCGCTTGGCTTCGAGCACACAGAGGACCCGATCAAGGCTGTCCTTGAGCAGGTAGTCGGCGCGGCCGCTGGCGGTGTTCAACTCGAACTGCACTTGCCGCGGGTCGAGCAAGTCCCAGCCGCTAGCTTCAAGCGCCTTGTCGATTAGGACTCGGGAGAATGCTTCGTTCTGACTGGTCACTGACATGCCTAATCTACGGTTGTACTGCCCCAGGGGCAGTCTGGGCGAAAACCCCTTACGGAGCCAATTTATCCAATAACTCCTCCTCGGAAATAACCGGTACACCGAGCGCGCGGGCCCGCACGGCTTTGGTCCCGGGATCGATTCCCACGACGACGAAGTTCGTCTGCCGCGATACGCTCGCGCTGACCTTAGCGCCAAGAGCGAGGAGGCGCTCGCTCGCCTGTTCGCGGCTCATCGATGCGAGGGTGCCGGTGAGGACAAAGGTCAAACCTTCCAAAGGCCGGCCGGTGGCAAGAGCCTGTTCTTGCCAGCGCATTCCCAATTGCTGCAAACGCGCGATGATGTCAAGGTTTTTAGCATTCCTAAAAAATTCGGCAATGTGGTTCGCGATGATCGGACCGATATCCGGAACGGCTTCGAGCTCCGCGACGCTGGCCGCGCGGATGGCATCGAGCGAGCCGAAATGCGCCGCGAGGGTCCGCGCCGTGGCTTCCCCCACATCCGTGATGCCGAGGGCATAGAGGAACCGCGCCAACATTGTGCTCTTGCTCTTCTCCAGGGCGGCGACCAGGTTCTTTGCGGATTTTGAGCCCATGCGATCGAGATCCGCGATCTCCGCTTCATTGAGCTTATAAAGGTCCGCGACGTCCTTGACCTTTCCTGTCGTCACCAATTGCTCGACTAACTTATCGCCCAAACCCTGGATGTCGAGGGCACGCCGCGAGGCGAAGTGCAAGATGGCCTGAACGCGCTGCGCCGGGCAGTGCAAGGAGCCGGTGCACCGCAACACCGCTTCCCCCGCTTTACGCACGGCGGGCGCAGGGCACACCGGGCAGCGATCCGGGATCCGAAAGGGCTGCGCGCCGGGCGGACGATACTCCAGCAGAACACGCACAATCTCGGGAATCACATCGCCGGCCCTGCGCACCACCACGGTGTCGCCGACTCGCACATCCTTGCGATCGATCTCATCCTGATTGTGCAAGGTCGCATTGGTCACCGTCGCGCCGCCGACGAAAACAGGATCGAGCCGCGCGACCGGCGTCAGCGCCCCGGTACGCCCGACCTGCACCTCGATGGCGAGGACCCGGGTGGTTTGCTCCTCGGGCACAAACTTAAACGCAAGCGCCCAGCGCGGCGACCGCGCGAGAAACCCGAGCGCTTCTTGCTGACGCAGATCGTTGACCTTGTAGACCACACCGTCCATGTCGTAGGGGAGCTGCGCGCGTTGACGCTCCATCGCCTCGAAATAGCGCAGACACCCCTGCACCCCCCGAGCGACCGTGGCTTCGCCAGAAACCCGCAAACCCCAGGCTTTGAATTGACGCAAGAGGTGGTCGTGCCTAGCCGGGATCTCCCCGCCATCGACCTTGCCTGCGCCATAGCAAAAAATCGTCAAGGGGCGGTGGGCGGTGATTCGTGCATCGAGTTGCCGCAGGCTGCCCGCGGCCGCATTGCGCGGGTTTGAAAATACCTTGGCACCGGCTGCCCGCTGATGTTCGTTCAGCGTTTGGAATCCTTGTCTCGTCATATGCACTTCACCGCGGGCTTCGAGGACTCGCGGATACCCGGCGCCAAGCAGGCGTAACGGGATGCTCGGGATCGTGCGCACGTTCCGCGTCACGTCTTCGCCGCGCGTCCCGTCGCCACGGGTCGCGGCTTGTGTAAGTACGCCCTCTATATACAGGATGCTGACGGCAAGGCCGTCGAGCTTGGGCTCGGCGCTGTATTCCACCTCCTCCACGTCCAAGGCTTCGCGCACCCGCCGATCGAAGGCCACGAGATCGGCAGGTGTGAACGCGTTGGCGAGCGACAGCATCGGGACCTCATGCACGATCTCGCCGAATTCCGCTAACGGCTCGGCGCCTACACGCTGGGTTGGAGATCCGGCTACGACGAGATCCGGATGCTGTGCTTCCAGCGCCTCCAATTCACGCATGAAACCGTCGAACTCGGCATCGGAGATCACCGGATCGTCGAGCACATGGTAGCGGTAGTTATGTCTGTCAATCAGTTCGCGGAGCTCGCGAACGCGTGCCGCCGTTCGGCTATCCGCGGGCATCCGCCGCCAGCTTCCGCATGCGATCGATGGCCGCGCGCACGAGCGGCCGGTGTTCGCCATCGCGCAACTCACCTCCCAGCCGCTCTTGCAGGCGTTGCGCCGTGTTGAGCATAAGCTCGAATGCCACGCTGCCGTCGATCGGTACCGGGAAACGCATGAACATGACCAGGCCCACGGTCTCGTGAGTGTGGATGTTCTCGAGGTCGAAATTACCCGGTTCAAGCATATTGGCAAGACAAAAAAGACTTTGCTGCGACGGTATGCCTGCGAGGCCGAAATGATGAAACACCCCCATGTCGCCATAGCGCAACCCAACCGCCTCGGCGGCGTCTCGAACCGCGACGCCGCGATAACTCTCGCCCGCGGGGGCGGTAAGAAACAGCATCAGTATCTTCTCCGGTTCCGGCGCTTTGTCCGGCTTGGGATCTGGCGGGGCGGCGTCGGTTGCGGGCTTGGTGAAGCGTTCGCGGCCACGCCGTAGCGCTCGGCCGATGGGGGATTGAGCCTTACGTCCGTCGCGCCTTTCCACCATCAGCTCATTGAGATCGGTGAGCGTCCGGGTGTAATCAACGCCCTCTTCGCGTTCGAGCGACATCGGCAGCGCGTCGAGCGGCGGTTGCCCTCGCCGGCGCCGCCGGGTGAAACGATTCAATCGGTTGCCCTTAGGCGACGTACCCAACCAATAGATCGCCGCAAGAATGACGAGCCCGATCACCAGCAAGCTCAGGCGGAGGCCGTTCATATCACACCGCGGCCAGCCGCACCGCTGCGTCGATATCCACGGCCACGAGCCGTGAGACACCCGCTTCCTGCATGGTGATCCCGATGAGGCGTTCAGCGATCTCCATGGTGGTCTTATTGTGGGTCACGAATAGGAACTGCACGCTCTCCGACATCGCGCGTAGCATGTCGCAAAGATGCACGGCATTGGCATCGTCGAGCGGCGCGTCCACCTCGTCGAGGAGACAAAACGGCGCCGGGTTGAGCTCGAAGATCGCAAACACTAATGCGAGTGCCGTTAATGCCTTCTCACCGCCCGAGAGCAGATGCACCGTCGTGTTGCGTTTGCCCGGAGGGCGCGCCATCAAGGTGATTCCCGCGGCCAAGAGATCATCGTCGGTCAGCTCCAAATACGCTTGCCCGCCGCCGAAGAGCCGCGGGAACATCGACTGTAAGCGCAAATTGACCGCCTCGAATACCTCTTTAAACCGCCCGCGCGTCTCCCGATCCATCCGCCGGATGGCGTCGTCCAAGGTCGCCAGCGCTTCGCTAAGATCGGCGTGTTGATCGTCGAGGTACTTCTTGCGTTCGCTCAGTTGCTGGAGCTCGTCCACTGCGGCCAGGTTGATGGGACCGAGCCGCTCGATGCGCTGCTCGACGTGACTTAGACGCTCTTGCCAAGCGGCTGGATCGGCCTCGGCGGGGAGGCCGGGCAGCAATTGCTCCATGGTATGACCGGTCGGAGCGAGCAAGTCGTGCTGGGCCTGCATCCGCACCCGCAAGCTTTCCTCGTACACCCTTGCTTGCTCGAGCGCATCGCGCAGCCCCTGAAGGCCGCGTTCAGTCTCGGCGCGGCGCTCCGTGCCTTCACGCAGATGGGCATCGAGCGCCTGCAGATCCGCGCGCGCTTGAGCCAGTTCCGCTTCCACCTCTAGCCGCTCTTCCAAGGCTTGCTGCAATGCCTTCGTGAGATCATCGCGGGGCTGCGCGGCCTGGCCGAGCGCGGCCAGTAACTCGTCGCGGCGCACGTTCATTTGGCTGACTTGGAGGCGATTGCGGTTAAAGCCTTGCTCTAGGGATCTGCAACGGGCGCGCATCGACTCGAGCCGCAGCGCCATCTCGTGCATGCGTTCGCGAGCGCCTTGCCACTCGTACTTCGCGCCTTGCAACAGCGCTTTTTGTTGCTCCCGGCTCGTGACGACCTCGGCCCGCCGGGCTTCGAGCGCGTCCAGGTCCCGGCGTATCAATTCCAAGCGAACCTCCGCCGCCTCGAGTTCGGCCGTGCCGGCCCGATCGCGTCCTTCGAGCCCACGCAACTCCGCGCCCAGGGTTTCGTTCCGCATCCGAATGTGCTCATCTTCCGCCTGACGCACTGCGATCTTTTCCCTTGCACTCCCGATCCCCCTTTGCGCATCGATGAGATGTTCTTCCAGCGATCGGAGTTCTTCCTCCGCTTCGGCCAATGCCTGCCGCGTGCCCGTCATGCGCGCCGTGCACCCATCGGCCTGGTCCGCTAACCCGCGCTCGCGTTCCAAGGCGGCATTGAGGGCCTTTTGCACCCGCAGGGCACTGCCCTCTTCGCCTTCCGCGCGCTTCAATTTCATCCAGTTGCACCCGAGCCACACGCCGCTACGGGTCACGACCGACTCCCCGGAACGCAAACGCGGCCGTAAGGACAGCGCCGCCGGCAAATCTTCGGCGAGATACACGCCCCCCAGAAGACAGGTGATGGCATGCGGTCCTCCTACCCTGCTCACCAGTAACTCCGCGGCAAGAGGTTCCGGACCTCTGTCTTTACACTCGCCATCCGCCGATTCGAGGGCACAGAGCAGCCCTTGGCCATAGGTATCAAACTTATTGGAAATACTATCAATTGTTTTAAACATAAAAGCATTAATAAAGTCACCCAGGACCATCTCCAGGGCCAG
>JBIMKD010000231.1:0-10011 GCA_043673815.1 Chromatiales bacterium
AGAACCCCGGTTGCCCCATGATCATCTCCCCTTGCTGCTCTTATGGATGAAGGCCCATATTCTAACACGAGTTATATATCCGATCAGCTACTAAAAGCTATAATAAGGCCCGAGGCGAGGAATTAATCGAAGTGCCCATAAGCTCCTTACTTCTAGTACATCCTCTCGAAGTCACTTGCCCACACGGACGTATCGACGATCACGCGCGTGTCTTGCGAATCAATCTGGCTTGTACACCGGATCCCAGCCGACGTACTTCGGGGGTGATGCAGTCTTGTAGTCGTAGTCGTCCGCGAGACAGCCGGTGCCCACGAGTTCGAGTATCCCGGAGTAATCGTAGGGCTTGACATAGTTCTCCAGCGCGGCATGTATGGCCTCGCGCGCGGTGCGAACGCGAGCCTTGGCTTTGGCCTTCTCGACTAGCTCGCGACACTTATGTGTAAGGAGCTTACAGTACGGTCAGCGTAGCGACAAGCTGGCGCTCGATGATCTGTCCTTCAGGTCCATCATTGTGCGCGTTACAGCCACTATCTCGCGCCAGAATAGGCGGGTAACGCCGTTTGCCTGTAAACTACGGCACAACGCAGTGGATCCCAATCTTTGGGCAGCTAAGGCGACTGAGACCTTCTGTTCTAATATTTGATGGGCAATAGAGGTACTGATCTCAATGACGATAAAAGCATGGCGTACTGTGGTTCTTGGGTTGCTTATTTCTTTCGGACTCTCGGCATGCAGTGAGGAGGTATCGTTATGCAAGGAAGCGATGAATATAAGGTCCGATCAGCTTAAAGTAACCGAACCGACTCGGAAGAAGTTTCTCGCCGAATGCCGTAGCAGAGGGTATACATATACTCCCGATCAATGGAAATGCATTATCAAGAGACTGGAGAAACGGGAGGCTTACGACAAAGCGATCGGCGCGTGCGCGGGAAGAGGGTAAAAACGCTTGCCGCTTAGAGCCCCGTTTCTCGCCCCATGTACCGGAGGCGTGCATGCGCAAGCCGTTGGACGAACCGCTCCAGGCTCACGTAAAAGGTCGGGGTGATATAGAGCGTCAGAAACTGCGAGAACAAAAGCCCGCCCGCGACCGCGATCCCGAGGGGCTGGCGTGCCTCGCCGCCTGCGCCATAACCGAGTGCAATGGGCAGGGTCGCGAGGATCGCCGCCATCGTGGTCATCATGATAGGTCGGAAGCGAACCAGGCAAGCCTCGACGATGGCCTGCTCAGCAGGCAGATTTTTTTCACGCTGGAGGGTGAGCGAGAAATCCACCATCATGATCCCATTCTTCTTGACCAGCCCCACGAGGAGAATAATCCCCACGAAGCTGAACATATTGAGCTCCTGGTTAAAGAGCAAAAGCATGACCAATGCCCCAAACCCGGCCAAGGGCAGCGCCGTGAGGATGGTGAGTGGATGGCCGAGATGTTCGTACAGGATGGCGAGGATCATGTACACCACCAGGACGGTGATACCCAAGAGGATCGGTAGATCGCGTGTCGATTCCTCGAAACTCTTGGCGCTGCCGCTCAGGACGCTGCTGATTCCGGGCGGGAGCGCCTCCCGCATTATCTCCTGGATGGCCGAAAGCGCCGTCCCGATAGATTGCTCCCGCGCCAGGTTGAACGACAGCGTGACCGACGGAAGTTGTCCGAAATGCTCGATCGAGATCGGCCCGACCCCTTGCCTTATCTCCGCAATGCTGGCGAGCGGTACCAGACGGCCGTTTCGGCTCTGCACGTAGAGGGCGTCGAGCGCATTGACGTCGCGCTGGAAGGCCAGATCGAGCTGAATAAAAACGGGATACTGGTCATTGGCACCATAAATCGTGCTGATCTCGCTCCCTCCAAAGGCAGAGCCGAGCACAGTTTCGATCGCCTCTGGGCTAACGCCGAGGGAAGCTGCGCGCTCGCGCAGAATGTGCACCTGGACCTCGGGGTTGGCGAGCTCCAGGCTGCTGCTCACAGCCTGGATCATCGGCAACGCCTCGAGTCGAGCCTCGATCGCTTGGGCGGCCGGGTAGAGGGACGTCAGATCGGAGCCCCGTAGGACAACTTGAAATTCCCCTGCGCCCGTGATCGAGCCGAGGCGGATCGCCGGCGGATTTTGCAGCACGAGCTCCATACCCTCGACCGCGCGCGCGGCTAGCCGCAGCTCCTGAATGACTTCGTCGGCACTCTGTTCCCGATCGGCCGCAGGTTTCAATCGTACGATGATGCGCCCGACATTGCCCCCGCTCACCCCTCCGAATCCCTGTCCCGCGGTGGACATCAGCGATTCGACGTTGCGATTGGCTCGCACCACTTCGGTGAGTGCCAGTTGCCTCTTGACCAGCTCCGGAAATGGAGTTCCCTCCGGCGCGCGGGTACTGCCGCTAATAGTACCGGTGTCCTGATTCGGGATGAAGCCCTTCGGCACCGCGGTGAAGAGCCAGCCGGTCGCAACCAGAATCGCTGCCGATGCCATGAGCATCGAGCCACGATGACCCATGGCGACTCGGAGGCTCTTGCCGTAAAGCGCCCTGGAACGCTCGAACAGCGCATCAAAGGCGCGGTAATGAGGACCGTGTCCCCTGGCGGACTTGAGGAACAAGCCGCAAAGCATGGGGGTGAGGCTCAGGGAAATGAGCCCGGAGATCAGCACGGCCACGCCTACGGTGACCGCGAACTCGGCGAACAGGCGACCGAGGATGCCGGTCATGAACAGGATCGGGATAAATACGGCGGCCAGCGATATCGTCATGGACAAGACGGTGAAACCGATCTCGCGCGTGCCATCGAGGGCCGCGGTCAAACGGTCCTTGCCCATCTGCATGTGCCGGCTGATGTTTTCCAGCACTACGATGGCGTCATCCACCACGAAACCCACGGCCAAGGTCAGGGCCATCAGTGACAGGTTGTTTAGACTGTAGCCCAGGAGATGCATCACGGCGAAGCTCCCGAGCACCGATGTGGGAAGGATCAGAACCGTGATGAGGGTCGATGACAGATTACTCAGGAACATGAGCACCACTCCGGTCACGAGGACGATCGCGAGCACCAGGGTAAAATTGACGTCGTGGATCGACGCGCGGATAAACTCCGAACGATCGACCAGCACGCGTAATTCAACTCCCGTCGGGAGCTGGGCGCGTACCTCAGGAAACAGTGCCCGGATCCCGTTGACGGTCTCCACCGTGTTGGCACCGGGCTGCCGCTGTACCGCGAGAACGATCGAGCGCTCGCCATTGAACCAGCTCAATGTCTTATCGTTCTCCACACTGTCTTCAGCGCGGCCGATGTCCTTGAGACGGACCGGAATACCGTTCTGGAAGGCCACGATCACGTCTCGAAAATCCGCGGCTGTCTTGAGATCGGCGTCGGCCGTTACTGCATAGGCGCGCTCGGCGCCGTCCATGGTTCCGGCGGGGCGGTTACTGTTGGCTTCCTGGACGGCCTCCACTATTTGATCGAATCCTAGGTTACGTTGGGCCAAGGCATTGGGATTGAGATACAAGCGTACCGCGTATTTTTGGGCGCCGTAGACCACCACCTGAGCGACCCCCGGAAGCATCGACAATCGCTGGGTCAGACGGGTGTCGGCGAGCTCGTTCAGCTCCGGCAGGGGCAGGGTCTCTGCGGTTAAGGCGAGGATCAGGACCGGGCTGTCTGCGGGGTTGGTCTTGCGCAACTGAGGTGGATCGATCCCGTTGGGAAGTCGGCGCATGGCCCTCGCGATCGCGCCCTGCACGTCCTGGGCGGCCGAGTCGATATTGCGCTCGAGCCGGAATTGCAAAGCGATACGTGTCGAGCTCGAGTTGCTCACCGAGCTCATGGAATCGATACCGGAGATGGTGGAAAACTCCCGCTCCAGAGGCGTTGCTACCACTCGCGCCATGGTTTCGGGATCCGCTCCGGGGAGGTTTGCGGAGACCTGAAGGGTGGGGAAATCGACGCTGGGCAAGTCATTGACCGGCAGCGTGTCGAATGCGAATACGCCAAACAAGCAAAGGCCTGCGGTCAACACTGCCGTCGCTACCGGACGTTCGATGAAGATCCTGGACAGGTTCACGA
The DNA here is from genome assembly GCA_043673815.1 of Chromatiales bacterium. GTDB lineage: Bacteria > Pseudomonadota > Gammaproteobacteria > JACCXJ01 > JACCXJ01 > USCg-Taylor. The sequence goes on from JBIMKD010000231.1 coordinate 4,052, forward strand.
GTGTGGCTCCCCGATCAGTTTGACCGCTTTGCCGGGGCTAAGGTCAACGGGAAGCTCGGTGATCACCAGTTCGCCGCCTTTCAATCCCTCCCCGATGACGGCCAAGTCTTCGACCTGTCGCAAGACCTGGACCGGTCGCAGCCTCGCCTTTTCATCGTCCACAACATAGACATAAGGGCCTTTTTGCCCCGGCCGGACCGCGCTTGCAGGCACGACCACGGCGTCGGGCTCGATTTTCAGGATCAGATGCGCAAGGATGAACTCTCCCGGCCACAATGCCTGGTCCTGGTTCGGGACCCTTGCTTTCAAGAGCACGGTACCGGTCCCTGGGTTCACCGTGTTATCGATGAAGACGACCTTGCCTTCGGCCACTCTGACACGGCCCTGTTCACGGTAGATTGCAACGCGCATGTCACCCGATTTCCCCTGGCGCCGGACCTCTTCGAGATAGCGCTGCGGGATATTGAAGGCGACCAGCACCGGTTTGATACCCATGATCACCACCAGCGGCGTCGCCCCGGCGGTATTGACCAGGTTCCCTTCCTTGACCGCAAGGCTACCCGTTCGGCCGGTGATCGGGGCGCGGATCTCGCTGTAGCCAAGTTGCACCCGAACCATCTCCACCTGGGCGCGATTGGCCTTCACGGTGGCAGCGAGGCCTTCCATAGAGGCGACCGCTTGCTCGTACTCCTGGCGGGTGATGTATTCACGTTCTGCGAGCGGTCTGAGACGTTCCCGCTGCGCCCGCGCTTCCAGCAACTGCGCCTCATCGCGGGCCAAGGTGGCCTGCGCCTGATCGAGGGTAGCCCGGGCGGTTCGGTCATCGATACGAAACAACAGTTGACCTTTTCTTACGTCCTCGCCTTCGTGAAACAATACCGCCTCGAGCACCCCGTTCATCTGCGGGCGCACCTCGACCCTGTGCTCCGGCTCGACGGTCCCTACCGCCTCGGCGACGACCGGCATCGGCTGCACCTTCGCAGCGACGGTCTTGACCGCGATTACTTCCTCGCGGGCGGCCTTATCGGCGACGGCCGTCCTATCGTTACCCAGCCGGAGATAGAGGCCGATAGCGGCGACGAGCAACACCCCTATCAGCAATATTCTCTTCATGACGACGGTAGCAAGGCGCCGCGCGCGTGCGTCAGACGCGCGAGGGCGGTGTACCAGTCGAACTGGGATTGTATCCATTGAACTTGCGCGTTTGCCTCGTCCGACTGGGCGGTGAGCAGATCGAGCAGGCTGCCGACCCCCGACCGGTAGCGCGCCAGTGCCACCTCGCTCGACTGGTTGGCACTTCTCAATACGCCGGAGCTGGTATCGATTCCGGTCATGGCGGTGTTCAGATCGTAGTAGGCCTGCCAGACCTCCAGCGAGCTCTGGCGATGCAGTCGATCGCGCGCCGCTTCGGCTTGCTCTGTTTGCGCCTCCGCGAGACGCACGCTATAGGTATCGCGAAAACCCGTGAAGAGCGGGATCCGCAGGTTGACGGCGATGCTGTAGCTGTTCGAAGTCGGCCGCTCATCGTCGAGAAACCCCGTGCGGCCACCATTGACGGCGAGCTCGAGTGTCGGTAGTCCCGCCGCCTTTGCTGTCTGCACCCCGGCGCGAGCGGCGCGCACCTGGGCCTCGGCCGCCACGAGATCGGGCCTCATCGATTTGGCCTGATCGAGGATGAGATCCAGCGATTCGGCGACCTTTGCAACCGGCGGTTGAACGGGCCAGGGCAGCAGGTTCACCCGCGTACTGACCGGGATCCCCACCGCTACTGCGAGCTGGCCCCGGGCCTTGGAAAGCTCCCCTTCGGTGCGCTGCACGGTCAGGTGCGCTTGACCCACGGCCGTCTCGGCACGATAGACATCACCGATGGTGGCCAAACCTGCCTTGCGCCGAATACTCGCCGCACTCAGGCTGGCTTGCGCGCTCTTCAAAGCCTCCTGGTTGGCCGACACGAGCCGCTCCACGCCCAGCACCTGGTAGTAGGTCTGCTCGACCAGCAGCACTACATCCTGCAACACGCGATTCTGTTGGAGATTGGAGGCCAGCAACCGGTAGCGAGCGGCCTCCACCTCTCCTTCGCGGGCGCCGAAGTCGAAGAGGACATAGGCCAGGCTTACCGAAGGGCCATAGCGTGTCTGCTCGGGATTGGACGCCCCAGCGCTGGAGAGCGACCTGCTATTTGTGAGGTTGGCGAGCCCGTCGAGTTGCGGCCAGTACAGCGAGCGCGCGATCCCGAGCTCCGCGGCTTGAGCGCGTGCCACGGCCCACGCCTCTCGGGTCTGCGGGTTATTCATAAGGGCGAGGTCGGTGATCTGGGCGAGGGAGAGAGGGCCTGAGATCTCGCCGGGACTGCCGAGCCTCGGCTCAGGTACCTTCGGAAGCGGCTCGCTCGCCTGCCAGGGAACCCCGGGTGCCGGTGCGGTCTCGGTCTCGGTGTCGAACGGATCGGCCAGGTGGGCAATGAAACCTCCCGCCAATACCGGCCTCATGACCGCCAACATGACATACGGCACGGCAAGCCTGAGGAGCGAGAGTGATCGTGACCGGCACGAACTGCTTACGGCCCGGCTCGTCATTGATTCTTACCGGTGCTCAAGACCAGAGTGGCTCAATCCACGCGGGAGGGTGAGGAGCGCTTCGAGCCCGCCGCCATCGGCGTTGCTCAAGGCGAGATCTCCTGCGTGCAGATGGGCGATGTTGCGGGCGATGGCGAGGCCTAGACCGGTTCCTCCGCTTTCCCGGCTGCGCGATGACTCGAGGCGATAGAAGGGCTCGAACACCCGCTCGAGCTCGGCTTTCGGTATCCCCGGTCCAGCATCGAGGACGCAGATCTGAAGCCGCCTGCCGTCGTCGTTCACCGTCACCTCGGCGCGCTGGCCGTACTTGACCGCGTTGTCCACCAAGTTGCCGATGCAGCGCTTCAAGGCTAGGGGTTTGCCGCTGTAAGGCCCCGCTGCGTGGCCTCCGACCGCCACGGATTGCCCCATCTCTTCCGCATCCGCTTGGATGCTTTCAACGAGTGCCATGATGTCCACTGGTTGGAAAACCTCTCGGTCGCTCGTGCCGCGCGCGAAATCCAGGGTCGCGTTGACCATGGTTTCCATCAGTTCCAGGTCGGCCGCGAATTTGGCCTTCAGCTCTGCGTCTTTCAGCATCTCGGTGCGCAGCCGCAGGCGGGTGACTGGGGTCTTGAGATCGTGAGACATGGCCGAGAAGATCCGCACGCGGTCCTGCAGCAGGCGCACGAGCTGCGATTGCATGTTGTTAAAGGCCGAGGCCACGTGTCGCACTTCCGAAGGCCCGTTCTCCTTCAGGGGAGGGCGGTTGATGTCGCGTCCCAGATCTTCAGCGGCTTGCGCAAGGATAGACAGCGGACGCGTCACCCAGCGCACCGCTACCCACGCCGCGATAAGGATCGCGGTCGCCAGTGTCGCCCAGGTCCAGAACAGGCGATCGGGGGAGCTGATCAAACTACGACGATAGCCGAGCGTCACCCAATGACCGTCCGTCAGGCGCGCCTGCACAAGGTAAGACCCGCCGGTCGCACCCTGATCGGCATAGACGACCTTGAGGGCGCGACTGCCGAGCGCTCGGCGCACCCAGGCTTCAAATGTCGCCAGCGCGGAGTGTCGTTGTCCGCCGGCCCCGGTACGCGGTACTGCCGCCGGATCGAGCGAAGCAAACCAACGGCGGGTGTTGAGGATGGTGACGACTTTCCCGCGCTCGGCGGGCGCCAGCGTGTCGAGCAGGCTCACGGTATCGGCGATCCGCTGGGCCGCCTGGGCCGCGTCGGTTTGCGCAAAGACCCTGTCCACCTCCCAGGAATGGATCGCCGCGCCTACCCCCCCCGCTACCAAGAGACCCAGCGTCTGGATCAGGATCATCCTGCCGAACAGTGACTCGGGAAGCACTATCTCACTACTTCCACTCTAGCGGAGAGCACGTATCCCTCCCCGCGCACGGTCTGGATGATGGCAGGCTCCCGCGGGTCGTCGCGCAGCCGCTGGCGCAGCCGGCTCACCTGGGCGTCTATGCTGCGGTCGAAGGGATCGGTTTCGCGCCCCTTCGCTAGCTCCATGATCTGGTCGCGACTCAAAACGCAGTTGGAGTGATTGAGTAGTATCCGCAGCAACCGGTACTCGGCGCCGCCTAGCGGAACGACGACGCCGTCTGCGGAGGTCAACTGGCGCAGGGCGGGATCCAAGGTCCAACCGGCGAACCGGATCAATCGTGCGTCGTCCGGCTGTAGGTTGCGGGGCAGGCTTCGGGACCGACGCAGGACACTCTTCGCGCGCGCTAGCAGCTCACGCGGATTGAAAGGTTTGGGCAAGTAATCGTCGGCGCCCATTTCCAGACCGATGATGCGGTCTATCTCCTCGCCACGTGCGGTCAACATGATCACCGGCGTGTCCATGCGTGCTCGGATCTCGCGACAGAGCGCGAGCCCATCCTCGCCGGGCAACATGAGGTCGAGCACGACGAGGTCCACGTGGCTCGATTCAAGGGCTGCCCACATCGCTTTTCCGTTGGGCACCGCATTGGCACGATAACCGTTCTGCTCCAGATAATCGCACAAGAGCGTACGGATCTCGCGATCATCGTCAACGACGAGAACGCTGTCTTTCGTCACGGTGTTCTTATATCGCATGACAGGATGGTATGCGAGCCCTGTTCGTAACGTAGTGTGAGCCCGACGGGGTTTTTCACCTTACGTTACAAAAAAGCGGCAGGCATAGGGCCGCGATACCGGGGCAAGACCGACCGGCTCGATGCCCGCATCATCGCCCGCTACGTCGCGCACGAAGGTCAAGATCTGCACCCCTATTTGGCCGCCGACCGCCCGCCAGCGCGAGATCGCCGCTCTGCTTCAGAGACGTGCTGCCCTGGTCAAACATGCGGTTGCCCTCGAACAAAGCTTGAGCGGCGCGGCGTTCCTCAAACGCGAAACCCGCCGTGCCCTCGCCGCCCTCCGTGAGCTGGTCGCCGCCGTCGAACGGCAGCTCAAGGCGCTCCTGGCCGAAAACCCAGCGCTCGAAGAGCGCCGCCAGCGTCTGCAATCCATCGCCGGTGTCGGCCCCCTCATGCCGCCGTCAGCGGCGCCCGCACCCGCGCCTGGCAGCCGTACTTCGCCAACCTCCTTGCCAAAGGCCTTTCCACGACCGCTGCCTGTTGCGCACTGGCCCGGAAAATCCCGCGTCGCCTTCGCTGTCCGGAACTCCAACACCCCCTTCAACCCAGCACTGCTCGGAAAAAAGGTTGACAACGCAACATAGAATCTACGCTGGATGGAGCTACCTGGCTGCCTGCCGCGCGAGCGCCCAGGTGACGTGCTCGCGGACCAGCGCCGAGGGATGCGCGCGCCTTTGCTCCAGGGCCGCGACGGCCTCGGGTGAGGCTGGCCCATTTCCCAAGGCCACGGCGATATTGCGTAGCCACCCTTCATAACCGATGCGCCGGATCGCGGAACCTTCGGTATATTTCAGAAACGCTTCCTCGGTCCAATTAAACAGCGCGATGAGATCGGGCGCATCCAATCCATGGCGGGGTTTGAAATCGGTCTCGCAGCTCAAGCGCGCGAAGCGATTCCACGGGCAGACCAGTTGGCAGTCGTCGCAACCGAAGATGCGGTTGCCGATCAAGGGCCGCAGCGGTTCCGGGATCGGACCGCGAAGCTCGATCGTGAGATAGGAAATACAACGCCGGGCATCGAGCCGATAAGGCCCGAGGATCGCTTGGGTAGGACAGATTTCGATACACGCGCTGCAGCGGCCGCAATGGTTCGCAGTGTGAGGCGGATCGGTCGGCAGCGGCAGATCGGTATAAATCTCACCCAAAAAAAACCAGGAACCCGCCTCGCGATGAATCAGATTCGTGTGCTTGCCGATCCAGCCGAGACCGCCATTGCGCGCCAAGGCCTTCTCCAGAACCGGAGCGCTGTCGGAGAACACGCGATAGCCGTA
>JBIMKD010000232.1:0-3924 GCA_043673815.1 Chromatiales bacterium
CTTGCCGTGGAAAACGCTGCGCGTTTCCCACCGCGCGCCCCTTTGCCCACCAACTCCACAGCCCCAACAATATTTTCATATATTCCACCAACAACATACAAGGGTTGGGGTGAGGGGATAACTCATTGAATTTACTCCCTCACCCCCGCCCTCTCCCGGAGGGAGAGGGAGAAACGCGGCCTTGTTCAGACCTTCCTTAGATAACAGAGGTAGATACCATGACCATTAAAGCAATCAATGTACGCAATCAGTTTCGAGGAAGGGTTAAAGAGATCTTGGAAGGACCGGTGGTCTCGGAGGTGGATGTCGAGACGCCGGCAGGGATCGTGACCTCGGTGATCACCTCGCGCTCGATCGCAGATCTCGATCTCAAGGTAGGGTCGGAGGTGCTGGCGCTGGTGAAATCGACCGAGGTGGCATTGGCGAAACTATCGGATTAATCCCAAGCGTAGCGGGCCGGCAGCCGCCGGTCCGCTCGAATCCATGAGCGGACCTCACTAACAGTATCGTGTCCCGCAATGATTTTTCATATGCGGTAGGAGGAGCAGCATGCCGATCAGTCAGATCATCGATTATTTCAATGACCAGATGCGGGCAGCGCCTATGCGCTTCCTGCCCGAGGATCCGATTCGTTGGCGTTACGGGGCGGTCGAGGGGTATTTCGGACCGCTCGGCTGACGAGCGTGTTTCAGCCGCTCGTCGCGATCGCCTCCAGCGGGCGCCTCGTCGCCGGCCATCAAGCCTATTTGCGCGCGATCGGTGCGAACTACGCAGCGCTACCGGCGCCCGAGGTCTTCGCGAGCGCCCGCGAAGCGGCGGCGATCGTATATCTGGATCGGCTGTGCCGCACGGTGCATATGCTCAATTTTCTACGCCAGGCGAACCAGGATGGCTGCTTATTTCTACACGTGCACGCCCGCCATATCCTGGCGGTCCCGCATGATCATGGCGAGTACTTCGAAGGTCTCTTGCATCGCTGCGGCCTGACCCCGGAGCGCATCGTGATTCAAAGCGATCCGCCGAGCACGGGGGACGCCGATGAACGCCGCCGAACGCAGGTCGCGCTGAGAAACTACCGGCGGCGCGGCTATCGCCTGGCTATGAACGTCGCCTCCGGGGTCCACAGGGAGAATATTCTCGAACACGTCTTTGAGATCCAACCGGATTACGTGCGACTCGACCGCACCTGCCTGGAGATCGGGGGCAGTCAGGCCTCGGTGGGGCGGGCTATGACCTTAATCGCTCTTCTCCACGAATCAGGAGCCAAGGTCATTGTGCATCGCCTTGAGACCGCGACGGAGGTCCGTGTCGCCACGGATTACGGGGTGGATGTGGCCGCGGGAAATCGCTTCGGCCAGGCGAGCCCTGATCTGAGGGGTGGTATCCCCGTTCCGGTGGACGGCAGTCGTCCATACGGCCGCAAAGCGGCCGGTAGGGGGCCGTTTCGGGAGGGCGACGTGTTTTTACGTTATGCATAATAGTTATTTGTTTATCAGGATAGATTATTTATGGCAATAAGCAATCGTCTGCTAGATTTACCCGCTCACATTGCCAGAGTAGAGCACCGCGATGCTACCTACCATCCAGAAGCGCCCGTCTCCCAGCCGTTCCCCGATCCCGGGGTTCGGACTGACCTTGGGCTACACGATGATCTACCTCAGCCTGATCGTGCTCATCCCGCTCGCTGGGGTATTTGTCAAAGCGGCCGGGCTCGGTCTTGACGGCCTCTTGCCGATTCTCGGTTCGCCTCGTGTACTGTCGGCGCTCAGGCTTTCCTTCGGAACGGCGCTGATCGCGGCGGCCATCAACCTGGTCTTCGGCATGCTCGTGGCCTGGGTATTCGTGCGCTACGAGTTTCCGGGCAAGCGGCTCTTCGATGCGACGATCGATCTGCCTTTCGCGCTGCCGACCGCGGTCGCCGGCATCGCCCTGACGGCGCTCTACGCGGGCAACGGCTGGGTCGGCCAGTTTCTGGAACCACTTGGCATCAAGGTGGCCTACACCCCGCTCGGCATCGTCGTCGCGCTGACCTTCATCGGCCTGCCGTTCGTGGTGCGCACGGTGGAGCCGGTGCTGAGGGACGCCGAGAAGGAACTGGAGGAAGCTGCCGCCTCGCTCGGCGCAACGCGCTGGCAGACGGTGAGCCGGGTTGTCTTTCCGGCCATCCTGCCCGCGCTCTTGACCGGCTTCACGCTGGCCTTCGCGCGCGGCGTCGGCGAATACGGATCGGTGATCTTCATCGCTGGCAATCTGCCGCATGTGTCCGAAATCGCGCCGCTGCTCATTGTCATCAAGCTGGAGGAGTATAATGTTGCGGGCGCCACCGCGGTGGCGGCAGCCATGCTGGTCATTTCCTTCGTGCTGTTGCTGGTCATCAACGCGCTGCAGGCGTGGACCAACCGCCACCGGACCCAGCGCCATGTCAAACCCGCTCTGCCTCACCCTGTGCTTCAGGGAGCTGGAGCATGAGTCCGCGGATCGACCACTCACTGCTCGATCCGATCCGGCTCCCGTTCGAGCCGCTGATAGAGCGCAATGCCGTGATCACCGAGCAGCCTTGGGTCCGCTGGATTCTGACGGCCGGCGCGCTCACCTTCCTGATGGCGTTTCTTCTGCTTCCCCTGGTCGCCGTCTTTACGGAGGCCTTGCGCGGCGGCTTCAAGCTGTACTGGGAGTCCTTGAAAGAACCCGACGCGCTGGTGGCGATCCGGCTGACCCTCACCGTCGCTGCCATCGCGGTGCCGCTGAATCTCGTCTTCGGCGTGGCCGCGGCCTGGGCCGTCACCAAGTTCGAGTTCCGCGGCAAGTTCTTCCTTATCACGCTTATAGACCTGCCGTTTTCGGTGTCGCCGGTGGTCTCCGGGCTGATCTACGTGCTGATGTTCGGCGCGCAGGGCTGGTTCGGTCCTTGGCTGGCCGCGCACGACATCCACATCATCTTCGCCGTGCCGGGTATTGTGCTGGCTACGGTGTTCGTGACCTTTCCCTTCATCGCCCGCGAGCTGATACCGCTGATGCAGGAACAGGGCACGGACGACGAGCAGGCGGCGCTGTCCCTGGGCGCGAATGGCTGGCAGGCCTTCTGGTATGTCACGGTGCCGAACATTAAATGGGGCCTGCTTTACGGCGTGCTGCTCTGCAACGCCCGCGCCATGGGCGAGTTCGGTGCGGTCTCCGTGGTCAGCGGCCACATCCGCGGCGAGACCAATACCATGCCGCTGCACGTGGAAATCCTCTACAACGAATATAACTTCGCCGCGGCCTTCGCCGTGGCCTCGCTCTTGGCCGGGCTGGCCTTGATCACGCTCGCGCTGAAGTCCTTCCTCGAAGCACGGCACGGCGCCGAGCTCTCGGCCTCGCATCGTCATTAACGGAGCTCCGCATGGACATTCGAATCCGCCACATTCACAAGAGCTTCACCGGCTTTCCGGCGCTGGTGGACGTTAATCTGAACATCCGGTCGGGCGAGCTGATCGCGCTCTTGGGTCCGTCCGGTTCCGGCAAGACGACCTTGCTGCGCGTCATCGCCGGGCTTGAATTTCCGGACTACGGGGCGATTCTGTTCGGTACCGAGAACATGGCAAGCAAACCCGTGCGTGAGCGCCGCGTCGGCTTCGTGTTCCAGCACTACGCACTGTTCAAGCACATGAGCGTGCTGGACAACATCGGGTTCGGTCTGCGCGTGCAGCCCAGGTCCTTGCGGTCCGGTGAAGCCCAGATCCGCCGCAAAACCGTCGAGCTGCTGGACCTGGTGCAGCTCGGCGGCCTGGAGCGGCGCTACCCGCACCAGTTGTCCGGCGGACAGAAACAGCGGGTAGCCCTGGCCCGCGCCCTAGCGATCGAACCGCGCGTGCTGCTCTTGGACGAACCGTTCGGTGCGCTCGACGCCAAGGTGCGCAAGGACCTGCGCCGCTGGCTGCGCGA
>JBIMKD010000233.1:0-8079 GCA_043673815.1 Chromatiales bacterium
CTCAATCTGAAAAACTGTATGACTGCCATATCTGTAGTCCATGATGCACCTCCTTGCGCAGCATTTTCGCAGCTAAAGCTAACCGGCTAAAAGCCGGTGGTTTTAACCCTATGATGGACGATAAAGAAGACGGCGGCCAAAGTGCTGGCCGGAGCGGCTGCGGGCGCAGTTCGCGCGATCATAGGTCCGCTCGAAGAGGCTGCGGGTACGAGCGAAGAGGCTGCGGGTCTCAATAAGCAAGGCGGGGACGGGAAGTCTACCGGAAAGTCTGGTGGCAAGTCGAGCAAGTAAGCCTTCGGTCGTGAGCGATATTGAAAAGAGTGCAACCGGCGCGAAACCGGATGTGGGCGGCGCAAGCTTGCCGTCGCTGATTGGTCGCCTGGGCCACGATATAGTCACTCTCCTCGACACCAAACTCGGCCTGCTGAAGCTCGAGATCTAAAGAAGACGTAAACGCATATGTGCGCGGACGCGTCTCTATCGGCGTAGGCGGTGTAATCGCAGCCGTCGGGTTCTCGCTGTTGAACGTGGCTATTGCCTTCCTGGTTTCCGCGCTATTTGAGGATACTCTGCTCAGCCAGCCGGTCAAGTACGCGCTCGGCTTTATAATTACGGGCGTGATCTATCTGGTCATCGGGGGAGCCGTTTTAATAAGAGCTAAAGACCGATTAGCGAAACAGAACCTCGCACCAAAAAGGAGCATCGAAGAGCTCGAAAAGGACAAGCGGTGGTTGAAGCGAGAGTTATAAACCGACTCGGCCTGTCAGCGACAAACGATTTACAGACGAAAGGAGAAAGCAATGGTAAAAAAAAGAGTGCCTGGCAAAGCGCAACTCCAACGCAAAATGGAGGCGGCGCGCGAGTCCATTTCACAAACCGTCGAGGACATCAAGGACACTGTCGAAGACCAATACGAGTCAGTAAAGGAGACTGTCAGTGGGGCGCTCGACTTCCGGGAGCCGTTTCAAAAAGACCCCATTGTCTGGAGCATGGGCGCGCTCTCCGCTGGCTTCGCTCTAGGCTACACTCTCGGCTACGCACACAAGAATACGAAGCCGTCCGGGCGCAAGCGCTCTAAGGTAGCCGCCTTTGCTGACAGCTTCGTTGAGGAACTCTCCACGGTGGGCAATAGCCTCGTCATGCCTGCGCTCAACGCGAAGATCAAGCAGTTGTTCGGCTTCGACTTCTCCGACATGTTAGAAGAGATCGGCGGCGTTAAAAAGACACTCGGAAAGAAGAAGTCATCGCGGAAAGGCGGCGCGAAGTCGTAAGGCCCACGACGAAGGATTAAGGTTCCTACTGCGCTATCCTGATGCGCTACGCTGTCACTCTCCCTCTGCTCGCCAGCTTTTCGATGCTGGGTTTTGCCGCCTGTGGAGAACGCGCGACATTGCCGGTGCAGGCGGGTGTCGGTCGGCAGCCGACGTTGCCGCCGCCGAATCCCACGCTAATCCCCACCGTCAACATCGCTCCAGCGAAGGGCTGGCCCGCCGGTACGACCCCGACCGCCGCCGCCGGCCTTGCCGTGAGCGCTTTCGCAACCGGCCTGGATCACCCGCGCTGGCTCTATGTGCTTCCCAACGGCGATGTACTCGTCGCCGAAACCAACGCCCCACCGAAGCCCGAGGACGGCAATGGCATCAGGGGCTGGGTCATGAGGTGGGTCATGAAGCGCGCGGGTGCGGGCGTTCCAAGCGCTAACCGCATCAGGTTGCTGCGCGACGCCGACGGGGACGGCATGGCGGAAACGCGAAGCGTCTTTCTAAAAGGGTTGAATTCGCCCTTCGGTATGACGCTCGTCGGCGGCGACCTCTATGTCGCCAACACCGATGCGATCGTGCGCTTCCCGTATCGCGACGGCGAAACGCAGGTCACCGCGCCTGGCGTAAAGATCGTCGATCTGCCCGCAGGCCCGCTCAACCATCACTGGACTAAGAATGTCATTGCAAGCCGCGATGGTTCACGCCTTTATGCGACGGTCGGCTCGAACAGCAATGTGGCCGAGAACGGGTTGGAAAAGGAGGTCAACCGCGCCGCAATTCTCGAAGTCGACCCTGCCACAGGCCGCTCGCGGGTCTTCGCCTCGGGCTTGCGCAACCCGAACGGTCTGGCTTGGCAGCCCCGGAGCGGGGCGCTCTGGACCACGGTCAATGAGCGCGATGAAATCGGCAGTGACCTCGTCCCCGACTACATGACGTCGGTGAAGGACGGCGGCTTCTACGGGTGGCCCTACAGCTACTACGGCCGGCATGTCGACGAGCGGGTTAAGCCGCCACCGCCGGATCTGGTCGCGAATGCGATTGTGCCCGACTATGCCCTCGGCCCGCACACCGCCTGCCTCGGGCTTGCCTTCTACGAGGGAAACCTCTTGCCCGCGCGGTATGCGGGCGGGGCGTTCGTTGGTCAGCACGGCTCATGGAACCGCAAGCCTAGGAGCGGTTATAAGGTGATTTTTGTGCCGTTCGTCGATGATCGACCAGCCGGCACGCCCGAGGATGTGCTGACCGGCTTTGTCAATGCGGACGGCGACGCACTGGGTCGTCCGGTTGGCGTGGCGGTCGACCGAGCGGGCGCGCTGCTGGTCGCCGACGACGTTGGCAACATCGTGTGGAGGGTGACGCCCGCCGCGGAAAAAGGCGGCCGTCCAAAGACGCCCGCGGGTCCTAACGAGCCGGCCGATCCTTTTTTATCTCTTTAGCGAGCCTTTCTACGGTTCTTGCCGCCACGCGCGCACCGGCATCGAGGAGGATACGGCCGGCCCTCCAGGACTGATCGCGCAGGCGGTTCCAATGATCCTCCCGCTTGAGCTCCCGCAGGCAGCGAAGGTATTTCACCCGTTGTGCCTGATCGAGCTTGCCGAGGATCGCCGGGATCACCCCTTCTTCGACATTGTAACTCTGTCGAGGCTGTAGGTTGACCGCGATCACATCGGCTGCATCGATCCGCAGGTCCTCGGCCGTTGCCTCCATGGCCGCTCGGATCGCCTGCTCCTTGGGCCGCTTGGGTTCTGCGATATTGTAGGGCGGGTCCCATTCACGCAGGGGACGGAGCTGATCGACATGAGTCAGGACGACCAGGAGCGGGGGCGCGATCAGGTCGGTACGGCACTGAAACAGGGCATTGATATTATCAAGTAGCTGCCGGTCCGCCTGCCGCGCGGCGTTGGTGGCCGAGCACACGAGTAGGATCAGATCGCTGCGCAAGAGCTCGGCCTCTGCTTCATCGAGTCCCTGATCTGCCGTCGGCCCGGCATAACCCGCGCTATCGAGAACGATCATCCTTCCGGCTTGATCGCGTTCCAATACGTAGGGGGTGATCCTGGAGGTCAGGGGTAGCACATCCGTCATGGCGCGAAGCTCGCCGAAGAGGGCATTAATGAGACTGGATTTACCGGCTTTGACCTGGCCCAGCACGAGTAGCCGCAAGGGTTCCTCAGCGGGCAGCGCCCGGCGCTCAAGATCTGTGCGGGAGTACCTCGTTATATATTCAGAAGTATGCCCATCGCTCAAGGTCAAAGCCCCACTGTAGAGCTCGATCGCGTAGTAGGCGACCTGCTTTACATAGCTCTGCAATAACCACATCTTGATCTCATCGGCGGGGTATCTCAGGGCCTGGTGCGCGCTGAGATCGCGCAGCTCGCGCAACACCGCCCCCACGGGATTGATGGCCAGGGCACCCAGCCGGTATACGTCGTAGCACTTGCCCGCGAAGCTCGCTAGACTGTGCCCGCGCATGAGATCGTGGATGGTTAGCATATGACTGAAGGGGATGTTATCAAGGAGTATTCTCAGATCCTTGCTGACCAGCTCGATGATCATGAGTAAATAGGGGATCGCGATCTCGAGGGGTGCGTTTTTCGATTCCGGGTGATAGTGCCGGGCGACGGTCGTGATCGTCTCTCGGCCCAGCTCGACGAGTCTGGCGGGGTCGTCGAGCGGGTAGTCCGCGAGCGTGAGCTTCTCCGTGATTGCGGTGGCCTTATCCCAGGCGGCGCGGTTGCGGTGCGGCCAGTGGGGATCTGGCTGCACCTCGGGTTTGTCCGTGAGCGCGACCGTGCGCTTACGGTTCAGCCACACCAAGGTCAGCCAGGCGGCTCCACCCAGGCACGCCAGTACCAGCAGCCACTCCAGGATGAGCCCCTGTTGCCATAACCACACGAGTCCCAGCGGCAGCAGGGTGATGGCAGGCAGCACGATCACCGCAATGGCCACGAGCCAGCGGAGCGAGAACTTCACCGATGAGGCCCGGGTGGTCATGATGGTGCAAGGCCCCGAAGAAAAATAAGAAGATTCAAGACCGTAGCGCGTGCACGTAGCGCGCTAACAATTCCCGCCCCGCTCGCAATTCCTCCGCGTAGATGCGCTCGAATACCGCCCTGTCAGGCACGTGTCCCTTCTTTATCGAGCTGAAATACGCGCACAGGGTTTTGCCCAGGGCATAGGTCACGCCGGCGGTGTAGACCGAGGCGACGGCGGTTCCATACGCCGGGATGAACTTGATCAGCTCCCTGCCGCCCCAGCGCAAGAGATAGCCCAGGCCCAGGGCGCTCGCGATCTCTGCGTAACGCTGGTGCGTGAGCTCCTGATTATAGATAGAGGCAATAGCCTGCAGCATCTTCGCCTGCAGGGACAATACGAACGGGACGCTGACCATGGGGACCGGGATCGCCTCCAGACCTCCGGCGAGGAAGGCATAGGTGAGGATGTGGGGGTGAGCAGTCCGGGCATAGATGTCGCGGAGCTGTTCCACGTGTTCAGTGCTCTGGAATAGCGCCCGTAACCCCAAAGGCAGGGCAGCCTCGATCGCCGCCCATAGCGCGTCGAGCCCGTAATGGACCGGCGCGTAGCCGTCTTCTGGCAAGGTGAAATCTACCGCCACGAAAGCCGCCTCGATACCGGCAAACCACTCCCGCTGCTTACCGAGCGAGCGTGCAAGATCCTTGGGCACGGTCGGCGGCCAAGGAACACGGGCATAGGGATAGGGATCGAGATGTGGCGTAGCCCGGTTGGGATAGCCTTCATGCAGAGTGGTCTGAACCACGATCACCGGCCACCCCGGGTGTTCCTTCAAAATCGCCCGCAAGGCCCGTAACACCTCCTGTTGCGCGTGATCCATCGCTCTCATCACGACCATCAAGAGATGCGCCTGCTGCCCGAATAAACGCATGTCCTCGGTCGGGTCGTAATCGATCTCGCCCAGACCCCGGGTGTCCAGGAAGCGGACGAAACAATGCGTTGTTTCGGGAAAGTCGTACAGACGCGCGGTACGTGTGCAGGGTTGGAAGCCGTTGCCGATGGCGGCATCGTCGCGGCCCGTGAGCGCCCGGATCAGGGCGCTCTTGCCCGACTGGGCTTTGCCGAGCACCCAGATCACCGGGACCGGCAGCGTCTGTTTGATCGCGTCGAGTTTTTCCGCTAGTTTTTTCTCGCTGATCTTGGGCGTGAAGATCGCCCTGCCCAGGGCATCGCGGAACTCTTTGGCTCTCGCCATTGGCTGTTTCGTCGAATGTGCCTCGATGCGCGCCAGGGTGGCGCTGCCGATCCGCTTTGCGCTCAGGGCAGCCAAGATACGACTGGACCTGTTAGCTGTCAAACACGCGGGCCACGCCCAAGAAAGTCTGTTGCTCGTCGTCCTGGCCTTGGCCTCGGCTGTCTCGAGCTCGTTTCTAACCGATCTGTTCGTCCTCACGCTTAGTCCGTTCCATCTCCTCGGCATGCTTGTTAAACCAGATAAAGAGGCCCCATCCCGCTAACAACACAGCGACGGCGATGCCGATCGCCGAGGCCGCGGGTAGCTGCGCCGGGTCATCATGGACGAGCCCAAATACCGCGACTAAGAACTCGATGCTCAACGATACGACGACAACGATCATGAAGCGCGAGAGGAAGCGGCGCAATCGCGTGGGCGTGCTCGTGTGGGCCTTCCGTTGGATCTCTTCTTCAAGGACCGTCTGGCCCAACTCCAGCGAGGCGGTTGCGATGGTCAGGAGCCCGATGCTCTCGAGGATCGTATTGAATCGCTCTCTGGATGACTCCGCGGCCGGGCCCAAGGCATCCCATATTTCCAACAGCGCAAACCAGACCAGGGCGAATCCGCACACCGCAAACGCGAGCGTTATCAGGGCGTAACCGGCCAGAAAGAACAGGCGGATTAGGCTCATCCCTTTGGCCGTGATCGCCCGAGCAAGAACATCTGTTGCTCTTTGTCCATTGGGCTTGGCCTTTGCTCCGATCTCCAGTGGTCACTCGCGGGCCTCGACGCCGGGCGGAACGCTGTTGGTAGAAGTAAAACGCATGCGCGATCCCTGCGCCGATCCTGTCGAAACCGCACTCTGGAGGCTAGCATTCGTGGTCGTGGGAACGATTCCTTGCGTCTTCAGCCACCAGCGAAAGGACCAGCGCGCCGAACCCCACAAGATGGAAAACAAAATGGGCCGCGCGCCCGTACTCCCACCGGTCCCGTCCAATCGCTCGGGGGCACCGCGAGTATCCATCCCTTCATCTCGACATTGGTGGGCTCGACTAACGCGAAATACACGGCGAGGCCCGCAGCCAGAGACAATGCGGCTAGCAGTGTCAGCCAGAAGGCGGGCCGGTGCTTGAGCACGCCGACCACCCCGCCCGAAACATCGAGCTAGGCGAGGTGTCTTGAGCTCAAAGCGTCGATGAGCCGTTGAATCCGGGCCGCCTCGCCGCTCACGCTAGCGTTGGGCAGGGTAGGTGCCTCTTCGATCGAAGCCGACGACGCGATCGCGTATCCGCCTTGTTGCCAGTCAAACCCCCGGCGTAGTGATACACCCTTCGAAAGCCCCGAGTCACCAGCGCTGCCGCGACGTTTTCCGAGGCGGGGCAATCGGGAGAGCCGCAATAGACGATGATCTCCTTGTCCTTGGCAAAGCGCCGCTCGAACACGCCTTCATTGCCGTGCGGGATATTGATCGAGCCCGGTATGTGCGCCATTGCAAATGCTCCTTCGCCGAGGACGTTGACGAGCGCAAAGCCTCGGTGCCGATCCTGGTTATTGAGGCTGTGCGCCGCTATTCGGTGCTCGAGATCGTCTCGATCGATGGTGGAGGGGCCCCCTTCCATCTGCTACAGGCATTGCTGGGACTGACGTTCCATGGGGAGAAGCCGCAATTGCGTATCTGTCGCCACGATCGGGATGTTGCCGTCAATGTATTGCGCAAGGAAGGCGACGTGCATGTGGCGGTCATCGTTTAAATGCTGAGAGCCGGCGACAATGCGAGCATTGCTGCTCGCATTGTCGTCAAAATCGATTCTCTCTTGGATTGACCTCTACGTCCCTTGCTCCGCCATCGCTGCGATCTTGTCCCTGACGGATTCCGCATGTTCCTGACACTGTTCATAAACGTTAGGGTCCGCCTTCAGAGTGTTACACTCTTGTTCCAGCGTCGCGTACTGCTGATGTACCTACTCGCCGAATCTGACACAAGAAATCGTGTTGGACCCATTTCGGCTTGGAATAGAGAGCAGCGCGATGACGTTGTTGGTCAAGCATCATGCCAAAAAAAAACATAAGTATAATTAGGTGGTTGCTGCCGCCGCTGGGCTCAATGGTTGTAAGAGCTACCGACATCCCTATTCAATCGGTAGAATTTGCAGCAGATGCACGGTGGAGCCGCCGTTCGTTTATTCGCCCGGCGCCCGGCGGTGGCAACTGCCGATCCGAAAGCCAGGCACAGGGGCTCGTACGAGCGCCAGCCGAAGGCTGGCCGGGGCCGAAAGCCAGGGCCAGCTCTTCTTGGCGCCGTTTTGGATGCAAGGCGGCCTGCTTGGCGCCCCGAGAATAGTACGCGCCGCCTGATGACTCCACTCTAGAATCTAGAACTTCGACTCTCAAGCCTTGGAATTGGCTCCTCAAGGAAGAAAACATCGTTGCGCAGATCCAAGAGCCGTTCGAAGATCACCGAAATGTCATTAAGTGGGTATCCACTTCGCGCAAGTGACCCCAAGATGTAGTATGGGGAGGTGGACGAGGGACATCGACCTGAACCTGGCATTGACTACCCGCGGACGTTTCAAGAGTTCGAGGCGTGGTTCGCCAGCGAGGCTCATTGTC
>JBIMKD010000234.1:0-4289 GCA_043673815.1 Chromatiales bacterium
GCTCCGACAGGTTGACCGCGGCCTCGCTGATCCGATGTGCGGTCTCGGCGTACTCGGTGACGTCGAAGGGACGTGACGGCGCCGACGACTCGCTCTCTTCCGACTCGAAGCGCTGCATCACGCCCGCGAACGTCTGCAGCGCCTGGTTGGTCGTCCCCGCTGTCGTGGTGGCTGCATCGAACAACCCCCGGTAGTCGTGCGCCAGCGTGCCCAGTCGCTCCGCCTCCGTTCGCACGTCCGCGACGATCTGCGCCCGCTCGGCGCTCAGGCGGTCGGGGAGCTCCGACGCAGTCTGCGCCACCTGCTGCATCGCAGTCGTGGCCCGATCCAGGCTCGCCTGCGCGCGGTCGAGTTCGAAGTCTGCCGCGACCTGGGTGGCCAGCAGTTCGGCGTTCAGGCGTACGAGGACCGGCATGCGCTGTACGTTGAACAAGAGCCGCTCGGCGAACTGCCGGCTCTCGGCAATCTCGCGCGTCGCGGGGTCGAGGCCGGCAAAGGGATTCAGGCCGAGGATGCCGACAAGGTTCGTGAAAGCTCCTCCGCCGCCGCTCTTCGGAACTCTCGACGACGCAAGGATCTGTTGCAGGTCAACGACGGCCATCCGCGGCCCCGTGCCCGCGACGTGCGACTCCTTCGCCTCCTGGATGGCCTGATCGAGGGCGCTGAACTCGGCGGGAGTGAGAAAGCTCCGGACCAGCCTCTCCACGTCGCCCTGCGCGGACCTCAGTACGGCGAGCGTTGGTCGCAGCGACTCGCCGAGCGCCTGCGCGAGCGGCGATCGCTCGAGCTGCTGCCGGCCGACGGTTAGGGTCAGCAGCATCTCGATGGCGTTGGCGAAGGGGTTCGGGCCCGACGCCGCGTTCCACATTGAGGCGGCGTAGTCCAGGCGTATCTCCAGCAGGGCCGCCCGCCGGTTCGGGTCGTCGACGGCGTCCAAGGGCATCGCGGTCTTTTGCAGGATCTGCGTGACGACCGTGTCCGAGAGCAGGGCGAGCTGGAGCTGGAGGTGGAGGGGGTCTCCGACCGGGGTGGTGTCACGGCCGGTCATCCCCGCGAATGCGCGACTTGTGAGATCGGCGGCCCGATCGAGCAGCGCACACCCAGACAGCAACGCGAGCAGCACCAGCAGCGGGATCACGACATCCTCCTTAGCACCGGACGAGGAACGATCCAGCCACTCCGTATGCGATGCCTCAACGCGGGGCTCTCGGACGGCGGCCCGCGTCGTTTAAAGCTCGCGCAGACGCCGGGAAACTCAGCACCATAAGCGCGACGATCGATTCTGCCCCAAAAAATCAGTAAATAATGATATGAGATTCAACTGCATTGACACATTCTATATCACGGAATGAGGCGTGTAACTGCGGGGTGATGACATCTGCCAATGGAGTTGGATGTTCTGTAGACGTTGGACGTGTAAACGCAACGGAGTATATGCTCGGAGCAATTTAGGCGTTAAGATAATTTGGCATCAATCAAGGGAGATCTACCATGATACGTAAGACGATGCCTGCCGCCTTGCTGGGTCTGTTACTGAATGCCTGCGCTGGATCGCCCACAGAGGAGAGTACGGGCCAATATGTAGACGATTCCGCAATCACGACCAAGGTCAAATCGACGCTGTTCGCGGACCCCGGCACGAGCGGGCTTTCCATCAGTGTCGAAACGTACAAGGGCACCGTTCAGTTGAGCGGGTTCGTACACACTGAGGCGGAACGCAACCGCGCCGGGGCGATTGCCAGATCCATACCCGGCGTGGTGTCGGTGAAGAACGATCTCCATCTGCGCTAGAACGAAACACCGGCTTAGCCACCACGAGACGGCGCGCGCCGCTAAGACATGCCACGGTTGCGAAGGTGAAGGGCAGTCGCATGGTGCGCCTCGTGGAGCCTCCAAAGCAGCGGCACCCGGTGTTGCAATCGATGAAACGCGTAAATATAGAGATCGTGCGTCACCAGCAAGAAGAGAAGCTGCACCCAGACCGGCCAACTTGAAACGAGCTGGAGGCCAGACAGACCAGTGACCCCATCCATGCGTTCGATGAGTGTCGCGATAACCAGCGCGAGAACGTAACTCTGCAATAGCCCGTAGAAGACTAGGTCTTCAATTAGCCCCGTGCGCAATAGCCGCTGACGTGAATCATAGGGTATGCGGCGTTCCAGTGCGATGAGGACGAACGCCGAACCGACTATGAGCATTGAGGTGAGGAGTATCCAGGTCATCGTGGCGAACATGCCGCTGCCTCCGTTCGTCCTCCATCGCTACCTTAAGCCAAGGCCCTGTCCCATGGTGGCCCGGCCAGGCGATTTCAGACAAGTCGTTGCCATCGAAGCCCCATGCATTCAACTAGCTTAAGGAAGTTTTATGACAGGTATTGCGCAGCCGATACATCGCGCCGCCGTGGTACCGACCCGAGAGTTCGACATCTTTTGCATGTTGGCGGAAGGGGGGAGCTACGCAGAGATCGCCCAAACCCTCTCCCTGCCGAAAAAATCCGTTGCAAACTATGCGATCCGGTTGCAAACTATATAATCGGCGTTAAGAAGAAGCTCGGCGCCCGCAGCCTTGCGGACCTTTATCCGATTCGGGATCACGACCCGGGATGGCCAGGAAGGCCGTGCTTTTCCCCGGAACCTGAGTAGCGCTTCTCCGCTGAACGCCGGAGACACGTGGGGGGGGTAGGCATGGTTTCTGGGATCGATCCCGTTCGTAAGCAAACCTTCATCGGTTTGTGGTGCGTTGGTTGTCCCGCCTTACTGGCCTTTGCCTCTTGCTTACTCACCTCCGGTGCCTACGCACAGGAAATCTGTCCGGAACCGGTGGGAAGGTTAGCGAGCGTCGAAGGCGAGGCCGATGTCCAGAGTGATGGTGGAGGAGGCTGGCGCGCTGCGCAACTGGATCAGCGCCTGTGCGAGGGCGACACCCTACGGGTGGGGGAGCGCAGTCGTGTCGCTGTCCAGTTGATCAATGATGCCGTGCTGCGCGTCGACCAAAATACAGCCATACGCCTTGTCAATATTACGGGCAAGACCGACGAGCCGTCTTGGATCGACCTTGTGAGTGGCGCCTTACATTCTATCAGCCGCGAACCCTGGCTGCTAAAGGTTACGACACCCCACCTCAAAGGGGATATCGACGGCACAGAGTTTTATGTCCAAGCGGAAGATGATCGTTCGCTGCTCATTGTCTTGGAAGGTCACGTGCTGGTGTCAAACGATAAGGGGCGCCTCGCGGTTGCCTCAGGTCAGGCCGCCACCGCGGAAGCCGAAAAGCCACCTGTGTACCGCACTGTTGTCCGCCCATGGGATGCCGTCCAGTGGGCGCTGTATTATCCGCCCCTCCTCTATCTTCGCCCTGATGAGTTTCCGCCCGGCCCGGGCTGGCAAGGGAGGATTCGACAATCCCTCGAGTTTTACCAGAGGGGGGATCTCCAGAAGGCTTTCGAGCGTATTGCGATCGTTCCGGAGACGGTCCGCGACCCGCGTTTTTTTACCTATCGCGCCTCACTGCTGCTGGCCTTGGGCCGCGTGGATGAGGCCGACGCAGATCTCAAGCGGGCGCTGACCTTGGCGCCGAACGACAGCAATGCCTTGGCTCTGCAATCGATCATCGCTGTGGTGCAGAATGAGAAAGACAAAGCGCTCAACCTCGCACAGCGCGCCATCGGGGCGGCTCCCGGTTCCGCCACCGCATTGATCGCCCTGTCCTATGCCCGGCAGGCCAGGTTTGACCTGGAAGGCGTGCGCGCGAGTCTTGAAAAGGCGGTGCAACTCGACCCAAAAAATGCCCTGGCGTGGGCACGGTTGGCAGAGCTCTGGTCGTCATTCGGCCGTCTGGATCGAGCCCTCAAAGCGGCACAGAAGGCGGTCGTCCTGGCGCCGGAGATCTCAAGGACACAGACGGTCCTGGGTTTCGCCTACCTGACCGAGGTCAAAGTGAGACAGGCCAAGGAGGCCTTTGACAAAGCGATTGCGCTTGACCAAGCCGACCCCCTCCCGAGGCTGGGGCTCGGGCTGGCCAAGATCCGGGAGGGCGATCTGCATGAGGGACGTCGAGAGATCGAGGTTGCCGCGAGCTTGGACCCGAACAACTCCATTGTCCGGAGCTATCTGGGCAAGGCCTACTATGAAGAGAAACGCATACCATTAGATGAGCGCGAGTATGCTATTGCTAAGGAGCTGGACCCCAAGGATCCCACCCCGTGGTTCTACGATGCAATCGCGAAACAGACCACGAACCGGCCGGTGGAGGCCTTGCGGGACATGCAAAAAGCCATTGAATTGAACGAC
>JBIMKD010000235.1:0-10729 GCA_043673815.1 Chromatiales bacterium
CCGGGCGTGGTGATGTCCGGACGGACGTAGTCGGGACCGAGCGCACAGGCGCTCAGCAGGAGCGCGACGCTCGCCATTGCGAGGCCGCGCATCTCAAGGTCCTCCGCTAGCGGGAGGCTGGGCCGGCACGGGGCTCTTGCCCTCGGTGCGCCGCCGGGAGAGGAAATCGGCAAGCCTTCGGTTCAGCACGAAAAAGACCGGGGTGAAAAAGATCGCCAGAAAGGTCTCCGCGAGCATGCCGCCGAATACGCCGGTGCCGATGGAATGCCGGCCGGCGGCCCCGGCGCCCGTGGCCAAGACTAGGGGCGTGACCCCCATAACGAAGGCCATGGAGGTCATGATGATCGGGCGGAAGCGTAGCCTGGCGCCCTCGAACGCGGCATCCACGACCGGAAGTCCGGCTTGATAGCGCTTGTTCACGAACTCCACGATCAGGATGGCGTTCTTGGCCGAGAGACCGATGAGCGTCACCAAACCGATTTGGAAAAAAATGTCGTTGGTAATCCCGCGGATCCATACCGCCGCCAAGGCCCCGAAGATGCCGAAGGGAACCGCCAGATTCACGACCAGGGGAATCGACCAGCTCTCGTACTGGGCGGCCAGCACCAGGAACACCATGAACAGGCCGAAGGCAAACGCCAAGACGGACTGCGCTCCCACCTTGCGCTCCTGGTAGGAGATCCCGCTCCAGTCGAGCGCATAGCCCTTGGGGACGAGCACTTCCTCGGCCGCGCGCTCCAAGGCATCGAGCGCCTGACCCGAGCTAAAGCCGGGCGCCGCTTCGCCCAACATCAAGGCGGCGTTAAAGCCGTTGAAGTGGGTCACCGGATCGGGCCCGCTGGTGAATTCCGTCGTGACGACCGTATCGAGCGGGATCATGGACGTGCCTTGTTCGCTCTCGGCGCGGACGTAGATCTTGGCGATGTCCTCCGGCCGCGAACGGTACTGGGCCTCCGCCTCCGTTTGCACGCGATAGACCCGGCCGAATTTCACGAAGTCGTTGATGTAGAGGTTGCCGAAATAGGCCTGCAGGGTGTCGAAGACTTCGGAAATGGGCACGCCGAGCGCCTTGGCCCGTTCCCGGTTCACGTGGAGAGAGAGCCTAGGTGCGCTCACGCGAAAGCTGGTGCCAATGGCCCCAATCGCCGGGTCCTGTTTGGCCTTCGCGATGAACTCCTCTGCGACGGCGGCAAATCGCTTGAAATCCCTCCCGGCGGGATCCTGGATCTGCACCGAGAACCCGCCCGTTGCCCCCAGCCCCCGGATCGAGGGCGCGTTGAAGGCCAGGACCTGCGCCTCGGGGATCTTCGCGAATTCCCCGAAGGCGTTCCCGATGAGCGCCTTTACGTGTTGGTCAGGGGCCGTGCGTTCATCCCAGCGGTGCAAGGGGGTGAACATGGTCGCCGTATGGGGGCCGCGGGTGCCGAACACGAAATTTTGCCCGACCAGGACGTTGGTGCTATGGATCTCCGGAACGGCGAGATAATAACGTTCGAGCTTGCTGACCACCTCCGTTGTCCGCTGTTTTGACGCACCCTCCGGTAGCTGGACCACGGTGATGAAGTAGCCCTGGTCCTCCTCGGGCAGGAAGGCCGAAGGGAGCGCCCCGAACATCGCGACGGCAAGCCCGATCACGATGGCGTAGACCCCGAGCGCCAGTCCCGCCCGCCGGATGTTCATCCCGACCATTGCGGTGTAGCGGTGCCGCGTCCACTCGAAGAAGCGGTTGAACCATAAAAAAACTTTCTTCTTTTGGTGGTCGGGCTTGAGCACCAGGGCGCACAGGGCCGGGCTCAAGGTGAGCGCCACGAATCCTGAGATCGTGACGGAGATCGCGATGGTGACGGCGAACTGCCGGTAGAGCTGGCCCGTGATCCCACCCAGGAAGGCGGTGGGGATGAACACGGACACGAGCACCAGGACGATCGCGATCACGGGTCCAGTGACCTCCTCCATGGCCTTCTTGGCGGCCTCCTTGGGTGCGAGCCCACCTTCCATATGGCGTTCGACGTTTTCGACCACCACGATCGCATCATCCACGACTAGCCCGATGCACAGCACCATACCGAATAGGGTCAGGGTATTGATCGAGAACCCGAGGACATACATGCCGGCAAAGGCGCCGATGAGGGAGACGGGAACCGCCACCATGGGGATCAGCGTGGCGCGCCAGCTCTGTAGGAAGAGATAGACCACGAGCACGACCAAGACCAGGGCCTCGCCCAGAGTCTGGACCACTTCCTGGATCGAAACCTCGATGAACCGGGTCGTGTCGTAGGGAACGTCGTATCTCACGCCCGGCGGAAAGCTCTTTGCCAGCGCATCCATTTCGGCGCGGATGCGGCTGGCCGTCTCGAGCGCGTTCGCCCCCGGAGAGAGAAAGGTCAAAAGAAACGTCGTCGGCTTCCCCTTGAACCGCCCTTGGAGGTCGTAGGACTGGGCGCCCAGCTCGACCCTCGCCACGTCCCTGAGCCGGATCATGGACCCGTTCGGGAGGGCCCTCACGATCATCTCCTCGAATTCACTCACCTCCGTCATGCGGCCGTGCGTGATCACCGGGAGGGTGAGCTCGGTTCCGAGAGGCGCGGGCTCGCGACCGACCCTACCTGCGGGAAAATCGCGATTCTGCTCGTTGACGACGTTGGCGATGTCGGTCGGGGTGAGCGCGAGCTGCGCCATCCGAACCGGGTCCAGGATCAAGCGCATGCTGTAGCTCTGTGCACCGAACACCACGGCATCCCCCACCCCCGGCAGTCGCTTGATGTTATCGAGCACCGCAGGATCGCGTAGTTGGCGAGAAACAAGGCGTCGTGCCGCGGATCGCTGGACTCCAGGGTCAGCACTGCCAGGAGATCCGGGGACACCTTTCTCACAGTGATGCCGCGGCGGACGACCTCGGGGGGCAACTGCGGCTCGGCCAGCTTCTCGCGGTTCTGCGTCTGGACGGCGGCGATATCGATATCGGTCCCGATCTCGAAGGTGAGCCGGAGCGTCATGTGCCCGTCGTTGGTGCTGGTCGAGTCGTAGTAGAGGAGATTGTCGATGCCCGGAAGCTGCACTTCGATGGGACGTGCCACGGCGTCGGCCACCACCTCGGCGCTCGCGCCCGGATAGTCGGCCTCGATCTGCACCACCGGCGGCGTGATCTCGGGGTACTGGGCAACCGGCAGAACCCGCATGGACGAGAGACCCATTACCACGATCACGATGGAGAGGACCGAGGCGAAGATCGGGCGGTCGATGAAGAAGCGAGGGGTCACTGAATCCCTCCGGTTTCGGTGTCCGCCGGATTGGCGAGAGGGGCCGCATCAGCGGCCGCATAGGGAACCGTTTTCACCGGCGACCCCGGCAGGATCGATTGCAGACCGCTCACCACCACCCGCTCTCCCGCGCCGAGCCCTTCTTCGATGAGCCACTGATTCTTTAGCCAGCTTGTGGCCTGGACGGGGCGAAGCTCCGCCTTTTCGCCCTCCCCCACGACATAGACCGCGGGTCCCTCGGGGCCGACCTGGACCGCACGCTGCGGGACCAGCACGACGCCGGTGCGGACCGAGCCCACGAAGCGCACCCTGACGAACTGCCCCGGCAGCAAGGCCCGCTCCCCCGGCGTTATACCTTGCTCGGGATTGGGGAAGATCACCCGTACATCCCGGGTCCCCGTCGCGGTGCGCAGTCCCACATCGAGCAGATCCAACCTGCCCTCAAGGGGATACGTGGTACCGTCCACAAAGGTGATAATCCCGCGCAGTTCATAGACGCCGGCCCCTTGGACCCGCTTCAAGGTGCGGTCCCTGAGGCGTTTGAGTAGGAAGGGTTCCGGGACGCTGACGGTCACATACATGGGATCTACCTGGTGGATGATCGTGAGCAGATCGGTTTGCGCGGACACCAGTCGCCCTTCATAGACCCGGGTCCGCTCGATTAGCCCGGCGATGGGCGCGGTGATGCGGGTATTGTCGAGGTCGAACTGGGCTTTCACCAATTGCGCCTTGGCGTCTTCCAACGCCGCCTTTGCTGCCAGCTCCTCGGCGACAGCATCGTCCACGTCCTTCTGACTCACCGCCTGCTCGGCGAGCAGCGGTTTAACACGAGCCTGGTTTTGCTTGGCCTGCACCAGCCGTGCCTCGGCCTGAGCCACCATCGCCTTGGCGCTCCCGACGACGGCCTGGAAGGGCACGGGATCGATCTGATAGAGCAGATCGCCCTTCTTGACGTTGCGGCCTTCTCGGAACAAGCGCTCCTCGATGATGCCCGTCACCTGCGATCGGATCTCGACCGGACGGGAAGACTCGGTTTGGCCGATGAATTCCGGTTCATCGGGCACCGTCTGGAGCGCCACGGTGATGATGGCCACCTGAGGAATAGGAGTGGCGGGCGGAGCAGCAGCTTCTTGTTGGCAGCCTGTTAGCCCACCCAGTCCCACCGCACTCGTCAGGAGGCTTAGCGCAAACCTTAGCGTTCGCGCACGATGAGTCATACTAGTTCGCGATCACCGCGGACGCCTACCTTGCGTTCGGCTGGAACAGCAGCCGCCTTTATCATCACACCTCCTTCTTCTCCGTTGCCTGTATGAGCTCTTCGACGATGCATCTGTTTAGGCACCCCGAGGCTATCACCTCAGCCCCTTCCTGGTACATCTGCCCCAGGAGCGCCTTCCCGTCCGCATGGATGAAGGTGACTGCGGATAAATCCACGCGCATGGGGTCGCCCTGTCGCGTGTCGAGAGCCGAGCGCCAACAGAGCTCCAGTTCCTGCACCCAGGGCCCGGCCAGCCTGCCTTCCAACTGGAAGACCAGAACCCCGGCTTCACGCCGAGTGGTGATTTTCAACATGCCTTGTTCTCAAATAGTCCTCTGTGTGGCGGCCAAGCTTATGTTGCCGCGCTAAGTTGGATGGCAACTCAATGCAAATGGCCCATCTTGCCTGTCTTGCCGTCGTTCACGGCCTGCGCAATCTCTTCTTGGGTATTCATCACAAACGGACCTTCTCTCACCACGGGCTCGTGACTCACCTTTGAGTACCAATAAAGTCCCGTCTTCTTTGGCTTCGATTGAAATTCGCTCTCCCGGAGCGGCAACTACCGGTTCGTGAGATGCTCACCTGATACGGGTGAGATCGTGCCGCCGTTCCGCCTGCTCGGGGATCAAGGCTTGGCAGGCGAGCTTCAACAGGATCTTGGCGAGCTCTACACCCAACGCCTCAACCGCCGCCTGTTGTTTCGGGTTCACCAGGGTTCCGTCAGGGATGAAGGCCTCATGGGCCTTGGCCACCGCCAACTGGTCCGGGAGGACGAGGACGCCGATGTTGCCGAGGATGGCGCGCACGTGGACGAGCCCCCGTAGGCCCCCGAACCCGCCCGGGGAGGCGGCCAGAAGCGCAGCGACCTTGTTGCGGAATGGCAGGAGTCCGTCCTCACCGTCCGCCGGGCGCGAGACCCAGTCGATGGTGTTTTTCAGCAGCGGCGCGATCGAGCTGTTGTACTCCGGGCAGGCGATGAGAAGCCCGTGGTGTGCCTTCATCAAGTGGCGGAAACTGAGCACGTTCTCGGGAATGCCGTCGTGGGCTTCGAGATCGCCGTCGTAGATCGGCATCGGGAAATCGCGCAGGTCCACTAGAGTCACTTCGACGCCCGCCGCCTGCGCGCCGGCGGCGGCTACCCGCACCAGCTTCTTGTTGTAGGAGTCCTGCCGGGCGCTGCCGGCAAAGGCCAGGATTTTCGGTATTGCGTTCATGGCCGAGCTCCTTTCGTGGTTTACCCCGTCCGCCTCTGTGCCGCTAGTCCTAACGCTTATAGTTGCACGGGGCTCGCTTGAAGCCAACTCAGCTCTGAGAATGTGGCGCTCGGGAGCGAGTCTGCAGCGAACGTATTGCGCAAAAGTAAGGCAGCGATGATCGCTGCGGTGATCTTGCTCTTCATAACCAATACCTCCTTCAGATCTAAACCGATACCCGGGTGTCAACAGCGACGCTTGGCCTTCTCGGCATCGGGAAAGCACCCGGTACGCGAAAAGGCTGTATGCCCTTCATCGGCAATCCTTGTTCCAGCCAGGTTCCGACCGTGCAGACGTCAGCTAACTCAAGGAAATCGAGCAACTTTTAGGCTTTGACCTGGGTGGGTCTTTGCTTAGTAGACGGCCGGTGCCGAAGCCGCCGTGCCGACATATCGGCTTCTGCCGATATGTCGGCGTCAAAGGTGGCGAGAGAGGCCGAGCTTCCTCATTCTGGACTGGAGCGTCGTCCGTTTCATGCCGAGACGGGCCGCGGCGCCGGAAGGCCCTCCGATCACCCCATCGGTTTCCCGCAGCGCCCGCAGGATATGCTCCCGCTCAGCAGTTTCCAAAGTCGCCACCCCGTTGGACACAGGCGTTGTTGTCAGCGCTTTCAACTCCCCGAGCGACACACGCAGCTCGGGCCCTTGGGACAGGATCACGGAACGCTCGATCAGATTTTCGAGCTCCCGGATGTTGCCCCGCCAGGGATAGTGGGCGAGGGCCGTCAGGGTCTCCGCCGCTACCGTCTCGATCCGCTTGCGCATGCGCTGCGCATACTGCTGCGCGAAGTAGCGCACCAGCAAGGGGATGTCTTCGGGGCGCTCCCGCAGGGGAGGGACGGTAATGGGAAAAACATTCAGACGGTAGTAGAGATCGCTTCGGAACTCTCGGCCAGCGACCATCCGGGCGAGATCCCGGTTGGTCGCCGCCACCAAGCGCACATTTACCCGGAGAGTCCGCGTGCTTCCCAAGCGCTCGAATTCCTGCTCCTGCAGCACGCGCAAGAGCTTCGCTTGCATCTCGAGCGGGATGTCACCGACTTCATCAAGGAACAGCGTGCCCTGGTGTGCCAGCTCGAAGCGGCCGATCTTTCGTGCAATCGCACCGGTGAAGGCACCTCTCTCGTGGCCAAATAATTCACTTTCCAGGAGCCCGGTCGGGATCGCCGCGCAGTTCATCTTGACGAAAGTCCGCTCGCGACGGCCGCTTAAGTTATGCATCGCCCTGGCGATCAACTCCTTGCCGGTCCCCGTCTCCCCCAGAATCAGTACGATGGAGTCGGTTGTGGCGACGGTTTCCACCTGCTTCAGGATGCGCCTGAGCGCCGCGCTCTCGCCGATGATCTCCTCAAAATTGTACTCGCTGCGGATCTCGTCTTCGAGATAGAGCTTTTCCTCCGCGAGCTTGTTCTTGAGCTCATCGATCTCGCGAAAGGCCAGGGCATTTTCCAAGGCAATGGCGATCTGGCTGGCTACCTGACTCAACAGTTGCGCATCCTCTTGCGCGAAGTTCCCATCGCGCAGACTGGCCAGGTTCAAGGTTCCGAGAATGCGGTTCGGGGCGTTGAGCGGAAGGCTACAGACCGACCGGACACCCTCGGCCCTCAACTGCTGGACGAACTCGGAATGAAATCCTTCGAGATCTCCGGCATTCACCAATGCCGGTTCGCGCGTCGTAAAGGCCAGGCCCCCGGGCGAGTCGTCGATCGGGGCTTGGAGACCCTCGTGGATCAACCCCTTGCCTTCGGGAAAATCCAGGGCATGCAATCGCAGTCGGTGGCTGTCGGCATCGTAGAGAGCCAGGCTCGTGTATTCGTGCTGAATCACCTTGCGAAGGCTCGCGGTGATGGCCGCAAACAGCGGCTTCAACTCGAGGTTGGAGACCACCGCATTGTTCACTTCGAGCAGCAGGCGCAGGTGGTCGCGGTCGCGGGAGAGTTCCTGCTGATAGCGCTGTATACTCTGATAGTTGAGGGCGTTGTCCACGGCGACCGCGACCTGCTTGGCCACCTGCTGCAGGAATTGTAGATCGACCTCATCGTAGGCGGCTTCCTGCAGACTCGCGAATACGAGCGCGCCCAGCCGCCGCTGTGCGGTGGTGAGCGGGACCACGCAAAAGGACTTTATGTTTTGCTGGCGCAATAGGGGAATCACGCGCGGGAAGCGGGTCTCTTGCTCCATGTTCGAGACCACCCAGGGCTGTTGCGTCTGCCAGGCCCAACCTCCCGGAGATTCGTCTACGGGCAGTTCCTGGCAACCTAAGGGATCGCTACACCGGTCGCGCCCCTCCAGGATGTGCACGCGCATGATGTTCCGCTGCGCATCGTGCAGAGTCAGCCGCATCTGGTCGAAGCGGACCACACGATGCAAGCTTTGGGCGAGCTCGTGAAAAAGCTCTCCCAAGTCGCGGTGGGCGGCGATAGACTCCGACACCTCCAGCAGGGTGCGGTACTGCTGGGCGAGAGCTTCACAAGCCTGTTGAGCGTCGTTACCCAAGCTGCTGACTAACATAAGCCGTTGCGTTTTTGGCGTCCGATGACGCGATAGATCCTCCTTAAATCCCGCTCATTTCCTATCCAGGCTCAGCGGTCCTGGGGCGTGGACCACAATGTACAGCATGCCCCCCATCATCGCCAGGTTCTTTGAAAACTGGATAATTGGTCCTGCGCCGCCGCGGGAAGAAATGCTCAGTGCGATTGCGGATCGTGCCGCTCGCGATCGTCGTCAGTCAGCGCCTTTCTGCCCGTATCTTGGCGACGTTGTCTGGCGGATGGAAATCGTCGGCGTCGAAAAAGGCTAGGTTAGCTCTCGCCAAGCGCTCCCCGACAGTGCTTTTCCCAGCTCCAGCCGCCCCCGTGAGCAGGATGATCATGAAAATATGTCGATACTAAGCGTGATCGAGAACTCGGCGACAGCTCCTGGCTCGAGCTCGCACACATCGGCGCGTGGGTGTCCCCTATGCAGGAGGTTCAACGCATCCGGCGGCGCTGTGAGAGGTTCCAGCGTGATGGCTGGCCGCCCAGCGGGTGTATAGAGCTGCAAATGGCGCACGCTCAAGCTGTCGCCCGATACACTGCGCCGAGCTTGAACTAGCGCCTCAGCGCCCCCTGATAGTGTGACAGGGGTTTGCTCCTCAACCCAACAGCTTATCCCGTCCGCCTCATAGCGAAGGTCAGTAAAAATATCGTCCCAATGATCCCCGATGTCGAGCCAACGCCCGTTGCGGAAATCATCATGGTCTCCCACTGGGATAATCCGCCCTGTGGGGGTTGGCTCGGCTGCGGAATCAAGCTCCCAGCGGCCGTCAGCCGGGATGAAGACCCGGCAGGCCCCGCTGCGCTGCAGATACGGGTGCCAACCCACGTTTATAAGGTTGGATGATGGTACTCGGGTTCGATAAGGTGATGGTCGAGGTCAACGTGCATGGACCAACCTAAGGCGATGCACGTGCCATTTCAAGTTTCTCAGGAAACCGTGGCGCGTTGCTCGGCTATGAATTCGTAGGGGAATGCGTCGTTCGGCGGGCGATATCACCCGGGCTGACCGCGACCGCACACGTTATGGTATTAACCCCATGGGATAGAGTACTCCTTACCGCGGTAACCGAAACGTCCGCCCTGATTAACGCCCACTCGCCCGGGAGTAGGCCCAAGGATGGGCATACCGTAACTTGTCGGCCGCATTAGCAGGCTCGCACAATCGACGGCCTCGATGACCGGTAGGGGCCAGGCCCAGGTGCTTGCCTGGAACGAGAACGCCGTAACCGCAGCTCCAAAGCATGGGACGACGACTGCGACGGTGAGGCCCTCGACATCCACGTGCCTCACCGGGAAGCATTCAAACACTTCGTTGTCCGTTACCACCGTAATCACTCGCCGTCAAGCCACACGACGACACGTTTCTAGCACTGAGTTGCGACCACGCAAGCGCGCTATAAGCAGCACACATCCTCGAGACGCTTCCGTTTGTCGACCATAAACCTTTTTGCTAAGGGTCCACCATAGCCGCGTACCTAAGAGAACAATGTTACCTCTTAACGTCAATCAATCCTTTTCTTTAAAGGGGGATCCCCAATATTAGACATCCTGTGCAAGGACTACCGCGTTTGACAACTCACTGGGCCATCAGTACCCTTCCTTTTGGCGAAAAAGGGCGTTTACTCTCCCTGGGGCGGCCCTGGCCCCAACCAAATGCCGGACGAACTTTTTCGCCAAATGCAAAGACGTCACGGTAAGAGAATCTAAACCCATACCTCACCCATGACGCGCCGGAAACTCGATCTCGACGCGGCTCTCGCGCGCCAGTTACGCGCCGACTCGATCCGCTGCTCGACGGCTGCGGGCTCCGGCCATCCGACGTCATCGCTATCGGCCGCTGATCTGATAGCCGTCCTCCTCACCGGCCATCTCCGCTACGACTGGGCGAAGCCGAAGGATCCCGCGAACGATCACCTCATCTTTAGCAAGGGCCACGCCTCACCCCTGAACTATGCGCTTCTCCGCGCGGCCGGTGCGATCACCGACGACGAGCTTATGACGTTCCGCAAGCTCGGAAGCCGCCTCGAAGGCCATCCGACGCCGGTGCTCCCGTGGATCGACGTCGCCACCGGGTCGCTCGGCCAAGGTCTGCCGATCGCCGTCGGGGTCGCCCTTGCAGGCCAGCGCGTGCTCGCGGCGCCCTACCACGTGTGGACCCTCACGGGCGACAGCGAGCTTGCGGAGGGCTCCATCTGGGAGGGGCTCGACCACGCGGGTCACGAGCGCCTGTCCAACTTCACCGCCATCTTCGACGTCAACCGACTCGGGCAGCGCGGCCCGACCGAGCTCGAGTGGGACCTCGACGCCTACGCCGCACGGGTGAAGGCGTTCGGCTGCGACCCGATCGTGATCGATGGCCACGATCTCGCGGCGATCGACGATGCGTTCGCCCGCGCGCGGTGCGGCGAGCGGCCGACCGTGA
>JBIMKD010000236.1:0-58780 GCA_043673815.1 Chromatiales bacterium
GCCGCCATGCAATATACCTGTGGCTACTATCCGCGACCGGGGATGAGCTTGGAAGCGGCGCAGATCGCCAAGATGCATCATATCTGCCGCAAGCTACGTCTACAGCCGGGAGAAACCGTGGTCGAGGCCGGGTGTGGTTGGGGCGGCTTCGCGCTCTTCATGGCGCGCACGTACGGGGTGACGGTCACTGCCTATAACCTCTCCAAGGGGCAGATCGAATACGCGCGCAAGCGCGCCGCCGACCAAGGGCTCGCGGAACGCGTGATGTTTATCGAGGACGACTACCGGAATATTCGTGGAGACTACGATGCCTTCGTATCGGTCGGAATGCTGGAGCACGTGGGCGCCGCGCATTATCGGGCGTTCGGATCGGTGATCGATCGCTGCCTGAAGGACCATGGCCGCGGCCTCATCCACTGCATCGGCCGCAACCAGGCCTATCGCGTAAATAGCTGGGTCGAAAAGCGCATTTTTCCGGGGACCTATGCCCCGACCTTGCGGGAGATCATGGAGGTACTCGAACCGTATGCGCTCTCGGTCCTGGACATCGAGAACCTGCGCCTGCACTACGTTCGCACCCTCGGCGATTGGCTCGCACGTTTCGAGCACCACGCCGAGCGCGTGGGTAGCGAGCATGGCGAGGAATTCGTCCGGGCTTGGCGCCTCTATCTCTGCGGTTCCATCGCTTCCTTCACCACCGGCTGGTTGCAAGTATTTCAAGTCGCCTTCAGCCGCCCCGGTCTCAATGATCTGCCCGCCTCGCGCGCGTACCTTTATGCAGCGTCGTCTCCCCACGCCGACCTTGGGCTACAATAAGAGACGACCAACCGCAACTTTCAAAGGAGAGATTCAGATGCTACGTACAGTCTTGCTTACCGCGTTCTTTACTCTACTCGGCGTCATTGGCGCCGGCGCACAGGCGGCGGCCGGTTTCAAAGCGACCGAGGTCTTCAAAGGCTCGACGACGATCAAGGGGCAAGCACTCCAATACCCGCAAACCAGTCAACCGGAGGTCACCGCGCTGCTCGTTGATCTCGAGCCCGGTGGCGAAAGCGATCGCCACCAACACCCCAGCTCCCCCTACATCTACGTCATTGAGGGTACGTTCACGGTCGAGTTCGACGACGGCACGCGGCAGTCTTTCCAAGCGGGGCAAGGGTTTCTCGAGGCCGTGAACACCTGGCACAAGGCGCGCAACCTCGGCAACACGCCGCTTACGTTCATGGTCGTATTTACCGGGGAACAAGGGAAATCCAATTTTATCAAGCCGTAACTCGCGGCTCGATGATCGAGCAAGCACGGCGCCCCGCTGCAGGCGCCGCGCCTCGGCATCGAGCCGCGGTTGCCGCCGCTAGGCTTCGGCGCGGTTGCGGATGAGATCGGGAACGACGGCAGGATCGGCAAGGGTGGTGATGTCACCGAGATTATCGATCTCGTTCACCGCGACCTTGCGCAGGATGCGGCGCATGATCTTTCCCGAGCGCGTCTTCGGCAAGCCGGGCGCCCACTGGATCACATCCGGGGTGGCGATGGCGCCGATCTTCCGCCTCACGTGCTCCACCAGTTCCTTGCGCAGCGCCTCTGAAGGCGCCTCTTCGTTCATCAGCGTTACGTAGGCGTAAATCCCCTGGCCCTTGATCGGATGGGGATAGCCGACGACCGCGGCTTCGGCGACTTTCTCGTGCAAGACGAGCGCGCTCTCGATCTCGGCGGTGCCGAGCCTGTGACCGGAGACATTGATGACATCGTCTACCCGGCCGGTGATCCAATAATAGCCGTCGGCGTCGCGGCGCGCCCCATCCCCGGTCACATAAAAGCCCGGATAGCGCCGGAAATAGGTGTCCACGAAGCGCTGATGATCCCCGTAGACGCTGCGCATCTGCCCAGGCCAAGGACGGGTGATGACCAAGGCGCCTTCCGCCTCGCCCTCTAACACCCGACCTTGCTCATCCACGATGGCGGGCACGATCCCAAAGAACGGTAAGCTCGCCGATCCGGGCTTGAGCGGTGTCGCGCCCGGCAGCGATGTGATCAGTATGCCGCCGGTTTCGGTCTGCCACCAGGTATCCACGATCGGGCAGCGCCCTTCGCCGACGACATGGTAGTACCACTCCCAGGCCTCCGGATTGATGGGCTCCCCGACGCTGCCGAGGAGGCGCAGACTCGCCCGCCGGCTACGTTGGACCCACCCATCCCCTTGGGCCATGAGCGCGCGGATCGCCGTCGGCGCGGTATAGAAGATGTCGACCCGGTGTTTATCGACGATGTCCCAGAAGCGGCCGGGATCGGGGGAGGTCGGGATCCCTTCGAACATCAACGTCGTCGCACCATTGCAAAGCGGACCATAGAGAATGTACGAATGACCCGTGACCCAGCCCAGATCCGCCGTGCACCAATAGATCTCGCCGGGGTGATAATCGAACACGTATTGATGCGTCATGGCCGCGTAGAGGAGATAGCCCCCACTCGTGTGGAGCACGCCCTTGGGTTTACCGGTGGACCCCGAGGTATAAAGGATAAATAACGGGTCCTCGGCGTCCATCACCTCCGGGGGGCAATCACTACTTACCTTCGCGGTTTCCTCGTTATACCAGCGGTCCCGGCCCGGATCCCAGGGGACGGGCGCCCCGGTCCGCCGTACCACCAATACGGTATGCACCTCGGGGCAGGCGATGAGCGCCGCATCGACGTTCGCCTTGAGCGCTATCTTCTTGCCGCCCCGGAGTCCTTCATCGGCGGTGATCACCGCACGGCAATCCGAATCCAAGATGCGATCCTTCAGCGATTCGGGGGAAAAGCCACCGAACACCACCGAGTGGATGGCGCCGATCCGAGCGCAGGCGAGCATCGCAATCGCGGTCTCCGGAATCATCGGCATGTAGATCGCGATCCGATCCCCGCGCTTGATCCCGCGCGCCTTGAGCGCGTTGGCACAGCGGCAGACGCTTTCGTAGAGATCGCGGTAGGTGATGTGCCTGCTCTCCTTGGGATCGTCACCTTCCCAGAGGATCGCGACTTGGTTCGCGCGCGCATCCAGGTGCCGGTCAAGGCAGTTGTAGGCGACGTTGAGCGTCGCCCCTTCGAACCAACGGATCTTCGCGGCGCGGTAATCCCAGTCCTCGACCCTATCCCAGCGCCGGTACCAGGTCACGAACTCTGCCGCTTGTTCGCCCCAGAACGCCGCGGGGTCCGCTACCGAGCGTTGATACAGCGCTCGATATTGCTCGGCGTTGACGTAGGCCCGATGCGCGAAATTCGCGGGCACTGGGTAAATTTTTTCTGTCGGCATGATGGGCTCCTCACGAGTTGAACGCGCGCGAAGGATTCGTGGGACAGCGAACTATTATAGTGGCGGTATCTTGATTGGCCTAGGCAATCGGCACCGCAGCACTCGCTACGTTCCTATGATTCCGCCCTAAGCAATTCAACGACGACTGCTTCTAGAAGGCCCAGCGCCCGTCTAGAACACCCATATTATTAACCGATTACACGCGCCAGCTCCGTTCTTCCTACCGCTGGCACGCGCCCTGCTCTACTGGGCCCAGGCAAGAAACATTGGCTGTATGTAGAGGATGAAAATAGCCTCCAGGGGTATTACAGGATGTCCACTTCGACCGGCGCGATGACTATTGACGCGTTCCCCGCCAGCCGCATGCGTAGGGCACTGGGCCTGGCCGTGTCATCGCACTTCAGCCTGCTCCTGTTGCTTGGGCTATGGCGTCACTCGGGCTACATGAGCTCCGCCTTGGACCTTGGCGTCTTCGACCAGGCGGTCTGGGGGACGTTGCACGGCCAGTGGTTCCTCAACACGAGTGTTTTCAATATCCCCTTGAACTGGCTCGGGTTTCATTTCAATCCCGTGCTGGTGTTGTTCGCCCCGCTGTACTGGTTCTACCCCGCCGCCGAGTGGTTCGCGATCGCCCAGGCCCTTGCGCTGTCGATCGCCGCGTGGCCAGTGTTCCTGCTCGCCAGCCGCGTCTGTCAGTCCGAGCGCACGGGCTTGTTGTGGGCCATTGTTTACCTGATCAATCCCTTTTTGCTTAGTGCGGCCGCCTGGGACTTTCACCCGGTCGCCCTGGCGGTGCCGTTTATAGCCGCCGGATTCTTGGCGGTTGAGAAGGGCGATGACCGCCTGTTGACCCTGTCTTGCGTTGCGCTCCTCCTGATCCAGGAACAGTTTGGGGTGAGCGTGATCGGGTTTGGGCTATTGTGGTGGCTAAGACACCGGGGCCGGGGGCTCGCGCTCACGCTCGTAGCGCTAGGCCTGGCCCACTTTTGTCTGGTGCTGGGCGTCGTCATGCCCGCCCTTTCTCCCTTCGGTGCTCACCCGATGATGACCGAGGAGTTCGGGCAACTGAGCCGCTACCGCTGGCTCGGCAGCACGCTCAGCGAGATGCTCGGTAACCTGGCCTTGAAGCCGTTGAGCGTACTCCGCACCGTCGCGCTGGAGATGGGCGGGGTGTGGTACCTCGGTATGCTCCTCGCCCCCTTTCTAGGCCTCTCCCTGATCGCACCGATGTACCTCCTGCCAATCGCAGGGGACCTCGCGGCCAACCTGCTTTCGGCAAATGGCATGCCTCGATCGGTGGCTGCTTATCACAGTGCCGCGCTGGTGCCAGTCTTCGTGGTCGCCGCGGTCTATGGCAGCCAGCGCGCAGCCTGCTGGCTCAAGCGTGTGTCGTCGGGCGAGATCGCAGGCCTCGTGCTCGTCGCCAGCGTCGCGCTCGGCTACCTGGCTGCTCCTCTACCGTTACCAGGAGCCATGAATTTCTGGTCTCCGACGGAGTTCGTACACGGACCCGACCCGATACTTGACAGGATCAAATCCGCGCTTGGTGACGGCGCCTCGGTATCGGTGCAGGCAAACGCCGGGGCGCATTTCTCGCAGCGGCTCCAGCTCTATCGCTATCCACAAAAGGTGAGCGAGGTGGATGCTATCGTTCTTCGTCTCGAAAGCCCAACCCACGACTTGCAGCCACAGGATCCCGGATCCGTGGGCACACTTGCCCATCACCTCCAGATGCGGCCGGCCGACTACCTTGCTTCTATTGATTGCCTGCTGTCCCGTTGGCAATACGGTGCCGTGCTCTGGGAAGACCCCTGGCTGGTTCTGCGTCGTGGCGCCGTTCATCAGGCAGCCCTGCTGGAGCTTCGGCAGAAGCTGGATGCATTGCGCGCTGCGTGGCAGGTGAGCGCAGAAGACCTCAAGGCTGCCCTCCAAAGCTGTGCGTGAGATTAGGAGATTCATATGCAAGAGCACATATTCCACCGCATGCGTGAAGTCGAAGATCGTCACTGGTGGTTCGCCGGACGAAGAAAAATCGTGAACCAGGTGCTGTCTGGCCTAAAGCTTCCGCCTAGCCCTCGCATCCTTGAAGTGGGGTGTGGAACAGGAGGGAACCTCAAGCTCTTGGCCGCATTCGGCGAAGTCACCGCAGTGGAATGTGATGAGGGCGCGCTGACTACCGCGCGCGCCAGAAACGTGGGGCAGGTGGTAAAGGGAAGTTTGCCCGATGATCTGCCATTTGCGACCGAACATTTCGATCTCATTGTGCTCCTGGATGTGCTCGAACACGTCGATGACGATGGTGCCAGCCTGAGTACACTGCATCGGCTGGTTGCCCTGGGCGGATACCTGCTGATCACCGTACCGGCTTTTATGTTTTTGTGGGGCCGGCACGATGTGGAGCACCATCATAAGCGGCGATACGTAGAAGACGATTTACGCAGACGGGTCGAGCAAGCGCGATTGGCAGTGGAGCATAGTACCTATTTCAACTCCCTGCTGTTCCCTGTCGCCGTGGCAGTGCGCCTGCTCGACCGCTTGCTGCCGTCGCGGCCCGGCGGCGCGGACCTCGCGCTGCCCAGCGGGGTTGTGAACCGGGCACTGGAGGCCGTTTTCAGCATCGAGCGCCATTTCGTGACCCGGGGCCACGCTCCCTTTGGCGTTTCGCTTCTCGCCATCGCCCGGAAGGCCAGAGGATGACGTACGCGATGATCGGACGGCGCTTCGCGCGTTTCGGACTGGCTGGCCTAATCGCCACACGGGTACATATTGCGATCGTTAGCGCGCTGTGGCGCCGCTCACGGGGACGGTCTGAACATTTACCGACCGCTAAGGAGGAACAATGACGACGGATGGAGGACAAAACGTGGGCCGCGAACCCGTGGTGCCGATCAACGCAAACCATAGTGCGCTGCTGTCGGTCGTGGTTCCGGCCTACAACGAAGGCGCGGTGCTCCCGGAATTCCATAAGCGCCTGGGCGCGGTACTGGACGGGCTGGATATGGAGGCCGAGATCGTGTTTGTGGACGACGGGAGCATCGATGAGACGGCGAAGGTTCTGCGGCAATTGCGCCAGAGCGACGGCCGCATCGCGATGGTTTCGCTGAGCCGCAACTTCGGCAAGGACATCGCCCTGACCGCGGGGCTCGACTTTGCGCGCGGTGATGCGGTCGTTGTGATTGACGCAGACCTCCAGGATCCCCCGGAGCTGATCCCCGAGCTCATCGGGCATTGGCGCTCCGGCTATGATGTGGTGTATGCCAAGCGGACCGCGCGAGACGGTGAATCGCTTCTAAAGAAGGCGACCGCACATGCCTTTTACCGGCTAATGCAGCGGGTAAGCCGCGTCGAGATCCCCGAAGACACCGGTGACTTCCGGCTGCTGAGCCGCCGCGCAGTCAATGCGCTGAAACAGCTCAAAGAGCGGCACCGCTTCATGAAGGGCTTGTTTGCCTGGATCGGCTACGCCCAGAAGGCCGTTGGGTACCGGCGTGATCCACGCTTCGCCGGCGAGACCAAGTGGAATTACTGGCGCCTTTGGAACTTCGCCCTCGATGGCATTACTTCTTTCACTACCGGTCCTCTCAAGATCGCCGTCTACACCGGGATGTTCGTCTCGCTCCTGGCCATCCTGTTCGCCACCTTCATCGTCTACAAGACCCTGGTGTTTGGCGAGCCGGTGCAGGGTTACCCCTCGCTCATGGTGGTGGTCCTATTGCTCGGCGGCGTCCAGCTCTTTTCCATCGGGATCATCGGTGAATATCTCGGGCGCATGTTCGATGAGACGAAGAACAGGCCCCTGTATCTCGTCGATAGCCACGAGCCTGCGCAAGTGACCGAAACGCCGGCTGCGGCACCTCGCACCTACGCACTCCATGCCTTGTGATCTGGAGCAGAAATTCGTTACCCCCCGCCATGGAAGTGCGTACTGGAAATGGAAGGGATACTTGGGCCTACAGACAAAATGTGGCGTGACCTAAGGACCATCTGGTGATCACAAACTCGCTGGCGCGACCCGCGCGACTCTCGGTGCTCCGTGTGCTGGACTTCCCGAGGCTCGTCTTCGCTATTCTATTTCTCTGGACGCTGTTCGCGATGGACCTCCACGATCCCGACTATTATTGGCACCTCAAGGCCGGCGAATACATCCTCACCCATGGTGCCTTACCGGCCGTCGACCCCTTTTCCTACACCTTCCGCGGCGAGCCGTGGGTTCTCCATGAATGGCTCTTCCAGGTCGTGCTCTACGCTGTGTTTGTCTGGCTGGGGCCGTTCGGCGTCAAGGTCCTGACCGCGTCTCTCGGGACGCTGTCGGTGTACATCGGCTACGCCGCCGCCGCGCGCCTCCTGAATGGCTCCACCGCGGCGGTCATGCTGGCCATCGCCTGTTTCCCGCTCGCGGCCCTGGGCTTCTCCCCCCGGCCTCAATTGGTCACTTACGTGTGCTTTGCGGCCTGTCTCTATTGCTTGATCGACTTCAAGTACTTCCAGCGCGACCGCTGGCTCCGGGCGCTGCCCGTCCTCATGGTCCCCTGGGTGAACAGCCACGGGGGTTATCTCGCCGGGATCGTCCTGCTCGTCCTCTTCGCCTCGTCCGAGTGGCTGATGTATCTCGTCGGGAAGCGCGCTGATCCTGTATATCGTAATAGATTACTCGTGCTGTCGCTCATCGGCGCGCTGGCGGTGCTTGCGACACTGGCGAACCCCTATTTCATCGATCACTGGATATATCCGTTCCAGGTGATGAACATGGACGTGGCGATAGCTTCGATAGCCGAGTGGCAGAGCCCGAATTTTCAGCAGCTCGGCTTCAAGCTGTACTTGATCCTGGCGCTGGGATTTCTGATCGCCTGGATGTATCGCGGCACCGGCCCCGACCTCACCGAGATCGCCCTGCCGGTGTTCTTCATCGTGGGGGGGTTCGTGTCGGTCCGGCACATCCCGCTCGCCGCCCTGGCCTTGATCCCTTTCGGCGCTGTGGCCGCTCGCGAGGGTGCATACGCGTCGCTCTACGCCAGGTGGTTGAACAGCGGCCGACAGCTCGGGGCCGGAGAATACCTGCTCAACTGGGCGATCCTCGCGGGGGTCAGCATCGCGCTACTCGCCGCTTATCCCCTGAAGCACGCGCGGGCGATGGAGGCGCGGGATGCCATGATCCCCGTCAAGGCCGCGGAGTTCATTCGCAAAGCGGGCATTACCGGCCGCATGTTTAATGAATACCGATTCGGGGGATACCTCATTTATCAGTTTTATCCGCGTCAACGGGTCTTCATCGACGGGCGCGCCGATCTCTTTGGAGACCAATTTCTGAAGGAATATCTGGACATCAACAACGGCGCCGCCGATTGGGACAAGCTCTTCGACAAGCACGGGATTGACTACGTGATCACCCCGCGCGAGGCTCCGCTACGTCAGCTCCTGCTCGCCCGCGGCGACTTCCGATCCGTATACGAAGACGACAAGAACTCAGTGCTGGTGAAGAACAGCCCGCGCTTCGCCTGGCTGATCGCCCAGCACGACAAACATCGAGACAAAACGAAGTAAAGCCGGATCAGCCGTCGTTCCGGCAGGAATTACCGGATTAGCCAGGTACGGGGATGTACCGCGGTAGGCTCCTGAGGAGCCCGTTTTTCGTTCTCTCGCCCCGGCAAAGCGGGGGTCACATTACCGTCAGCTCGCTGCCGGCGCGTTGTGAGGAATTCCAGGTTGGCCTCCGGTTCATTCCAGGTGGTCCTTCAACCGGTTGAGCTTGCGGGATAACGTGCGCTCGCTGATGCCGGCGGCATCGGCGGCTTTGCTCCGGTTGCCCCCGTGTTTCTTCAAGAGCTGTGCGAGGTGTCTGGCTTCCAGCGCATCGAAACTCGTGCTCTGCGTCGTCCAGCTCGCTGTTCTCCATATCGGCTTCAGACTGCGCGCTGCCCGCATCGAAGATCTCCGGGAGCTGGATATGCTCGGGCCTGATGGTCGCGGCGCAGCATAGGCTAGCGCCGAGGTGCAGGGTGTTCCGTAGCTCACGGATACCAGGAAACGGGTACTTCATGAGCTTGGCCAACGCCGCCGGGCTCAGCCCGTAAGTGTTTCCCGTGACCGTGCCGACGCTCTCCAGCAAAGCGTCGGCGACCAGCGGAATGTCCTCCCGGCGCGTGTGCAATGCCGATAGCTCGATGCGGAATACCCCGACCCGGTAGTAGAGGTCTTGCCGGAAGGCGCCGGTCCTGACCATGCGCGGAAGATTGCGGTTCGTCGCCCAGACGATGCGGACGTCGGCGTGCAGCGTCAGTTCCCTGGCGGGCCGCGCCGGTTTTCGCTAGGCGCAAGCACCGGCAGCTCCGTCTTCGGCAGGCTCCCGACGGAATGTCGAAGGCTCCGGTATTTCTCATTGCAACAGATAGTTATTGCTTCAGGGGCGCCACTATTGCGACCGCGAAATACCGCGGCGAATTGGGCCATACGCCGCCTGGCACACCCCGTGCTATAGGCCACGCACGGTGAAACAATGCGGTGAAGCCGCAGGCAAGCGGAGGCAAGAACAAAGCGTTTTACCGGGTAGGTCTAGGAAATGCTCTTGGATATACATCCAGGGCGCAATGGTTAATCAATCGACGAAAGGAGTATCAACATGCGTAATATTACTGCAAACATTAAAGCGTTTCTGCGTGAGGACGAGGGTTTGACGATGGTCGAGTATGCGATCGCCGGTGCACTGATTGCTGTCGGCGCGGGCATCGCGTTCGGACTCTTGGGAGGAGCGGTCAAGAATCAAGTAAACAAGATGACGAACTGCGTGGGGGGGAACTGCACGTAGTAAACGGACAAAGCGGGGGTGGCTCCCGCCACCCCCTATCTCCGCTCACGACTCTCACCTATGTATCCAGTCAATCAACGATAGCCCAATTTTTCCAAGCGGCACACCCAGGCTACGACAGAACACGAACCATGCCGGCCGAGCCAACGTATTACCCCGCGGTTATGCTGCTGCTCATGCTCGCCGCCGCCTCCTGGACGGATATCGCCCACCACCGCATTCCCAATCTTCTGAGCCTGGGAGGCGCCTCCGTGGGCCTCGCGCTGCAAGCCGGGACGCTGGGGCTCAGCGGCCTGTGGGACGGTCTCGGCGGGCTCGGGGTGGGCTTGGGATTGTTTCTACCGTTTTACATTATCGGTGGCATGGGCGCCGGGGATGTGAAGCTGATGGCGGCCGCGGGCAGCTTTCTTCGCCCGTACGACGCGCTCATGGCCGTCGCGGCGAGCCTGATCGCGGGCGGGGTGATCGCGCTCGGGGTCTTGATCGCGCGCGGCGGCCTGTTGCCCTGGCTGCGCCGTCAAGCGCTGACGCTCAAGTACCTGCTGGTGACGGCGAAGCTCAGCTACATAACGCCGGTGCAGGAGGAGCCCGCCGCGACCCGCTTCCCGTACGCCGTCGCCATCGCCGCGGGCACCGTTGCCGCCTTGTGGTGGCTCGGCAGGCTCGAACCCTTCACTACATTGATAAGGAATTTCTGATGGACAGTCTCGCACGCCAGGAGGCCACGCCCTTGTCTCCACCTCTCGATGACAGCGCCCGGCTGGCCCCGCGGCCGCGTACCATCGCGGAGACCGGCCTCAACCAGCCGTTTCTCACCGAGCTGCTGGCCAAGCACTTGTATCAGGCGGGTGTGCTCGACCAGCGGCAGCTCGGCGAGCGCATGGCGCTGGCCTGGTCAATCCTGGAGGGCTTGGTCGGCGCGCTGCGCACGGGTGCCTATGTCGAGGTGCGCGGCAATACGGAAGGGACCGCCGCCATGCGCTACGCCCTCACCGAGCGTGGCCACGCCCTCGCTCTCGAGGCCATGATGAAGA
Source organism: Chromatiales bacterium (assembly GCA_043673815.1). Lineage (GTDB taxonomy): Bacteria > Pseudomonadota > Gammaproteobacteria > JACCXJ01 > JACCXJ01 > USCg-Taylor. Next base: position 11,126 of record JBIMKD010000236.1, read on the forward strand.
GCGGCTACGTGGGCCCGGCGCCGGTGCCGCTCGAGGACTACACGCGCGTGGTACAGGCTCAATCGGTCCACCGCTGCCTGGTGACCCGGGAGCGGATGCGGGCAGCCTTCGCCGATCTGCATATCCGCGACGCCTTGCTGAACCAGCTCGGCCCCGCCATGCACTCGGGCCGGCCGATTTTTCTGTACGGGCCGCCGGGCACGGGCAAGACCTTCATCGGTCAGCGCCTCGCGCGGCTGCTCGAAGGGGCGGTGCTGATCCCGCACGCCCTCGCCGTGGGAGACAACGTATTCCAGTTCTTCGATCCGACCGTGCACCATCCCGTTCCGGAAGAGAGGGGCACGGGCCGCGTGCGACTGGAAGAAGGTCACGATCCGCGCTTCGTGCGCTGCCAGCGTCCCGTGGCCACGACGGGCGGCGAGCTCACGCTGGACATGCTGGAGCTCAGCTACGAGCCGCTGACCAAGCAGTATCAGGCACCCTTGCAGCTCAAGGCCAACAACGGCATCTACATGATCGACGATCTGGGGCGCCAGCGCGTCGCGCCAGCGGAGCTCTTGAACCGCTGGATCGGCCCCATGGCCGAGAACCGAGATTTTCTGAGCTTCGCCTCGGGCCGGCGTTTTCCCGCGCCCTTCGATGTGATCCTGATCTTCTCGACCAATCTCAAGCCGCTCGATCTCGCCGATGAGGCCTTCCTGCGGCGGCTCGGCTACAAGCTGCGCTTCGAGACGCTGCTCCCGCCCGAGTACGAGGGCATCTGGAGGCAGGTGTGCGGGGAGCGGCAAATCCCCTTCGATCCCGCCGTGCTCCATCACGCGCTGGGTCTATATTCCAGGGAACAGGTGCCGTTGCTGCCCTGCCATCCGCGCGATCTGCTGGGATTGATCACGGACCAATGCCGCTACCACGGCGAGCCACCCGAGGCGACCATCGAGCGGCTGGAGATCGCCTGGAACAGCTATTTTGTAAAGCCCACTTAACCAAGTAATACCGGGCCGGCACAATCGGTTCCGGACTGACGGAATAGGAGTAACCGACTATGTTTAGAAGCCGAACCTTGACTCTCTTTGCCCTCGCTGTGCTCTTGGGCACCGGCGCCGTCTGGGTGGCGAACCGCTGGGTGCTGGAGCACATGCAGCCCGTGACCGCGGCCGCAGCGGATACCTCGCCCATCGTGGTGGCGGCGCTCGAGATCCCTTTCGGCCAGAAGGTCGAGGCGGCCCAGATAAAGGCCATTGCCTGGCCGAAAACCAACCTGCCGGCGCAATCCTATACCGACACCAAGGACGTGGTGGGCAAGGTCACGACCCAGACCATTTACCCCGGTGAGGTCATGCTGGAGAGCCGCATCCGGGAGCACCTGGGCGGAAGTACCTTGTCGGCCCTGATCACGCCCACCATGCGGGCTCTCACGGTGCGGGTCAACGACGTGGCGGGGGTTGCGGGTTTCCTCCTACCCGGCAACCGGGTCGATGTGCTGGCCACCCGGAGGGAAGGCAATGCCGCCGCCCGGACACGGACCGTTCTGGAAGATTTGAAGGTGCTGGCCGTGGACCAGGAAGCCTCTCAGGACAGCGAGAAGCCGATCTTGGTGCGGGCCGTGACGCTGGAAATATCCCCGGAGCAGGCCGAAACGCTGGTCAAGGCCACCGAGGAAGGCTCGATCCAGCTCGCGCTGCGTAACCCGCTGGATAACCAGCCAGCACCGAAAAAGGAAGTCGCCGCGGCGACCCCGCCGCCTCGCGTAGCGAAGCGGCCGGGCAAGCGCGCATATGTAGCCCCCGGGGCCACGGTGACCATCATCAAGGGGACGGCCGCGACCCTGGTCAGATGCACGCCTTCGGAATGCTGAGCGCGGAATCGATACGTCGGACAAAACTGTGAGGGGGAACCCTAATGAATCGCATAGCAAGCATGTTTGTTAAGAAACCGCCGGCCGTCGGGCTGGGGGCCCTGGTGATCGGGATACTGAGCCTCGGGCTCGGGTGGCCGGCCGACGCACCGGCCCAAGGCCAGGTGTTCCAGGTCACGGTCAACAAGTCGCGGGTCATCCCGCTGTCGCGAGCCACCGGGACGATCTCGGTGGGCAACCCGGGTGTCGCCGACATCCGCCTGCTGGACCCTAGCCATCTCTACATTCTGGGCAGGACGCTCGGGACCACGAACGTGACCCTCCGCAATAAGGGCACGGGCGTACTGGACAAGATCGATGTAGAGGTCACTCACGATCTGGACGGACTCAAAGCCAAGCTCCATGAGCTGCTGCCGGGCGAGAACCCGAAGGTGTTCTCCTCTCAGGGCTCCATCGTGCTGGCCGGCGAGGTGTCGAGCCTCGTGAAGATGGACGCCGTCCTCTCCGTCGCCAAGACCTTTCTCTACCAGGCGCCGCCCCCGCCCCAGGGACCGCAGGGCGTGGAGTTCAGCATCGCCCCCGGCGCCGATCCGTACGACGCGGCGGGCTTGAATGCCACGGCGCCAGCGGGTGGCTCATCCCCGGCGGCGCAAGGCCAGAATACCGGCATCATCAATTTAATGCAGATCGGCGGCCCCCAGCAGGTCATGCTCGAGGTCAAGGTCGCGGAGATAAACCGGACGCTCGCGAAGAATCTGAAAGTGGACTTCGCGGCGCTGGACCCCTCCGGACGCTCGAGTGGGGGAGCCATACGTGGTCTGGCCCTTATAGATACCCTGACCGACGCCGTGGAAATCGCACCGAGCGTGATCAACCCGGCTGGGCTCTTTGCCCGCTTCATCAGCAGCGACTTCCGTTTCAATGCGGTCATCAACGCCGCTAGAGAACATGGTTTGGCCAAGGTCCTAGCCGAACCCACGCTCACCACCATTTCCGGCCAGGAGGCCAGTTTCTTATCCGGGGGTGAATTTCCTATCCCGGTGGGCCAAGGACTCGATACGGTCACCATCGAATTCAAGGAATTCGGCGTTGGGATCAAGTTCCTACCGGTGGTGCTGGACTCCGGCCGCATTAGCCTCAAGCTCAACATCGACGTGAGCGAGCTTACCAACACCAACACGGTCACCGCGTCAATAACCAATACGGACAATGCATTTGTCATTCCCGCACTCACCAAGCGCCGGGCTAACTCCTCGGTGGAGCTCTCCGACGGCCAGACCATCGGCATCGCCGGACTCATCAGTGACAACCTGCGCGATTCGGTGAACAAGTTCCCTGGCCTGGGAGAGATTCCGATCCTCGGGCAACTGTTCACGAGCCAGGAGTTCCAGAAAAACCAGACCGAGCTCGTGATCTTCGTAACCCCGCGCCTGGCCCGTCCTATGCCGAACTCGACGCCGAGGCTGCCGACCGATCAATTCGTCGAGCCCAACGACGTGGAGTTCTACCTGATGGGCCGGACGGAAGGCCGGGCGGCGCCACGACCCCGCCCCACGAGCATGACCTCTTCCAAGGCCGGCGCTGGCGGAATGAGCGGTCAATTCGGACAACAACGCTAAGGAATCAATACCATGATGCCAACACATGTCAAACAGGCCGCGGTGCGCGGCGTAAACCTGGTTCTCATCACAGGGCTGCTCGGCGGCTGCGCCGCATGGGACAGCCGCCCCTATCGTGTCGAGAAGGATTACGGCAACTCCGTGCGCGAGATGGTGCGGGCCCAGACCTACGACCAATCCAAGGCGCTCCACCCCGATCCGGAGCCCGTCAAGGTCTATGACGGGAAGAAGGGCGAGAACGTGCTGGAGACCTACCGCCAGGACATCGGCAAGCCCGAGAAGACGGAGCAGAACATCATCTTCAACATCGGCGGCGGTCAGTAGCGCTGTGGCCGGTGGACACCAGAGCCCGCGAACAAAGGCGCCAGGGACGGCGCACCGACTCGCTGTCAAAACAGGCGAATGACGCACAAGGAGTGGTAGGCAGATGAAAGCGAATTACACACTGTCATCGAAGCAGCACGGGATCGTGATCCCGTTGGTCGCGATCGCCCTGCTCGCGCTGCTCGGTGTCACCGGCCTGGCCGTGGATATGGGGCACATGTACGAGAACAAGACGCGGCTGCAGAACGCCGTGGACGCGGCCGCGTTGAGCGCGGCGAAGACGCTCGATGAGACCAAGGGCGATCAAGCCGCGGCCACGGTCGCGGCCGAGAATACGGTGGTCGATCGCAACGTCACCGATGCCGCCAATAACGGCGCCAACGACGAGATGAGCGCGATCGCCAAGGGCGATGTGCTGGTCGAATTCTTCGAGTTAGCCGCAGGGGCCTGCGGCAGCGCCGGTTACGCAAACTGCTTCGTCCGCGTCCGCGTGAATAACCTGAGCCGGCCGAACTTCCTGATCCAAGTGCTCGGGCTAGGCAACACCAAGACCGTCGCCGCGCGGGCGGTGGCGGGACCGAGTCCGATACTGGAAGAGGTATGTGACGTGGTGCCGATGATGGTATGCGCACAAGATGCGGATCTCGACGATGCCACGGACGACGGTAAGTTTTATGGTTATACGCCCGGGAACAACTACTGTCTCAAGCGCGGGGAGGACCCCGCAGAGTGCCCAGGCGCGGTCCTCGACAACGGGAACTTTCAGCTTATCAACCTGGACGATTCACAGGGAGGGAGTGACATCTGCACGAACTTGTCCGGGGCCTACTCGAAATGCCTGAAATCGGGCAACATCGATCTTAAGCCAGGGAACACGGTCGGGCCGGTCGAAGCCGGATTGAATACCCGGTTTAATATATATCCGCAAGGACAAGGGCAGTGTGAGGGGGTTCTAGATAGTACGAACGCGCCCCCCGACGCGGTCGTGTCCTATGGCACCGGCGAGCCTGGGGAGTCGTATACGTCCTGGAAATCGGCGGCCACAGAGATAACGAACGGCGTCAAGGGGCGTCGGCTGGTATCCGTGCCCGTTGGGAATTGCCCGGTTCCATGTACGGGCGCCAGTTGTGTCGCCCCCCTGCTCGATTTCGCCTGTTTCTATCTGCTCCAGCCGGTGATACAAGGCGGTTCCGACCCGACCAAGGGCATGGTCGTCGGTGAGTTCACCAACGAAGGATGTGTATCCAAAGGTAAACCTGGAACCGATCCCACCACAGGTCCGGGCCCCTATGTCATCCAACTCTACAAGGACCCGTTAAGCGGCGATTCCTAAGCCAGCCAAGGAGAGTGGCAATGCGTTATCCAAGACAACAAGGGCTCGTCATGGTGGAGTTCACCATCGTGCTTCCGCTGCTGCTGTTGCTGATGTTCGCGGCCGCCGAGTTCGGGCGGGCGCTGTTTCAGTACAACACCTTGATCAAGTCGGTGCGGGACGGCGGCCGGTACCTGGCGGCAAACGCATTTCTCGGGGACGCAACGCAAGTGAACACGGCGGCACAGACGCAAACCCAGAACCTGGTGGCTTATGGCGCCATTGGCAAGACGGCCTGCCAACCCACCTCCACCCCCCCGTTCTATCCCCCGTGCGACGACCTCAAAGGCTTCAACGCGGCGGACGTCACGTACAGCAACCCCGTCCAGGATGCAGACGGGAACTACTACGTCACGGTCAGCGCCACCTATAACTACGCAGCGATGCTCGGCGCTGCCCTGCCCTTCACCTCGGCCGACATGACGATACCGCTGCGGGCGTCGGTCACCATGCGGGTACTCTCCCCATGAAAAACCGGCAAAGCGGTCTGGCCACGGTGGAATTCGCCATCATCGGTATGCTGTTTTTCATCGTGCTCTTCGCGGTCATCGAGTTCGGGCGCCTGCTCTTTACCTGGAACACCCTTACCGAAGCGACGCGCCGGGGCGCGAGGGTAGCGGCGGTGTGCCCCGTCAATCACCCGGCCATCGCGCGGATCACCGTGTTTAACAGACCTGGTGGCGGCGGGAGCCCTGTGCTGCCCAACCTGGCGCCGGGAGACGTAGCCGTGCAATATCTTGGCGACAACGGCAATGACTTGGGCAATGCCCCGAGCTTCTCCAACATCGCGTATGTGAGCGTAGGCATCTCGGGCAACTCCGACGGCGTGCCGGGATATCAGCACCAGATGCTGATACCGCTGCTCGCCATGACGCTCACCTCGCCGTGGTTTCAGACCACGCTGCCGCGGGAGAGTCTGGGCCAAGTACCGGGCACGATTGAACAGTGCCCGTTCAGTTAACGAACGAGATGAAAAATGAACCGATTCTGGGATCCGCGGAGGGTCCGCGCGATACCAACCACTGGCGCTCGCGTTTCGCGGATCGCCCGTTCAACTCTATCGGTAACGAGACGATAACCGCTCTGACAAAACAGCACCGGACGCAGTAAGCTATGACCACTAACCTACGAGTTCTCGTCACGGGGCGCTCGAAGCAGGACCTCGACGCGCTCGCCATCTTCCTGCGCAAGCTGCCGGGCATGGAGATCGGCACACGCTTGATAGCCAACGGGCATGCCGATCCGTTGTACGGCGTGGCCCCGATCCCCGATGCCTTAGTCCATCTGCTGAGCCCGGCGGGCGGCGAAGAAGAACTGAAGGCGCTGGCGGCGCGGCCGGCGGGGGCTCGCTGCGCGACCCTCGTCGTCGGTCCCGGGGACAAACCCGAGCTGATGCGCCCGGCGATGCAGGCCGGCGCCCGTGATTTCCTCAAGCAGCCCGTGGCGCCGGCCGAGCTCACGGCGGCCCTGCAGCGGATCGCCAAAGAGAAGCTCACGAACGCATCGGGCGCGGGCGCCCGTCTGACGGCGATCATCAACGCCAAGGGCGGATCGGGGGCCTCGCTCCTCGCCGGCAACCTGGCACATATCCTGGCGGCACATTGCGGCATGCGCGTGGCGCTCCTGGATCTCGATTTCCAGTTCGGCACGCAGGCCCTCCATCTCGATCTGCATGCCGACAAGGGACTGCTCGAAGCATTGAACGCCGTCGATTCGCTCGATCTGGTCGCCCTGCAGGCTTACCTCGCCAAGCACAAGAGCGGACTGCACCTCCTGGCATCGAGCCCGCAACACGTGGGCTTGCCCGGCGAGGTCTCGGCAAAGCGCTTGGTGCAACTGCTGGACCTTATGATGACAGGATACGAGCACGTGGTCGTGGATCTGCCCCGGCTCGTGGACCCCTTGATGAGCGTCGTCATGGAACGCGCCGAGCGGATCCTCATCTGCATCCAGCAGAACGTGGCCAATCTTCGTGACGCCACTCGCCTCATGCAGATCGCGACCAACGATCTGGAGATACCGGCGCAACGCTTCACGGTGATCGTCAACCGCTATCAGCCGGATCACTCGGTGCGCGTCGCCGATATCGAGCAGACCTTGCGAACCCAGTCCCCGGTGCTGATCCCCAACGACTTCAAACGAGTCAGCGCCGCCGAGAACCTGGGTGAGCCGGTGTACGCATATGCCCCCAACGCCCCGATCAGCCGGGCCCTCGTCAAGTTCGGCGTGAGCTTGAGCGGCAAGGCGGAGGCCCGCAAGAAGGGCGTGATTGGCCAGTTGTTTTCAAGAATGTCAGCAGGAGCTTAGCCCATGGATCTCAGGACCCGAATCAAGAGCCGCTTCGGCGGCGCCGAACAGGCGGCGCAGCACAGTACGGAAACATCCCCCAAGCCGGTCGAGCCCATCGAACGCAAGCCCTTGGATCTGCGCGCGGCTACCGGCCCGGAGCAGGAATGGAAGCACCGCATTCATCAGAAGCTGCTCTCGGTCATCGATCTGTCGCTCATCAGCAGTCTGGAGGACAAGCAGGCGCGCGCGCAGATCCGCGAGATCACCCAGCGCCTGATGGAAGAAGAAGCGGTCCCGCTCAATACGACGGTGCGCCAGCACCTGGTGAAACAGGTGGAAGATGAGATCCTCGGCCTTGGACCTCTGGAGCCGCTGCTCGCGGATCCGAGCGTCTCGGACATCCTCGTCAACGGCGGGGGCCGCGTGTACGTCGAGCGTTATGGCAAGCTCGAATTGACTCCGCTTCGCTTCCAGAGCGAGGCGCATCTGATGAACATCATCGATCGCATCGTCTCGGGCGTGGGGCGCCGCATCGATGAGTCAGCACCCATGGTGGATGCACGGCTCAAGGACGGATCGCGGGTCAACGCCATCGTGCGTCCGCTCGCCATCGACGGGCCCTGTTTGTCCATCCGCCGGTTCAACGTGGACCGGCTGCAGATGCCGGACCTCGTCACGCGGCAGGCCTTGACACCGATGATGGCCGAGGTGCTGGCAGGTGTCGTTAAGGCCCGCCTCAACGTGATCGTGTCGGGCGGAACCGGATCGGGGAAGACGACGATGCTGAACGCGCTCTCCGGCTTCATTCCGGAGGATGAGCGCATCATCACTATCGAAGACTCGGCGGAGCTTCAGTTGCAGCAGCCGCACATCGTGCGCCTGGAAACGCGGCCCGCCAACATCGAAGGCAAGGGCGAGGTCAAGCAGCGCGAGCTGGTGCGCAACAGCCTGCGAATGCGGCCCGAGCGCATCGTGGTGGGCGAAGTGCGCGGGGAGGAAGCGTTCGACATGTTGCAGGCCATGAACACCGGTCACGACGGATCACTCACCACCGTGCACGCCAACTCGCCCCGCGATGCGCTGGCGCGCCTGGAGAACATGATCGCCATGGCCGGGCTGGATCTGCCCACCCGGGCCGTGCGCGCGCAGATCGCCTCCGCGATCCACGTGGTGCTGCAGCTCTCCCGCCTCGAGGATGGGCAACGCAAGCTCATCAGCGTGCAGGAGATCAACGGCATGGAGGGGGACATCATCACCATGAGCGAGATCTTCAGCTTCGAGCGCCAGGGCATCGACGAGCACGGCAAGGTGATCGGCCGCTTCCGCGCCACCGGCATCATCCCGCATTTCCGGGAGCACCTGCACAAACGCGGCATCCCGATCGGGAACGAAGTCTTCGATCCGAATCGTGAAGAGGAATGGGGAGGGACCTGAGTATGGATGGAAATACGCTTGCAGTCTTCTTGACTCTGATCTTCGGCGCGGTATTCCTGCTCGCGCAGACCATCTTCGTGCCGAGCTTCGGCACGGGGAAGCAGGAGACCCGGCGCTTGCGCAAACGCTTGGGCACGATCCTGGAGGAGTATTCCGCGGGACATGCCGTCTCGCTGGTCCGCGAACGGTATCTTAAGGGATTATCCCCATTTGAGCGCTGGCTCGAATCACTGCCCGGGATGGTGGCGCTGGAACGGCTCATCGAGCAGTCGGGGCGCGCCTTCCCGGCCTACCGCCTGGTGGTGATGAGCATAGGGCTCGGGGTGGCCGCGGGCGCCGTGGCCTGGGTCTTGAGCCACCATCCGGTCATCGCGCTCGTCGCGGTCCTCGTCGTGGCCTGGGCGCCGTTCTTGAAGTTACAGATCGATCGTAGCCGGCGCTTTGCGAAATTCGAAGAGCAGTTGCCCGAGGCTCTCGATGTAATGACCCGCGCGCTCCGGGCAGGCCACCCCTTCAATGAAACCCTGCAAATGGTCTCGAAGGAAATGGACGAGCCCATCGCCAGCGAGCTGGGCATGACCTTCGATGAGATCAACTACGGCGTCGATGTGCGGCGGGCTTTTCAGAACCTGCTTGCCCGAGTGCCCAGCATGTCACTGATGGCGCTCGTGACCTCCGTGCTGGTGCAGCGGGAGACCGGCGGAAATCTGGCGGAGATCCTGGATAAGATCAGCAAGGTGATCCGCGGGCGATTCCGGTTCCAGCGCCGGGTACGCACCTTGTCGGCCGAAGGCCGGTTGTCCGCCTGGGTCCTGGCCCTGGTCCCGTTTGGTCTGTTCGGGATGATCGCGGTCACCAACCCAGACTATCTGACCGTATTGATCACAGAGCCAGTGGGCAGAAAGCTGATTGTCACGGCCCTCGTACTGATGGTCATCGGCAGCTTCTGGATCCGTAAGCTGCTCCGCATCGAGGTCTGAGGAATCCGGCAATGGAATACCTTGTCCAGCTTTTATCCAGTCTCGGTCAGGACGCGGTAGCGGTCCAGTGGATAATGATCGCGATGATCGCCGGCACGATATTCTTGGCCGGCATGGGCGTGCTGATGCTGGTCAGCGGCGCGTTCAACCCGGTCCGCAAGCGGCTCTATGACGCGGTCGGTTACGAGCCCACCGCGAGCATCGGGGGCGCTCGAGTCACGAGAACACTGCACGTGCTCTCGCCTTATATCCTGCCCAAGCGGGGTTGGGAACGGTCTCAGGCGAGCCAGCGCATGGTGCATGCGGGCTACCGTTCGGTCAACGCTTTGCCCATTTATTACGCCGTCAGGACTCTATCCATCATTGCCCTCCCGGCCTTGGTGTTCTTGGCGGCGCCCTGGTTTCCGAAGTTCTCGCCGAACCAGGTGCTTTTCGCTGCCGCGGTCGCAGCCTTCATTGGGATGATCGTCCCGAGCTACGTCCTCGATCGCAAGGTCGGTAAGCGCAAGCGCTGGCTCAGCAACGGCTTTCCGGACGCCCTGGATTTGCTCGTGGTATGCACCGAGGCCGGTTTGGGGCTGAATGCGGCGCTACAGCGGGTCGCCCGTGATCTGGCGGTAAGCCATCCGGCACTGGCCGAAGAATTGGCGCTGGTGAACGCCGAGATCCGGGCTGGCGTTGACCGCGTCGAAGCCCTGAAGAACCTAGCAACCCGCACCGGGCTTGAGGATATCAAGGGGCTGGTGGTGCTTCTGGCCCAGAGCCTGCGCTTCGGCACGAGCATTGCTGAAACGCTGCGGGTGTACTCGGAAGACTTTCGTGACAAGCGCATGCAGCGCGCCGAGGAAGCCGCGGCGAAGATCGGAACTAAGATGATTTTTCCGCTCGTGACCTGCCTGTTTCCAAGCTTTTTTATCGTCGCGATCGGTCCAGCAGTGATCCAGATCATCGCGGGGTTCACAGGAATTGGCCGCTGATAGGAATAGCGAGCTAGCCGAGTAGTGAAAAGAGGTACGCTACGCAGCAATCGTGTGCCCGACTAGCTCATTGTGGAGGGGAAAATGTTTCAGCCTAATCATATCGCATCTTCACTGCGGAACGGGGCAGTGATGTTTCACCTAGGATCGCGCGGCCGGGGGATCGCCGCGGTGACGATGGCCATCGGTACGCTGCTCTCGGGTTGCGCCACGATGCCGGCCGACAAGCCGGCGAGTGAATACGGAGCGCTCTACGACGGCAAGGCCAAGGTCCTGCACGAAGCGAGAGGAGACGCGACCTCCGCGCGGGAAGCCATCAACTGGGGTGATGCCGCCTATCGCATGGGCAACGTGGATCAGGCCTTGTACGAGTATGTGAAGGCGCTCGGAATCGACGGGAAGAATCTCGAGACACTCTACAAGGTAGGCGCCCTCCACGCGGGCCGAGGAAATCGGGAGCTGGCCGAGCTGGCGTTCCGCATGGCCCTGAAGCTGGATGCACGCCATGCGCCCTCACTGGAGGGCTTAGGCCTGGTCCAGCTCGAACGTCATCTGCACAAGGAAGCCGAGGAAAGCCTGACGAAGGCGGTCGCAGCAGAACCGAACCGTTGGCGCGCCCATAACGGCCTGGGGCTGATCGCGGATCTCCGTAAGCACTACCCGGCCGCCGGCTCCCACTACGAGAACGCGTTGAAGCTGCAACCCGGCTCGGCAATGTTACTGAACAATCTCGGGTACTCGAAGTACCTGGCGGGCGACTGGGATGGGGCCCAGAAACTATTCCATCAGGCGGTACAAGCTGATCCGCAATACGCGCGCGCGTGGATCAATCTTGGCCTGGTGCACGCCCGGCGTGGTGAAGACGAAGCCTCTCTCAGATCGTTTCGCCGCGTGATGGACGATCCCTCCGCTTACAACAACATTGGGTTTGTTTTCATGATGGAGGGGAAATACGATCAGGCGGGGCGATATTACGAGCAAGCTATTTCGTCATCGCCCGCTTATCACGCCCAGGCCCAAGAAAACCTCAAGCGTTTGCGGGTGTTGTGGAACCAGTAGGTTGGTGAGATGGCCGGTGATCGATCCGCGAGGCGCTTGCGCCCGGCTCCCTCGCATCCCTACGCGTTCCGGCCCAACGTCGGCGCCCTCCCAGTTCCTCGATCCCCTGGTGCAGTTTCATCTGTACTCCTTGCGCAATAAGTGCGTCAAAAAGGCCGAACAATCGCTCGGTTGACGCATTGTATAGTAGAAAATCTAAATTCAGTCAAGCATTTCGATTGGGCGATGCGCTCAAAAGGTCTCCACTATAAATGGGATCGTCAGCACGCGGGTTGGCCAGCCGCGGTTATTCGCAGTGTTGGTTGCAGCGGGAGAGTAAGATTGAGTCGTTCCACTAACGCAACTTTCTCAACTCACCTCAAGAATCGCTGATTGTTTGAGGTGGGGGTCTTGGGAAGGCGAATAGACACGAGGGATCGAGTTTCAAAGAGGCTGTAGTGTAGACCAAGTGTATTTTCAGCCGTCTGGTCTTGCATACAATACGGCGGCATCATGCATTCTAGGCAATCGGCGCAGCAGCACTCGCCACGTTCCTATGATTCCGCCGTCCTGGCCTCGAGGCCAAGCGAGTCAACGACGGCTGCTTTTGGAAGACTCAGAAGGCGATCGCTCAACCACTTCGCTATTCGTCTGAGATTCTGTGCGGTAGCGGCGAGCAGAAACTCATCGCGTGCCCCGGTCAGTCCACGTAATCGGAGTCGATCCAATTTGAGAATCCGCTTCAGAGGGGCGAAGAACTTCGCGGGAATGACGGAAATTTTGGCCTCCCGCCTTAAGTAAGTACCATTCGGGTGTCTGACTCCATATTCCATCCGCGCGATGATCAACACATTGAAAGGGAAATGCCGACTTGTGCATGGCTGCGCGATGTGCGCCGCCGTGTTCGCGGCGACGCCGGTATGGGCCGATCTTGCCCGTGATGCCAGGACCACCCGTATCGTGCGCGAGGAGGGAAATCTGGTCATCGAAAAGGCATTACAATTTGAAAGGGACAGAGACGGCAAAGCAATTGCCTTCGAAACGGGGATTCAATATTCCCCGAGCGATCGCATTCAGCTTCTTCTGGAGCCGGTCTTCTGGGAACGGCAGATGCCGAAGGATACACCCGACGCTAGTGGAATCGGGGACACGGATTTCACCGTGGCCTATCTGGCAATCGGGGCGGAGGGCCCGTGGCCGGCGGTCGTGCTGGCGGGAAAAGTTAAAATTCCTACCGCCGACAACCGCGAGATCGGCACGGGTCAAGCCGACTACGCCGCTTCCGTTATCTCGGGAAAGGAATTCGGCGAATTGGATTTGAACCTGGAGCTCGAGTACGGAACGTTTGGCTCCCCGGCAGGAGAGGACTTGAAGAACCAATTCATCTATACCTTCTCCCTCGATTATGGCCTAACCGAGAACTTGAGTTTCTTTGCGGAAGTCTTCGGGAACACCTCCCCGGTCGACGGCGAGGATGGCTCCTCCGCCGTCCTGGCGGGCGTGGAATACGACATCGATATCAACAAACACGTGAACCCCTTCATATCTGTTGAGGTTGACACGGACGAATTGATCACCGCCAAGGTGGGTTTGGAATACACGTGGTAAGGGGGATACTGCGACCGTTGCGAGGTTCGCATTTCGAGTTCTTGGACAACACGAGGTGGCCGGAAAGTTATTGCGGATTGGAGAGGGCATTATGAAGCCCTAACGCTTCACATTCCTCAAATGAGCTAAAATAAAGTCTCATTGGAGATAACCTTTATGACGACTGTTCTCTCGCCCCTTAAGCGACCTCTTTCCCGAGGAAACCGCCGGATTGATGCGCCCAGAGCTGCGGGTAACGCCCGCCTTTTAGCTCGCGGGTCCGATAGCGCGTAATGCCGACCTTGACGTGTTCACCCATTAGGTATTGAAATATGCATGATTATACGCATAACTTAATCCATGCAATTCACTTGGCACGAGCTGAAGCGCCAAGCCAACCTGAAGAAGCATGGGACGGATTTCGCCGATGCGGCTCAGGTATTCGCCGGTCCAACCTTCACTTTTGAAGATGATCGAGAGGATTACGGCGAACAACGCTGGGTCACGTTCGGGCTGTTGGGTGAGAAAGTCGTGGTGATTGTTCACACCGAAACTAAGGATGAAATCCACGTCCTTTCCATGCGCGAGGCCGACAAAGATGAACAACTACTTTTCTTCATCAACCTCTGACGATCGTGATGAATACCCCAAAGTGACGCAGGCTGATTTGGACCGCGCTAAGTTCCGCGTAGGACTCAAGCCCGCGCCGCGCAAACAACGCGTCACTATCCTTCTGGATACAGGCCTCATCGAATATTTCAAAGCCAAAGCCGGCGAGCGCGGTTATCAAACATTGATTAACGATACCTTGCGGCGGGCGAAGGAACACGAAAACTTGGAAGAGACATTACGGCGGATCGTTCGTGAAGAATTGCACCGCGATACCCGCTCAGGCAGCACCTGATACAGCGCTCCAAGGAGAAAGGGGATAACAGCAGGATGATGGTACAGGCATCATCTATGCCCTAGGTCGGCTGCCCTGCCGGTGAGAGGACCAGGAGCCAAACCAGCGTCCACACACTGGCGTTCAGCGGGCGGTTCCGACGGGTGTTCCACCGGTTCGCGTCACGAATGCGGACCGAGATGGTCGCGGTCGAACCTCCCCATACCACCTGGACGAAAGCCCATTCGGCTACGGGCTTGATGAAACGGATTTGTCCCGCGCCGCCTGGATGCGCGCCCGCCATAGTTCCGCCTCGTGCAGAATCGCGGCTTCATCCAGGGTCAGCAACTCGCGATTGCGCAGCAGGCGGCGGCCGGCGACCCATACGTCCGTCACCGCCTCGCGGTTAACCGCATAGACGAGCGCCGAGATCGGATCGTAGACCGGTTGTGTTTCGATACCGCCTAGATCAATCGCGGCGATATCCGCTTTCTTGCCGATGGTGAGCGAACCCGTGATGGCGTCGATGCCGAGTGCTTGTGCGCCGTTCAAGGTAGCCATGCGGAGCGCCGAGCCGGCCGGCGCTGCGCAGGGGTCCCCCGCCACGCCCTTGGCGAGAAGCGCCGCCGTGGACAGCTCCCTCAGCATGTCGAGGGAATTGTTGCTCGCCGCCCCGTCGGTGCCGAGCGCCACATTGAGCCCGGCTTGGCGCAGGGCATGAATGGGACAGAAGCCGCTCGCGAGCTTGAGGTTCGAGCGCGGGCAATGCACGATATTCACGCCATGCTGTGCGCACTCGTCGATGTCGGTCGCGGTCATTTGAGTCATATGCACGGCGATCAGGCGCGGTGACAGCAGGCCCAGCCGGGCAAGACGGGCGAGCGGCCGTTCACCGGTCGCTTCAATGGCCTTGTCGACTTCGTGCGCCGTCTCGTGCACGTGCATATGGATGGGGAGATCCAACTCTTCGGCGAGCGTGCCGATGCGCTCGAGCGGCGCATCGGAGACCGTATACGGCGCGTGCGGCGCGAAGGCGAAGTGAATCAGCGGATGAGCACGAAAGGCGTCGTGCACACCAAGACCCTTGCTTAAGTACTCGTCCGCGTCCGTGGCCCAAGGAGTTGGAAAATCGATCAGGATCAAGCCGGCGACGGCGCGCATACCCGCCTCTGCGGCCAGCTCGGCTACTCGGTTCGGAAAGAAATACATATCGTTGAAACAGGTCGTGCCGCTGCGCAGCATCTCGGCGGCGGCGAGCCGCGTGCCGGCGCGCACGAATTCATCGGCCACCCAGCGCTGCTCGGCAGGCCAGATGTGGCCGGTGAGCCAATCGATGAGCGGCAGATCGTCGGCGAGCCCGCGAAAGAGCGCCATGGCTGCATGCGTATGGGCATTGATCAAGCCTGGAATCAAAACATGTCGATCGAGACTCTGCACCTCGCGGGCGCGCCAGCGGAGATCCGCCTCGGCGCTCGGCAGTACATCGACGATGGCGCCATCGCGTACCGCGAGGGCTTGCGCTTCGAGGACCCGGCCTTCGGGGTCCACGGGAACGATCCAGCGCGCTTTAATGAGGAGGTCGGCTTCCATCATGGTCGTTTTTCACTTGCTGATAGCCTACATGCGCGCCTCGCGACTGTGCCACACACGTATGATGACCGGGTCGCCTTTCGCGTTGAGCCGATAGCGCAGCCCATAAGCCCCGGCGCCAAAAGCAGCAAATATTTCGCGACGTCCGGTGTCATCGTCCATCGGTTTACCCGCTTCCGGGTGCTGTTCGAGGATATTAGCCGCGGCTTGGACGCAGCCGATGGCGTTGCGCGCGGCTTGTAAGTGCTTCTCAGTGAGAAAGTCGTAGAGTCGGCCCACGTCCTCTAGGGCTTCCGGTAACCACGCTACCGTGGGCATGGCTTGCGCACGCCCTTGGCGAGCGCGTCAAACCATTCCACCACAGCCGAATGGCTAATAGACCCTCCGGTCAACATGTAGCGCCCCCACCGCTCCAGGTCCTCCCGTCGCTCGCGTTGTGCCCGCTCCTCCTTGTCCAAGTATTCTACGATGGCGGTTTTGATGAGCCAGTGCGTGGCGCGATCCTTATCTTCAGCGAGGGCTTTCAGGCGTTTGCGTGTTTCTTCGTCGAGCTTTATTCCAAAGTGTGGTGGTCGCCATAAATTAAATGGTGGGTTGCAATAGTTGCAACCACGATAGCACACCGGTTTGGAGTTGGAAATGGTGAAGGCGCCAGATCGATCCCCGTTCGCGTAGAGACCAGTAACCGAAATGTGCGGTGCTCCTCGCGACTCAGCCGTGCGATCTGAACGAGGTGTCGTAGGCAGGTTCGGATCTGTCCCTATCTTTCTCAGTTGTCACCGACCCTTTCGCTGTGCCTCCAAACCATCCCAAAAGGCGGCGACTCCGTCCAGCATTTCATTCCCGTAGCGAATGAAGGCGTCTTCATCCAAGGTCCGATGGAAATAAAGCTCCTCGAGCTCTTCCTGGGTGTGGCGGGCATGTTGCGACTCCAAGCGATCGTGCCAGGTGAAAAACGCCAGTGGTAGATCGGCTCCGCTCCGCGCATTGAACTTCTCGAAGCCTTCGATGAGCTCTTTCCAAAAGCCGGCCGCGGCCCAATTTTCCACGGCGAAACTGGCCGCTTGCGAGATCTGGTAGTCCTCGTTGCCGTAGAGTCGCGCTAACTCGTCGCAGAAAAACAAGGTCGGGGACGTGCCGTGCCGGCGCTTGCCGACATCGTTAAATCCGAGACCTAGCTTAGCGGCGATGTGCAAGAGCCACTCGAAATGCGCGGCCCGGAAACGGAAGGTGCCGCCTTCGACGGTGCCCTCGGTCGAAACGAGCTTTGGGTCGGTGTGCTCATCCTGGCGGGGGACCGATTCCTTGCCTGGGTTGAAGACCACACCGATCTCATTGGCCAGGATCTCTTTCGAGGCTCGCATGCCTTCGAGGGAGTCGGCGTTGATGGTTTTGTATAGTTGCGCGACCAAGAAGAGATTGGAAAAAACGGAAAATTGAACGATGAACGTTTTGATCTGCTCGCCGGACTGTGCGCCGCGGCGGAACCAGGCGGTATAAGGGTTAGCAATGATTACCCGATGCCGCAACAGTTCCTGCTTGATGCGGCGCTGAAACGCGAGGAAACGCTGCGCCTTATCGATGCCATAGCCGGGCTGATCGGTGGCGACGGCCGCGAGCGAAGACGGACTTAATCCGGTGAGATGATGCCGCGCGGCGAAACGGTTCAAGTTTGGAGTGGTGACTGCGCTCATAAATGACCTCCTAATTACACAGCACATTCCCCTGCAAAAAACGTAAACAATTAGACCGATCGGTCCAGCTTAAATTTCAACCTAAAATCCGCGATCCAAGGTTGCGGCCATCGCTAAGCGGCGGCATCCGGCTGAGCCTCGGGTGCGGCCTGGCAAAACTCCGGCAAACGCGAGCAGTGGCAGTCGATGGCCTGAAGCCTGGGATAGGCGCTTAGATCGCATTCGAGGCGCCGCGCGTTGTACATCTGCGGAACGAGGCAAAGATCCGCCAAGGTCGCGGTGTCGCCAAAGCAAAAGCGCCCCGCACTAGAGCGACGCCCAAGCTGGCGCTCGAATGCAGCGAAGCCCTCCGCGATCCAGTGCCGGTACCACCCGCGGCAGGCTTCCTCCCCCTGCCCGAGGAAATTTTTGAGATAATTGAGCACCCGCAGATTATTCAGAGGGTGAACGTCGCAAGCGATAAGTTGCGCCAGACCGCGGACATAGGCGCGGTCTTGGGCGCCGGCCGGCAGCAGCGGCGGTTCGGGACAGACCTCATCGAGGTACTCGATGATGGCGAGCGACTGGGTCAGCACCACACCGTCCGCGACCAGCACCGGAACGAACCCTTGCGGATTGATCTCTCGGTAATCCGGCTCACGCGCGCCGTCTTGGAGCAAGTGCACATACCGCGGCTCGTAGGCGAGCCGCTTTAAGTGCAGCGCGATGCGCACCCGATATGCCGCCGAACTGCGGAAATAGGTGTAGAGCGTCAGCGTCTGCAAACCCGAACCTCTTGCGCAATGGCACCAAAGATTGACCGGCCGTCGCGATCGAGCATTTCGATGCGGATCCGATCGCCGTTCCGCATGAAGGATGTCTCGATGCGTCCGCGGTTCACCGTCTCCAGCGCCCGCTGCTCGACAATGCACGAGAACCCCAGCGCCGGATCGGCATTGCTCACGGTCCCGGAACCGAGAACCGTGCCGGCCGGCAGGGGGCGCGTCCTGGCGGCGTGACTGATGAGCGCGGGGAAATCGAATTGCATGCCGGCGCCCGCATGCGGTTGTCCGAACGGCCGCTCGTTCCAGAGCGTTTGCAACGGCAAGTGCACCTTGGCGCCGTCCCAGGCCTCGCCTAGCTCGTCCGGCGTCACGGCCACGGGTGAAAACGCAGGACCCGGTTTTCCGTGAAGAAAGCCGAACCCCTTAGCAAGCTCGGCGGGGATCAAATATCGCAGCGATATATCATTGACCAGCATCAATAGGACAATATGAGCGCGCGCCTTCGCCGGGCTCACGCCACGCGGGACATCGCTGGTGATCAGCGCGATCTCCGCCTCGAAGTCAACGCCCCAGGTTTCTTCAGCCACCTCGATTGGATCGCGCGGGCCGATGAATCCCGCTGAATTGCCCTGATACATGAGCGGATCGGTGAACGCGTTGGCAGGCATACCGGCCCCTCGGGCCTGGCGCACGCGTTCGACGTGGCTGAGGTAGGCGCTGCCGTCCAGCCATTGATAGGCCCGCGGCAAGGGCGCGGCGAGGGCGCTTACATCCAGCGGAAACCCGCTTGGTGCACCGTGATTGAGATTCTGGTAGACCGCTTCCAGCTTTGGCGCTATCCCGGCCCAACGGTCTAGGGCGGCTTGCAAGCTCGGCGCGATCTCCGCTACCGCCGCTGCCTGGGTTAAATCGCGGCTCACGACGACGAGCGTGCCATCGCGGCCCCCCGCCTTGAGCGAAGCGAGTTTCATTCAGCGCTCCCGCCACGAATCCACATAACCGGGCCATTCGACCGCCTCCGGAAGCGCGGCCACCTCGATCGCATCGCGCGCGTCGATCATGACCGCGACCTCGTCGGTCTCTGTGCGGCGGTGGGCTTGTCCGGCCTGGAAAGCCTTCGGGTGGGGCCCGTGGGTGATGCCGCTCGGGTGCAAGGTCAGCATGCCCGGATGGATGTTATCGCGGGAGAAAAACTGGCCCTGGTGATAAAAGATCACCTCGTCATAATCGTCGTTGTTGTGAAAGAACGGCACCCTCAACGCGCCGGGATCGCTTTCTAAGGGCCGCGGGCAGAAGGTGCAGACGACGAAACGCTCGGCCAAAAACGTCGTGTGCGCCGAGGGCGGTAGGTGATAGCGATGGCTCATCAAGGGCCGGATGTCGCGCCAATTGATGCGCACGGGCATGAGGGTCCCGTGCCACCCCACCGCATCGAGCGGGTTGAAGGGATAGGTGATCCGGCTCACCGCGCCGCGGCGCTTCACGGCCACCCGCCATTCACGCTCGGAGCGCTGGGCGCGAAACGCCTCGTCCATAGTGGGTGTATCGAGCACGGCCGGATCGAACACCGCATGCCGGCCGGCGATCCCTTTATCGGGGAGACGGTAACTGGCGCCGGTCGCCTCGATCATCAACAGCGTCGCGGGCGCCTCGGTTTCCAGGCGCCATAAGGTGCCGCGAGGCAGCATGAGGTAATCTCCCTCGCGGACTGTGAGGTGTCCATAATCACAGTAAAGATCCCCGCTGCCCGCGTGGATGAACAGCAGCTCATCGCCATCGGCATTACGCGCAAGACTGTCCATCGACCCTTGCAGACGCCAGATCCGGAGATCCAGGAATGCGTTGGACAATAGCCGCACCGCCTCCCACGGCATCGGCGTAAACCCAACTAGTTTTGCCGTATCGAAGGCGCGTGGCCGGAGCGGGCCTTCCACCTCGGTCCAGCCGGTCGGCGGATGGCGGTGGTACATTTGCGTCGAGGGACCGTAAAAGCCTTCTTTGCCGAGCTCCCGTTCGTAGGTATCTGCGGGCAGATCCGCGTGCGCTTGACGCGAGGACTCCCCTTCGCTCTTGGGTAATGCGATCCACTCGGCCATCAGATCACCCCGCGCTGCATCTGTTCGCGTTCGATGGCCTCGAACAAAGCCTGGAAGTTGCCTTCGCCAAAGCCTTCGTTACCCTTGCGCTGTATGACCTCGAAGAAGATGGGGCCGATCACCGTCTCGGTGAAGATCTGCAACAATAACCCGCCCTCCTGTTGACGGGTCGCGCCGTCGATGAGGATGCGATCGCGCCGCAAGCGATCGAGATCCTCGCCGTGCCCGGGCACACGCCCGTCAACGGCATCATAGTACGTCTCCGGCACGTCCAGGAACTTTACGCCGCGCTCGCGCAAAGACTCAACGGTGGTATAGATATCCTGCGTCGCGAGCGCGATGTGTTGGATACCCTCACCGCCATAAGCCTGGAGGTATTCCTGGATCTGCGAATGACGATCCGAGGGCTCGTTGATGGGGATGCGGATCTTCCCGCCGGGGCTCGCCATCGCGCGTGACTTCAGTCCCGTCTTTTGCCCTTGAATATCGAAATAGCGGATCTCGCTGAAATCGAAGAGCCGCTCGTAGAAGCTCGCCCACTCGTCCATCCGGCCCTTGCGTACGTTGTGCGTCAGATGGTCGACATAGGTTAAACCCACGCCGTCAACCCGTGCCGACGTTGTGAGCGGTAGAAAATCGACGTCGTAGATCGAGCGTTCTCCGTAGCGATCGATGAGATAGATGAGGCTCCGGCCGATGCCTTGGATGGCGGGGATATTGAGCTCCATCGGGCCCACCGGACCGCGATAGGGCTTGGCGCCGAGCCCGAGCGCCCGCTTATACGCCGAAGCCGAGTCTTGCACGCGCATGGCGAAGGCACACACCGAAGCGCCATGCTTGCGGGCGAAGGCCTGGGCGAAACTGTTCGGCTCATGATTGATAATGAAATTGATATCGCCTTGGCGATAGAGTGTCACATGTTTCGAGCGATGCCGCGCCACGGCGGCGAACCCGAGCTTCACAAACAGTCGTTCCAACGCTTGGGTATCGGGCGCGGTGTACTCGACGAATTCTATACCGGCGGCCGCCATCGGATCATCCGGGGGAGTCTGCATAGCCTTCGCCTCTTTAGCAAACACGGGCCGTGTCGGGATCTTTGACTGGCCCTGGGATTAAAGATTCCGAGCCGCGAGAGCGCCCTCGTGGAGCCCTCGCGCGGCTATAATATTAAACGGAACCTTCGCGCTTTGCAGCGATCGAAGCGAAGGTAAGAGTCGCACCGCGTTCCGCGGCATAAAAACGCTGCACTCAATTAGCCCCCGGGCAACAAAGGAGGCGGTAGTGAAAGACGTCGCTAGCTTCCGTATTCACTATACACAGTTTCTGGATCCCGCCGGCGCCCCGGCCGGGTCTTTACCTGATTTCGCCCGCGAACCCGCCGTGCTCATCGAGCTCTATCGCAGCATGGTGGCCGCGCGTCAGTTCGATAAAAAGGCGATCGCGATGCAGCGCACCGGGCAACTCGGCACCTATGCCTCCTGTCTGGGGCAGGAGGCAATCGGCGCCGGTGTCGGGCATGCCATGCGACCCGAAGATGTGTTGTTACCCTCCTACCGGGATCAGGCCGCGCAGTTCCCGCGCGGCGTGCGCATGGCTGATATCCTGCTCTATTGGGGCGGCGATGAGCGCGGCATGGACTATGCCCATTGCCGGGAAGATTTTCCCATTTGCGTCCCGGTGGCGAGTCAATGCTGCCATGCGGCAGGCGTGGCCTATGCGTTCAAGTATCGCGACGAGGCGCGCGCGGCCGTGTGCATCGTCGGCGACGGCGGGACCTCCAAGGGGGATTTCTACGAGGCTCTCAACGCCTCGGGGATTTGGCGCTTGCCGGTGGTGTTTGTGATCAACAATAATCAATGGGCCATCTCCGTCCCGCGCGCCGGGCAAACCGCGGCCGAAACCCTCGCGCAGAAGGCGATCGCGGCTGGGGTTGCGGGCGAGCAGGTCGACGGGAACGACGTAATCGCCGTGCGTTATGCGGTGGATCGGGCGCTGGAAAAGGCTCGCTGCGGGGACGGGGCCAGTCTCATCGAGGCGCTGAGCTATCGTATGGGCGACCATACTACCGCGGACAATGCCGGCCGCTACCGCTCGACCGAGGAGGTCGAGCGCTACGGGCGGGCCGATCCGATCGCTCGTCTGCGTGCATATCTCCTGCGCGCCGCCGACTGGCGGGAGGAAGACGAAGCAAAGCTCGATAGCAGCGTCGCGGCCGACGTAGAGCAAGCGGTGCGCGATTACACCGCCATGCCTGTACCGAGCCCGGAAAGCATGTTCGCGCATCTATACGCGGCCTTACCGCGCGCCTATCGCGCGCAGCGGGAGACGGCCGGTTGCGCCGGTAAATAGGTGCGCCATGCCCGAGCTTACACTCGTTGAAGCAGTCAATCTGGCGCTCGCCTATGAGCTGCAAGCGGACCGAAATGTCGTCGTCTTGGGCGAAGACGTCGGCGTCAACGGGGGCGTGTTCCGCGCTACCCTCGGTTTACAAGAGCGTTTCGGCAAGGCTCGGGTGGTGGATACCCCGCTGTCGGAGGCCCTGATCGCGGGCATGGCGATCGGCATGGCGGCGCAAGGCCTCAAGCCCGTCGCCGAGATTCAATTCTCGGGGTTTATCTATCCCTGTATCGATCAAATCCTGAACCACGCCGCGCGCCTGCGCACTCGCACCCGCGGGCGCTTGAGCTGCCCGTTGGTCCTGCGCGCACCGAACGGCGGCGGGATCCACGCCCCGGAGCACCATTCCGAGAGCGTGGAAGCCCTGTTCGCGCCTATTCCGGGCCTGCGCGTCGTCGTGCCTTCGTCGCCCGGGCGCGCCTACGGACTTCTGCTCGCGGCAATCCGTGATCCCGACCCGGTGATCTTTCTCGAACCCCCGCGCCTGTATCGCCTGTACCGCCAGGAGGTGGTGGACGACGGTGCGGCCTTGCCGCTCGACGTGTGTTATCTGTTGCGCGAGGGCACGGACATCACGCTGGTGTCCTGGGGCGCGCTCGTCCAGGAGACGCTGCAGGCCGCCGACGCCCTCGCTCAGGAAGGCGTCGCGGCCGAAGTGATCGATGTCGCGACCTTGAAACCGCTCGACATCGAGACCATCCTGGAATCGGTCGCCAAGACCGGGCGTTGCGTCATCGTGCAGGAAGCGGCGCGCACCTGCGGGGTGAGCGCGGAGATCGCCGCCCAACTCGCCGAACGGGGCTTGTTGTCCTTGCAGGCGCCGATCGAACGCGTGGCCGGCTACGACTGCGTCATGCCGCTCTACCGGCTGGAGTCCCATTACGTGCCGGATACCGAGCGCATCTTACAAGCCGCGCGCCGGAGCTTAGCGTTTGCTTAGGCGGGCCTTGCCCTCTAGGACCCCAATCGACTTGAAAATAAAACCCGATCATTCCCGGTCGGCTGGTCCTGTGGCGCCTTCCTTGGTCAGCTTTCGCGGGTCGAACTCGACCTTGCCGACGAAGAGCCGGTTCAGGAACCACAGCACGATGCCGACGGCGACCAGGCCGATGGCGATGTAGTAGTCGTCGGCCGGCCGGCCGGACAGCACCGGGAGAGCAAGATACGCGCACAGCACCGCGCCGAGCACCGGGGCCCACGTGGGCGCCCAGAAGTGCTTATGCCCGACCGTTTCCCGGCGAAGCACCAGGCAGGCGATATTGACCATGGTGAATACGACGAGCAACAGCAGCGACGTCGTGCCGCCGAGCCTGGCCACGCCGTCGGCACCGGCGATGGAGATCAACGTGACGGCGATCGCGCTGGTCACCAGGATGGACACCCACGGCGTGCGGCGGAACGGGTGCACCGCGCCGAAGACCTTCGGCAGGATCCGCTCGTTCGCCATCCCGTAGAGCAGCCGGCTGGCCATCAACATGTTGATCAACGCGGAGTTGACCACCGCGAGCAGCCCTATGGCGGCGAAGATGTCGAGGTTGAACCCCGGCGCCCCGACCTCGACCACTCTGAGCAGGGCACCCGACTTGGCGGCCGCCAGGTCGCCGGCCGAGACCAGCAGCGAACAGGTGATCGCCACCAGGACGTAGATCAGACCGGCGCCGGCCATGCCGGAGAGCAACGAGCGCGGGAAGATCCTGGCCGGATCCTTCGTCTCCTCGGCCATGTTCACCGCGTCCTCGAACCCGACCATCGCGAAGAAGGCCAGCGAGGTGGCAGCGGTGACCGCCAGCAGCACTCCGGTGTCGGCCGGTGGGTTGATCTCGGTGAGCCGGCCCGGCTCGCCGGCACCAGTGCCGATGGCGTAGATCCCGATCCCGATGATGATCAGTAGCCCCGAGAGCTCGATCGTGGTGAGCACGAGGTTGGTCTTCACCGACTCCGAGACGCCGCGGAAGTTGATCAACGCGATGACAAGGATGAACCCGATCGCGACCAACACGATCGGCGCGGCGGACCAGAACTGCCGAAGGTAGGCACTGCCGAACGCGAGCGACGCCGACGACGCCGAGGTGATGCCAGAGCACATCACGGCGAACGCGACCAGGAACGTGAGGAACGGGAGCCTGAAGGCGCGGTTGGTATAGAGCGCCGCCCCGGCCGCCCGCGGGTACTTCCCAACCAGTTCCAGGTAGCTGAACGCGGTCAGGAACGCCACGACGAACGCCCCGACGAACGGCACCCACAAAGCGCCGCCGATCCGGCTGGCGACGTTGCCGGTCAGGGCGTAGATCCCGGTGCCCAGGATGTCGCCGATCACGAAGAAGAAGAGCAACTTCGGGCCGATGGCCCGCTCGAGTTCGGGCTGGTGGCTCTCGGTCGGCGCGGTGCCCGGTGTGGTGGTATTGCTCGTCATGGCTGATCAGTTTGCCGGCGCGGGTGTTCTCGCCTCGGAAATCCCCCTCGAACGCGGGGCCGCCTGAAACAAATGATACGGCAAGCTCTGGCCGATGATTTCGCCAAAGTTATGCTCGGTCTTGATCTCTTTCTGGGCTACCTGCCGATGAAATCCCTGTCGCGCTCTTCTCCTTCAACGCCGGCATCGAGCTCGGGCAGATCCTGTTTGTCGGATTGGTGCTGGCCGGAAGGGCCGTGCTCCGCAGGCTTCCGGTGCCGTGGCGAAGGCCAGTGAGTTGATCCCCGCGTACGCGATCGGTTCGCTCGCGGCCCTGTGGATCTTCGAACGGGTCTACCTGATCGTTCGGGTATGAAGGAGCGCGATCCGAATGGCGCTTACAGGATATCCGGCCAAAGCGATTCAAAGTCGTCGACCCAATGAATGTACGGTGGGCTCGGCATGCTGTTTATGCCGCAGCCCGCCCACACCTTTCCTCGTGCTACCGCGCAAGCCCGTTCTGGCGCATATAGCCCACGATCTCTTTGGCCAGATCGCCGCCGAGTTGCTGCACGTCGCGGCTGGTCGCCCCGCGCGATAGCACGAACTTGGCCGCGATCACATAGGGATTGCGAGTCACGATACCGCCCGGCATGTGATGCGTCCGGCTCTCGTCCCCGAAGGTCAGCACGGTTACCTCGGAGCCTTGTTGGATCGCGTCGATGGTGCCCGAGATCTCGACATGCGGCTCGCCGGCACCGAAGCCGACGACCGATTCCTTTACCCGATTACCTTCGCTGAGCGCATCGATGCGGCCGCGCAAAACCCAGGCATCGGGCGGCACGGGCGCACTTTGGGCGATCCGCTGTGCCGCGACCCCTGCGCCGGTCAATCCCTTGACGATGCTCTGGCTCAGTTGGACCACGGCCTGACGCGCCTCGGTCTCGGGATCGCTGCTGTCGGTCTGCCGGATCAGTCCGGTTCGTTCGCGTAGCCGCGACAAGGGGCCGCCGCCCTGCATCACCCGTGAAGGCAGGTCGTTTGACGTCTGCACGATACCGGGGTCGCTGTCGAAATCGGCCACGTAGATCGCGCTCGGTGCGGTCAACGAATGCGCCTGTGCCTGTTCCGGCGCGGGGGCGAGGGGGTGTATCACGGGTCGGTTCGAGCCCTCGACGCCCGATGTACCACGATGGCGCACCGCCATGCATGAAGATAGTCCCAGCGCCACCAGCACCAGCGTGGCTATCACCTCTAGTTTCATAGCCTTCCCCCCTGAATGAGCATGGCTAGACTACTCGACAATGGCGGGAAGTGCGAGCGTGACCTCGAGGCTTTAGTCTGAATGAAGAGTACGCTACGCCGTGCCCGCCCGGCATCGGCGGCGATGACGAAGGGGGTGTGGCCGTACAACGTCGGCATCAGTGCGGGATCGGCCGCGACCAGCTTGGTCGATCCGGCCATCGGCCAGCGGGACTGTGACTGGTCTATCTCACTGCCTAGGTAAAGATCGATATCGCCCTTTAGCTGCGCGCTGGATTATACGAAGATAGTATAGACTTGTACTAACGGATTTCGGGGTGAAGGGATGACTGAATCTGGGCAGTCAACACCAAGTCCGTCGTGCTCGGCCCCGCGCAACGCGACGGGTATTGGCGCATGGGGCGGCACTTGCCCCAGGCCGTCGTAGCAAGCGAACTCGTCGCCCCGCTGTTTTTTAGCCTGCAATTCTTGTCATCCCGCTGCCCACAGATAGCTTGTAATAGGACCGGCGAATGCCGGACAATCGGATCTGCGAGCGAGAGCCCGGTTTCGTCCGGGCTTTGCTTTTTTTTAACGTAAGTGAGTTGGGGAAAAGATACCGGATGGAAAAACCACTCATGCCGAGCTATCGGCGCTTGCCTGTCGCGTTCGTGCGCGGTCAAGGCGCATGGCTTTGGGATGACCAGGAGCGCCGCTATTTGGACGCCGTGAGCGGGATCGCGGTCTGCGGGCTTGGCCATGCCCACCCGGCCGTCGCGCAGGCCGTGGCCGAGCAGTCTCTAGCGCTCGTGCATACCTCGAACCTGTACCGCGTGCCCCTACAGGAGAGCCTCGGCGCGCGCCTGACGCAATTATCGGGGATGGATAACGCGTTTTTTTGCAACTCCGGGGCGGAAGCCAACGAAGCGGCCATCAAGATCGCGCGGCTCTTGGGTCACGAGCGGGGGATCGATGCGCCGGCGATCGTGGTCATGGAAGGCGCGTTTCACGGGCGGACCTTGGCGACCCTCAGCGCTACGGCGAATCGCAAACTGCAGCGAGGATTCGAGCCCCTGGTGCAAGGGTTCGTGCGCGTGCCTTACGACCATCCCGAGGCGCTTGAGCAGGCCGCCTCCCAGCGCCGCGATGTCGTCGCCGTGTTGCTGGAACCCCTCCAGGGCGAAGCGGGCGTGCTCGTGCCGGCTCCGGGCTATTTAGCCGCAGTGCGCTCGATTTGCGACCGGCACGGCTGGCTGATGATGCTGGACGAGGTGCAGACCGGTCTTGGGCGCACCGGGGCGTGGTTTGCCTATCAGCACGAGGGTATCACCCCGGATGTGCTGACGCTCGCCAAGAGCTTGGGCAACGGCGTACCGATCGGCGCCTGCCTGGCGCGCGGTCAGGCCGCGGAGTTGATCCAACCGGGGATGCACGCCGCGACCTTTGGCGGCAATCCGCTCGCCTGCCGGGCGGCGCTCGCGGTCCTTGCTACGCTGGAGCAAGCAGGGCTCGTTAAGCGCGCAGCGCAGCTTGGGCGGCGCATCCTGGATGGCTTAGGAGATGTCCTTCACGGTTGTGGCCACATTAAGGATATTCGCGGGAAGGGACTCATGATCGGCATCGAGCTGACACGGCCATGCAGCGAGCTGGTGGACCGCGCCTTAAACGAAGGGTTGCTGATCAATGTCACGGCCGACACGGTGGTGCGCCTCCTCCCGCCCCTCGTGATGAGCGACGCCGAGGCGGCCGAGCTGGTGCACAAGCTCGGGGCATTAATTAAGGCATTCTAGCAGCAACGCGTGAGTACGCGCAGGCCACGGCATTTCTTAAGCTTGGCGGACCTCACGCCGGCCGAGCTCTTGCGCCTCATCGATCGCGGTATCGAATTGAAAGCGATGCGCCGCGCGCGGGAGATCCATGAACCGCTCAAGAGCCGCGTGCTCGCGATGGTTTACGAGAAGTCCTCGACGCGCACGCGCGTCTCCTTCGAGACCGCCATGATCCAGCTCGGGGGCGCGGCCATCTTTTTATCCGCGCACGACACGCAACTCGGGCGCGGGGAGCCGGTCGAGGACATGGCGCGGGTATTATCACGGATGGCGGACGCAATCATGGTCCGCACCTTCGATCACGATGACCTCCGGCGCCTGGCGGCGTATTCGGAAGTGCCGGTCATCAACGGTTTGACCGATCGCTATCACCCCTGCCAACTGTTGGCGGATATCCAAACCTTCGTCGAGCACCGCGGCCCGATCGCGGGTAAAACCGTCGCCTGGATCGGCGACGGCAACAATATGTGCCACAGCTATATCGAGGCTGCCGGGCTGTATGGATTTACGCTCCGGATCGCTTGTCCGCCCGGCTACTGGCCGCGGGAAGAGGTTGGAGACGCGATAGCGAGCGTGGTGCGCCGCTGCGATCGGCCGCAAGAAGCGGTTCGCGGCGCGGATCTCGTGGTCACCGATGTCTGGGCCAGCATGGGGCAAGAACAAGAAAGCCACGCGCGGCGCGAGGTTTTTAGGCGCTTTCAGGTAGATGAGAATTTGCTGTCGCTCGCAAAACCGAACGCCCTTTTCATGCACTGCCTGCCCGCGCACCGCGGCGAGGAGGTCAGCGCCGGGGTGATCGATGGCCCCCACAGCGTCGTCTGGGATGAGGCCGAGAACCGTTTGCACGCGCAGAAGGCGCTGCTCGAGTTTTTACTGGACTGAGCACCTCCGGCGTCGAGTCAACCCATGGTCGCCTTGAGGATGTAGAACCCCGGTGTTGTTCTTAATAAGCAACGATGACGGTTACCAGGCGCCGGGGATCGCTTGCCTTGCCCAAGCGCTTGCGGCGCTCGGAGAGGTAACCGTGGTTGCGCCGGATCGCAATCGCAGCGGCGCAAGTAACTCCTTGACTCTCGAAAAACCGCTTCGGGCCGGACGCGCCGAGAACGGTTTCATCTATGTTGACGGCACCCCGACGGATTGCGTGCACCTTGCCATCACCGGCTTGCTCGAGCGCGTACCCGACATGGTGTTAGGCGGGATCAACGCCGGGGCTAATCTCGGAGATGATGTACTCTATTCGGGCACCGTCGCCGTGGCGATCGAGGGGCGTTTCCTGGGGTTACCTGCGATGGCGGTTTCCTTGGCCGGCAGCCAAGCGGTGCATTACGAAACCGCCGCCCGGATCGCAAGCTTACTGGTCAAAGAGATCGGCCACCGGCCTTTACCCGCGGATACGATCTTGAATATCAATGTCCCCGACCGCCCGTGGAACGAGCTTCGGGGATTGGCGGCCACCCGTCTTGGCCGGCGGCATAAATCGGAACCGGTGGTGCAGGCGACGGACCCGCGTGGGCGGCCGATTTATTGGGTGGGACCGTCCGGCCCGGAGGAGGATGCGGGGGTGGGAACCGATTTTCATGCCGTCAGGAGCGGGTATGTATCGATCACCCCGCTGCAAGTCGATATGACCCATTACCGGGCCTTGGATACGGTGTCGCGATGGCTCGAGGCCTTGCGCGTGCATGAAGGCTGATCACCGCGGCATCGGTCTAACGTCCCAGCGCGCCCGCGATCGCTTGATGCGGGAATTGCGGGAGATGGGGATCGGATCACGCGAGGTGCTGCACGCCATGCGTACGGTACCGCGGCATCTTTTTGTGGACGAGGCCCTCGCGGGCCGCGCGTACCAGAATACGGCCTTGCCCATCGGTTACGGCCAGACCATTTCGCAACCCTACATCGTGGCGCGCATGACCGAGGCGTTATTTGTGAGCGGCGCGATGGATAAGATTTTGGAAATCGGGGCGGGCACCGGGTACCAGTCCGCGGTCCTGGCCCAATTCGCCAAATCGGTCCATAGCATCGAGCGCATCGGCGCGCTGGCGGCGCGGTTGCGGGAGCGTTTGGCGGCTTTGCATTATCGTACCGTCCGCGTCAAACACGGAGACGGCCGCATCGGCTGGCAGGATTACGCGCCCTATGATGCAATCCTGATCGCCGCCGCCGTCGACAGCGTCCCCCCGACGCTACTCGAGCAGCTTGCCATCGGCGGCCGCATCGTCGCGCCGGTGGGCGAGAGCGGCTCGCAGTGGCTGGTTTTGGTGACGCGCTATCCCGAACACTTCGAGGAGAAGCCCCTCGAGGAGGTGCGGTTCGTGCCACTCATAGCAGGACTGGGATAGGACGGCGATGCCCTTGCGGCTGGTGGTACAACTCATAGCGATCCTGGTGGCTGTCAGCCAGCTCAATGGCTGCGCGACGGCGAAAGCCCCGGTCGTAAGTGCTCGGACGGGCATCGATCGCATGCCGCCCGCGCGCGCAGCGCGCCAGCACGTGGTGGCGCGCGGAGACACCCTCCTTTCAATCGCACGGCGTTACCGGCTCGATTACCGGGAGATTGCCCGCTGGAACCGGATCAAAGCCCCGTTCATCATCTACCCCGGCCAGCGTTTAGCTTTGCATCAGACGCAAGGTTCGGGATCCGCTCCCAGGCCGACGCCGAGGCTCGAGGTCCGGGCGAGCGCTCCTCGGGCCGAAATAAGCCCCCCAATCCGCGGGCAGGCGCCGCGGCCCCCCGGATCGATTCAATGGCAATGGCCGGCGCGGGGCAAGCCGCTGGCGGCCAACACCGCGTCAAGCCGGCAAGGAGTGGATCTCTTGGGGCAACCTGGACAACCCATTTGGGCGGCGGCCGCGGGTGAAGTGGTCTATAGCGGCGATGGACTTGTCGGCTACGGAAAGCTTATCATCATACGGCACGATGACGTGTATCTCAGCGCCTATGCTCACAACCGCCGTCTATTGGTCCACGAAGGTCATCGGGTCGCCCGTGGACAGCAAATCGCGGAGATGGGGAATAGCGGGAGCAGGCAGGTCAAACTTTATTTCGAGATCAGGCGAAACGGACAGCCCGTACCGCCCTTGCGCTACCTACCGAAAGCAGGAATCTAGCGATTGTTCGGGGCTGCTCGGGCCGGCGGGCACGGGGACTAAAACACCGGGAGCGAGTTTTTTCAAGCCGTAGCGCCATGAGTAAGATCACCGATCTCGACACTGACTCGGGCGATGCGGAGTTGCATATGCTCGACGGAGAAGCCGAGGAGGGTATCGAGGACAAGCAGGCGGCTAGCTTGGACGTGGCGGTAGAACGTCCCGCCGAAATCTCGGAAGCCGAGATCGACGCCACCCGCTTGTACTTATGCGAGATTGGATACTCACCCCTGCTGACGGCCGTGGAAGAGGTCCGGCTCGCGCGCGCCGCGCGCCAAGGCGACAAGGGAAGCCGCAGGCGCATGATCGAGAGTAATCTGCGCTTGGTGGTCAAGATTGCGCGCCGATATTTGAATCGCGGCTTGGCCTTGCTGGATCTCATCGAGGAAGGCAATCTCGGTTTAATGCGCGCGGTAGAGAAGTTCGATCCGGAAAAAGGGTTCCGCTTCTCAACCTATGCCACCTGGTGGATCCGGCAGACCATAGAACGCGCCCTGATGAACCAGACCCGGACCATCCGCCTCCCGATCCATGTGGTCAAGGAAGTCAACCTGTATATGCGCGCGGCCCGGCAGTTGGCCCAGAGCTTGGATCGCGAGCCGACCGTCGAAGACGTAGCGCAGCTCCTGGATCGGCCGATTGCGGTCGTGCAAGAGGTCGCCGGTTTAATTGAGCGTGTCAGCTCGGCGGATGCACCGGCGGAGCGCGATTCCTCGCGGACGCTGCTCGAGACCATCCCGGACGAGCACAATATCGATCCCTCCTTGTTGCTGCAAGACAGCGACATGCACCGGCATCTTGAGGTATGGCTCTCGCACTTGAATGAGAAGCAGCGCGCCGTCGTGGAGCGCCGCTTCGGCCTCGGGGGAAGGGAGATCGCGACCTTGGAGCAGGTAGGTTACGAGATCGGCGTAACCCGGGAGCGCGTGCGCCAGATCCAGTTAGAAGCCTTGCGCAAATTGCGTCACATGCTGGAAGGCGATGGCTACTCGGTAGATACGCTTTCCCCCGGGCCATGAGAGCTTGTGAAAAAATCTGCTGCGCCGGGATTTCGCGTTCGCCCCCGGGTCAAGCTTCCGCCGCGGCCGCGTAACGCAAGACCAGCCGGAAAGGAAACAGGCGTTCTACGGTCCACCCCGGGGGCGCAATCGCGGCCAGCTCTCGAAACGTATAGCTGCGCTTGATCGAGATCAAGCCATCGTGCCGGATATAGGAATCGCGAAAAGCGACGGCGCTAAGGAACGCGAAACCGAGATAGGCGAGATCGCTGCGTCGCACGTCAACAAACAAGACTTCCCGGGCGCATAGCGCGGCCGCGCTTGCGAGCATTGGCGGCAACGCGGCGGTATCGAGGTGGTGCACTAAGTGATTCGAGAACACGAAATCATACCGTTCCTGCTCTGCGCGGAGCTCGCTCACGTCGGCCACGCGGAATGTGACGCGCTCGGGCCAATCGAGCGTTTTCACGTATCGGTAGGCGCGCGCGTCGATGTCGATGCCGGTGATCGCTAGCCGCAAGCCATCGGCACAGGCCCAGCGGTGGAGAGCGCGGGCGATGTCACCGCCGCCGAAACCGATATCGAGCAAGCTGTAGCTGCGCTCGGGGATACGCATGGCCGGCCGGATCCAGCGCTTGTAGACCGAACGAATCCTGGATAGGGCGGCGTTGACCGCCCTAAACTGCCGATAGGTGCGGAAGAGCCGCTCGCAATCGCACCGGGGATCGTCCATGATCTCGGTGGTTCGTGTGTCCCGCTGCGAGAGCAACCACGGCATGGTGAGTAGGGCGCGCTATATACTTAAATCCCATCAGGATCCCGCGGCTTGCCTTTTCGGCAATTTGCCCGGCTTGTCTCCGGCGCCAGACTCACGCGCGATCTTGGCGATCCCGCGAATGCTCGCGGTTTTATAGCCCAAGGTCTCGGCCTTGGTGAGGTTTTTCGCGCCCTCGGCATCGGCGCCCAAGGCATAGTGCATGACCGATAAATTGAAATACGGGAGGGGGGACTCGGGGTCTAACTGCGCTGCTGCCTTTAGCAAGGATTCCGCCTTGTCGGAATCCTGCAGCCACATCGCCGATACGCCCATGTTATTCAAGGCCATGACCTCCACATTGGAAGTGTAGAACCACTGGCTAAACCAGATTAAATGCCTCAGGGTGGGCCGCTTCCGGACCGTTTCCAGGAATCGCTCGAAGTGGGCCAACGCTTCGGAATGCTTCCCTTTGAGCTGCAGCCGTTGACCTTGGAAATAGTCCTTCCAATAAAATTGCTGCACGCGGCCGGGGATAAGAAGGATAACCGCGATCGCGATGAGTACGTAGATCTCAATATACTTTGTGGCCCCGTTGATCTGAACGAGGGTATATCCAATCCCGACCAGGATCCCGGTAACCACAAACAGCGCAAGGGCGTATAAGATTCGATTTTTTGTGGTGCGATTGGTTGGCACCAGTGTTGGCAACTGCATGAACTTTCCTCTATGAATCGGCGCATCAAGTATAGATCCCGTGGAGCGCCCATTACCATAGGTTGTTCACCCCTAAACATCAACGGTCGGACCGGGCGGCGGACTTGCGGCGCGGTTAACGCCGGGAACATTGATCTGTGCACGTACCCGCGTTGCGGATTAAACCGCTGCCGACCGGTAAAGTACACGGACAGTCTTTTGGTTTAGCGCGCCACTCAATATACTGCGCATACCTTTCGCACGGACCCTCGCCTTCCTTGGGTCTTGAGGCGAGCGGTGGTGGGCGATCAACGCGATGACCTCCTGAAGGCAGCGCTCAGGGTTGGGCGGCATGGCGGGGCCGTTGGACGGAGATCGACCCGTGACCGATAATGGCGGTGAGGTGAAGGCTAGCCAAGCGTATTTGAGATTTCGAGGCACCTGTCCCTCCGGCAGAGGCGCCGTCTTGCACCCTTGTCTCCCTCTCCCACAGGGAGAGGGTTGGGGTGAGGGGATCAGAATAATTGACGTATGTGTTTGATTGTATTCCCCTCATCCTAGCCTTCTCCCGGAGGGAGAAGGGACTCCCGCACTGGTTGAAGTGGTTCTGTACGACCTTGGATGCGTGAGAATCTAATGACACAAGAGCACGCCGAGGGCAGCGTGTCGATCGGCGATGACGAAAAAATAATTTGGCAAGACACGATCCTGTTCATTGTCCTGCACGTGTTGGCGGCGTATACCATAGCCTTCCATTTTCAATGGCAATGGGTGGCGTTGGCCATCGCATCGTATTATGTTCGTATGTTTGCATTGAGCGCCGGCTTTCACCGCTATTTTTCGCATCGCTCCTACAAAACCAGCCGTCAATTTGCGTTTTTCTTGGCGTTCCTGGGCGAATGCTCGCTGCAAAAGGGGGCGCTCTGGTGGGCAAGCCATCACCGCCACCACCACCGTTACTCCGATGAGCTCCAGGATGTCCATTCCCCGGTGCGTAAGGGGTTTTGGTGGTCACATATGGGATGGATCCTCTGCCGCAAGTACAAGGACACAAGGAGTGATCTGATTAAGGATTTTACTGTGCTGCCCGAGCTCAACTGGCTCAATGAGAATACTTGGTTACCGGCAAACCTTTATATCGCCGCGCTCGTCTACGGGTTCGGATTGGAAGGTTTTTTATGGGGTTTCATCGTCGCCACCGTGTTCTTATGGCATGGCACCTTTTCGATCAATTCCCTAGTGCACGTGTGGGGAACGCAACCGTATCGGACCGGGGACAATTCCAGAAATAATGTCCTTGGAGCGATCCTGACGCTGGGGGACGGATGGCACAACAACCACCATCACTACCCGCTCTCGGTTCGCCATGGTTTCCGCTGGTGGCAGTTTGATCCTTCCTACTACGCATTGTGCCTGCTCGAGCGGCTGGGGGTGGTCTGGGATCTTAGACGGCCCGATCTCGCCCGTGTGACCCAGCCATAATCCCGCGACTTTTTGTCCCGTCGTTCAGGCTGCACACAACGCCGAAACTCTTTCCTTATGCAGAATCAAATACGCGATCAAGCCCTGGCGCTTGCCGCTGTGTTCCAAGCCGCGCTCTTGGTGGATCGCTTGGCGAACACCGGCGCCGTTCCGAACGAGAACCTCAAGGCGTTGGTCCGGAGCTTATTCGAGTTTGACCCCCGGAGCACAGAGGAGGTCTTCGGCGGAGAGCGGGATTACCGCTTTGGATTGAGCCTCGGCATCAACGCACTCAAGGACATCTTCGATCGCAAGCGGCGCGGACCCAAGTACGGCGACGCAGTCACCTATGTGATCGGGTTGTTGCACCTGGAGAATGTGTTGCGCAATAACAAGAGCATGTTGGATCTGCTCGGAACCCGCTTGCGCGCGGTGCAACAACAGATGCCTGCGGAGGGGTTTACCGACGATAGCACCCTGGCGGCGATTGCCAGCAGTTACCAAGAGACGCTGAGCACGCTTAAATTCCGAGTCCAGGTGCGCGGCGATGCGCGTTTTCTACGCGATCCGGAGGTCGCCAACAAGGTGCGGGCGGCGTTATTGGCGGGGGTGCGAGCGGCGCTCTTATGGCATCAAGTCGGCGGGCGGCGTTGGCAATTGCCTTTCTACCGCAAGCGCATCGTGGAGGCATTGCAAACGCTGGCGTGAGATGTAGATCCTGCCCCTTTAATCCTTTAATTCCAGGACTTTCAGGTGGCACTCGACCGCTTCCGACCGCAGCGTCTCGATCGCTTCGCCGGCGGAAGGATCGTCATAGGTCATGGTAGAGAATTCCCCGATGAAGTTCTCCTCCACAGCGTCCAGGCACTCCTTAGTGACACAGGCGCAGCTCTGCTCCTGGTAATCCTGGAAAACGTTCAGCGCGGAGCGGTTGGGCTCGGTGCTGGCCATCTCTGTCGCCGTTCTCGCCGAAGCCGAAGCCGTCGCGGTCGGCGATAGCCCGCAGCCGAACTGTATATTCATCCGGTTCAAAAACTGCGGCCGGGCATCGCTGCGCCAGAATACCTTCGTCGACTGCTCGGCGTTGGGCATGGCGTGACTGCGACAAAGGTCTTCGTAGATCAGCGAACGCAACGAGTTAAACTGCTCGAAAGTGCCGAAGGTGAGAGTCGGATGGCTAATGTGACAGCTCCGACAGGTAGGCGCCACAACGCGCCGATAAAGCTGTTGGGCGTTCCTCGTCTGCTTCCAGCCCCCTGGGATGAAATCGTCGTTGAAGAACCCCTGGTTGAACGGCACTCCATGCCAGCCGCTCATTACCTCAGCCGCCGCCCCGCTTAAGTTGTTTCCCAGACGGGACAAAAACACCATCCGGTTCAGATGCCAGAACACGTTGATATCCTGTAACGCCCGGGATAGAGGATTTTCGGGGTCCGAGCTGTAAAACCGGAAGGCACTTAGGTCAAACGGTAATAGGAAAGCGTCATGAACTTGATTCTTTGTACACAGGGCGGGAATCCCCTCGCATCTTTTGAATACGTAACGACTCCCCGAGCCATGGCAAACGAGGCAGTTACCCGGAATGAACTTGTTAAACTGTTGGTTGTCAAGAGGGGCTTCGAAGGCTAGCCTCGGATTCACGGGATCGTTATCGTAGACGACGAAAAAGACATTATTTGGCGCACCCCGCATTTGATCTCGTTCGACCATGGCCACGGTCGCGAAAGGCTTCTGGGCCTTCAGCGCCTCGAACGATTCCGCCATGTCGCCGAACCGAGGCGTCCCGTCGCGGCGCCCGTAATTATGAACGTAACAGGCCCGTTCTTGGGTGCAGGTGTTCCAAAGGCAGTGCATTTCCCGCCCTATCCCGAGATCACCGCGGTTAAAGTATTTAGCAACCAACTCGGTTCCGATCTGAAGGTTGCATTCGGGACGGACGTCGAAATAGCGGGCGCGGAAAGCCTTAAAAGTACGAAGCGCTTCGAATATCGAAGGGCCGTCACCCGTCGGATTAGTGCCAACGTCTTTGTAATAGTCTTCTGTTTCGACGCGTGAAGCCCGAGGCTTTCTATTCAGAAAGTCAGGGCTCTTACCGCCGGGTGGCGGATTGGCAGGGGTCGGATTCTTGTCACCCAGGATCAGCACCTCGACATGCCCTTTGACGCCGTCGTGGTCCCGCACCGGCAGCAAGGACTGGCTGGTGCTCCCATCGTGGTCGTTGCGTATCGCTCTGAAACGTACACGTGCCGTGCCGCCTTCGGGCCACCTGTCCTGCCCCTCGATAGACGGTTGGAATATCTGCATAGGTCCGACTTTCCAGCGGTAACGTGCCTGCCCGTTCACCATCGTTGCCGTGTTGCTCGAAACGGCTTTGGCCACTGCGATTTCCCACGATGCGGCGTCGTTCGAATCCCCGTTTCCGAAGTTAAACACATCGATTTCAACGACGCCTTCGGACCCGGGGAAATCGACCCAGCCTTCGAACACGAACGACGCATCTTGGGCCGGTTTCACATAGAAACCCTGTAGTCGCGGCGTCAAAACTAGGCCCTGGGGCAAGTCGGAGGCAGGGGCCCATGGCGCGGCCCAGATCGATGCACCGATCAAAACCGAGCTAACTACAATTAAAATCAAACACCGAGATTGTGGTTTCATAGAAACCTCCTCACATCACGTGACTTCCGCCCCGGGAGGCTGACCCCCGGTGGAGACGCGGGTTAGCCGTGATGGGGCCAGGGCCGCAGAATGGAGATGTGGTCATTAACACTCAGCCATGAAGCACTCTAGCACACTCCATGTCGGTCTGATATCTTGGCTACGGCCTATGCGACCGGTGCCTATTCGCTGGCCGAGCTCGGCAGATTCTTCGGTAAGCATTGCAGCACGGTAAGCCGCGTTGCGCGCAAAAGATCAAATCGTTGAACCACAACCTGAACCCTGAATTTGTTGATGGTAAGAAGAGCTGCCTAGCTAAGGATAACATCCTGGTTTACGCTCGCGCGGTGATCCGTCATCATACTACCTTGCCGCAGATCCATTATTAGAATGACCGTACCGCAAGCAGCGATGAACCGGGAAAACGGCACGCCGGCGCGCGCGCCGCACGTGGCGGCCTGTCCTTTCTGCAGCTTGCTCTGCGATGATCTTATCGTGGAGCAGGGGGGCGGCCGCGTGCGCGTCCTGAAGAACGGTTGTGGCCGGGCAGTTTCCGGATTCGAGAACCCGGACGGGCCGAGTCAGCCGCGCCTCAAGGGCAAGCCGGCAACGATCGCAGAGTGCATCGAGCGGGCGGCGGCGATCCTTCGCGGCGCCCGCTTTCCTCTCTACGCCGGGCTGGGGACGGATGTCGGCGGGATGCGTGCGGTGCTGAGCCTCGCCGAACGCACCGGGGGCGCGCTCGATCACATGCACGGAAACGCGCTCCAGCGGAATATCGGCGTGCTACAAGACACGGGTTGGATGACGACCACGCTCACGGAGTTAAAGAATCGCGCCGACCTGATTATTTTCGCAGGTACCGATGCGGTGAGCGCGCATCCACGTTTTTTCGAGCGCCTCGTTTGGAACCAAGAATCGCTATTTCAGCTCGAAAGCAACGCACGCCAGATCATCTACCTCGGGGCCGGGCTCAACACCAAGCCCGGAACCAGCCCCGAGGGCCGAAAACCCTTGCACGTCCGTTTCGATCCGCGGCGACTCATCGAAATCGTGTCGGCGTTACGCGCGCTCGCGGCGGGGCATCGGCTCCAAGCAGCCGCGATCGCCGGAGTACGGATCCCGGTCTTGAATTCTATCATCGAAAAGATGAAAGCGGCCCGCTATGGGGTGCTGGCCTGGTCGACCGCCGAGCTTGATTATCCGCAAGCCGGGCTCGCTGTCGAAGCATGTGTGGAATTAGTAAACGATCTCAATGCATCCACACGTTTTTCCGGTTTGCCCTTGGGCGGCAACGACGGCGCAATGACGGCCAGCAGCGTGTGCGCATGGCAGACGGGTTTTCCGCTCCGCACCGCGTTCGCGGCGGGGTATCCGGCGCATGATGCGCATCGTTATAGCACCGGCCACTTGGTGGCATCGGGATCCGCCGATGCCGTCGTGTGGATCTCGGCGTTTCGCGCGGCGCCTCCGCCGGCGGCCAAACCCCTGGTCGTACTCGGCGCCCTGGATACCCATTTTTCCGAGGAGCCAGACGTTTTTATCCCGGTGGCGATCCCGGGACTCGATCATGCGGCTCAGCTCGTGCGGCTCGATTCGGTGGTGTCGGTGTACCTCGAACGGCAGCGAACCTCGCCCCTGCCGAGCGTCGCGCACCTACTCACGGAAATCCAAAATGCGCTGTAGATTCTAGCCGCCCAAATGTTGAACAAGACCACTACGACGAAAG
Source organism: Chromatiales bacterium (assembly GCA_043673815.1). GTDB lineage: Bacteria > Pseudomonadota > Gammaproteobacteria > JACCXJ01 > JACCXJ01 > USCg-Taylor. The sequence continues at coordinate 50,934 of JBIMKD010000236.1, forward strand.
GATAAGTCCCTTCTCCCTCCGGGAGAAGGTTAGGATGAGGGGATATAAAATGATATAAAATAATGAGTTATACTTATTCTAATCCCCTCACCCCAACCCTCTCCCGGAGGGAGAGGGAGTTTAACGGTACAAACCAAATACTTAAGCGGGCTATCCACTTGGCGCAAGGTAACCACTCCCTGTTGTGGGTCCGCCTCCTGCGATACTACAAGATATTTGGTGCTACTTGCGCGAAGTGGATAGCCCATATACTTAAATCTCGAATATTTTTGGCTAAGACATCGGCGTGTTAACGTGCTTGAGCGGCGGTAAGGTCTACGACCCGGCCCACGGGGTCGACGGCGAGGTCCGCGATATCTTCATCCGCGACGGCCGTATCGTCGCCCCGCCTTCCGGCGGTGTCAAGCCGGGCCACGAGTATGATCTCTCGGGCGCCGTAGTCATGGCGGGAGGGATCGATATCCATACCCATATCGGCGGGGGCAAGATGACGATCGCCCGGGTTTTGCTGCCCGAGGATCACGCGTCCCATCCGGTCGCCTCAGGACGGATCACGCGCTCGGGATCGGGCCTGGCGACACCCTCGACGATCACCACCGGCTACCGTTACGCCGAAATGGGCTACACGGCGTGCTTCGAACCCGCGATGCTGCCGCTGAACGCGCGCCAGACGCATATGGAAATGGCGGATACACCGATCGTGGACAAGGGCGCCTACGCGCTGCTCGGTAACGACGATTTTTTCCTGCGGCTGCTCGCCGAAGGCCGCGAACAGGCGCTCATCAATGATTACGTGGCCTGGACCTTGGAAACCTCGCAAGCCCTCGCGATCAAGGTGGTTAATCCGGGCGGGATCAGCGCCTTCAAGTTCAATCAACGCATGCTCGATCTGGATGAGGAGCATTGTTATTATCCGATTACGCCGCGCTTGATTCTGCAGCGGCTCGCGCGAGCGGTCTTCGATCTCGGCGTGCCTCACCCGCTGCACGTTCACGGGTGCAATCTCGGCGTCGCGGGCAATGTCGATACTACGCTAAAAACGATCGCCGCTAGCGACGGCCTACCCTTGCACCTGACGCATGTGCAATTCCACAGTTATGGTACGGAGGGCGACCGCCGCTTCTCCTCCGGAGCGGCGCGCATCGCCGAGAGCGTCAACAGCCACCCGAATATCTCCATCGACGTCGGTCAGATCATGTTCGGCCAGACCATCACGGCCTCGGGCGATACCATGGCGCAGCACCGGAACCGCGCCCGCGCTTACCCCAAGAAATGGGTGTGCATGGACATCGAGTGCGATGCCGGCTGCGGCGTGGTGCCGTTCCGCTACAGGGACAAGAGCTTCGTGAACTCGCTGCAGTGGGCGATCGGATTGGAATTGTTCCTCATGGTCAAGGACCCCTGGCGTATTTTCCTGACCACCGATCACCCGAACGGAGCGCCGTTCACGACCTATCCGCACCTCATCCGCTTGTTGATGGACAAGAGCTACCGTAACGATAAGCTGGCGACGATCCATCGGGGCGCCGCGGCGATGAGCACGCTCGGGAGTCTCGGCCGGGAATATACCCTTTACGAAATCGCCATCATGACGCGGGCCGCGCCGGTCCGGAGCCTGGGATTGACCGATCGCGGCCACCTAGGCCCCGGCGCGGCGGCCGACATCACGGTCTACAAGGAGCACAAGGATCGCGAGCGGATGTTCTCCCAGCCCCGGTTCGTATTTAAAGACGGTGAGCTGGTCGTGAAAAACGGCAAAGTGATCAAGATCATTCAAGGCAGCACCCATGTGGTGCGGCCCGATTACGATCCAAGCATCGAACGTATCCTGCGGCCGCATCTCGAGAAATACCATACGCTGGGATGGGAGAATAGGAAACTGCGCGATGAGGAGATCGCGGGCGATGGCCGCGGCCGAATCTTGATCGCCAAATGCACGCCGCCGCAAACCGCATGAATCTCAACGGCGTCTACATCGAGGACACGTTCGCCGAAGCCTTTCCGATGAAGGCGACGCGGCTCATCATCACGGCGATGACCTTGAAGTCGGCCTACCGCGCGGCCAACTCGCTCACCGGCTTTGCCTCCTCTGTCATCGCTTGCGGGTGCGAGGCGGACATCGAGTGCGAGCTCGATCCCATGGATACGCCCGACGGCCGGCCGGGGATCGCGGTTATCATCTTCGCGATGTCCGTGAAGCAACTAGCGGATCAGGTGCTCCGCCGGGTGGGGCAATCGGTCATGACCACCGCGACCAGCGCTTGTTTCGCGGGGCTGCGTTGCGAGCCCTCTATCAATCTCGGAAGCAGTATCCGGTTTTTCGGCGACGGCTATCAGATCGCCAAGCGCATCGACGGCATCCGTTATTGGCGCATTCCCGTCATGCACGGGGAATTTGTCTGCGAAGAAAAGACCGGGGTCGCGGACGCGGTTGGGGGCGGCAATTTCCTGGTATTCGCGAAAACGACGCGGCATGCGTTGACGGCCTGTGAGCAGGCGGTTAAAGCCATTCGCCGGGTGCCGCGCGCCGTCACCTGCTTCCCGGGGGGTATCGTCGGCTCCGGGTCCAAGGTGGGCTCGAAGTATAAGTTTATGAAAGCCTCTACCAATGACGCGTATTGTCCCACCTTGAAGGGCCGGGTACGCTCGAGCTTGACCCCCGAGGTCGGCTCGGTGCTGGAGGTGGTCGTCGATGCACTCGACCAAGAGGCCATTCGTGAATCGCTACGGGCCGGCATCGAAACCGTGTGTAAGTTCGGGCCGAAAAAGGGGATCTACCGGATCAGCGCCGGGAATTACGGCGGCAAATTGGGTCCCTATCATTTTCACTTGCGAGAGATCCTCGCTTGACCCCGCTCACGCTCACGCTGCGGAGGCGTCCGGCCCAAGAGGTGGATCTCGGGCGCCTCACGCCCGATGGCTTACAGGCCATGGGCCGCCCCGCCATCGAGCAAATCAAGCTCAGCTGCGGTAACCGGTCGCTCCGCCTGCAAGAGCTTTTCGAGGTCCAGGGCGAGGACACGAGCGTGATCCAGATCCGCCGCGCTTGCGATAAACTGTACGGCATCGGCATGGCGATGAGCTTCGGGAGCATCTCGGTACAAGGCCGCGCCGGTGACGATGTCGGCCGCAACATGCGTGGCGGGACGATCGCGGTGCGCGGATCGGCCGGTCATGGCACCGGACGCGGGATGCGCGGTGGTTACATCGAGGTACAAGCTAATACCGGGGACTTCCTGGGCGGCGCCGAGGCCGGCGCGCTCGAGGGCATGTCGGAAGGAGTCATCATCGTCTCGGGCGATGCGGGTGCCCGCGTCGGCGACCGCATGCGGCGCGGGATCATCTACGTGCGCGGCAATAGCGGCGATTATTGCGGCAGCCGCATGAAAGGGGGAACCATCCTGGTGTTCGGGCAGAGCGGAGGCTATCCCGGGATGGGCATGCGCCGGGGCACGATCGTATTCGCCCGCAATCCGACCGAGATCGGCGCCACCTTCAATTCCTGTGGCGTCCTTAAGATGGAGTTTCTGCGTTTGCTGTTCCGGCAACTGAGCAACTCCTACCGTAAGCTCGCGCTTCTGCGCGATCTCGGGCCCGAGGCGGAGCGCTTCAGCGGCGATCTCGCGCTCGGCGGCAAGGGTGAGCTGTTAGTTTTACATTCGGCGCTCTTAGAGGTTGTAAATAAATCGTCGCGGCCAGCCCCGAGCGCCAGGAGCCGCGGAGCGAGCGACGCGCTATCAACGCGTTAGACGCCACTAGTTACAATCGCTGAGCATTGGGGATATGGCCAAGAAAAGGAGGCTTGATATCAGAACACTCGTGGCTGAAGCTGCTCGCTTCGCGGAGGTCGAGAGTATCTACGACGAGCCAAGTCTCTACGGTGTGACCGACGGGAAAGCGGTGGGGACCTACCTGGAGCACAAATTTACGCAGTACTTGGCCGCGAAGTACGACTATGAACCCGGCAACGCCGCCTCCGGAATTGATTTCCCGGGTTTGGGCGTAGATATAAAGGTCACAAGCATCAAGCAGCCACAGTCATCTAGCCCATTCAAATCAGCGCGGCAGAAGATATATGGCTTGGGCTATAATCTCTTGGTTTTCGTTTACGAAAAGAAGGACGACAGTAAGGGCCGCACCGCGCGTCTTGACATGCAACACACCATTTTTGTCGAACAACAGAGAACAGCAGACTTTCAAATGACGAAAGGCCTCTTGCAAATTCTTGAGAACGACGGAAACCTTGATGATCTCATCGCGTTCATGCAAGACAAGACTCTACCAGTCGATGACATTGAGGCACGTTCGATTGCCGAGGAAGTAATCCAGAACCCTCCGAAACAAGGTTACTTAACGATATCAAACGCACTTCAGTGGCGGCTTCAGTATGGCCGTGTGATTCAACAAGCAGGGAAGGTCGACGGTATTCGTCGAATAAGGTAGCGCCAAGATGGCAAGAAAAACGAAAGAGAAGTGGGAATTCGGTGATTTCCAAACACCTTTGCCACTTGCCGAAGCAGCGGTCGGGGCACTGCGTAGGACGGGCATCACTCCACGGTCCGTTCTGGAACCAACCTGCGGCAAGGGCGCATTCTTGGTAGCGGCGATTCAGGCATTTCCAGATGCCCAGCGGTACGTTGGGGTAGACGTCAATCCGACGCACTTGGCAGCGCTTGAACCTCGGATCTTAGCATCGAGCCGACCGGACGGCATTAAACTTATTCACGAAGATTTTTTCCAGCTCAACTGGGATGCGCTCCTAGCCGAGTTGCCGCAGCCGCTCCTTATTCTCGGCAATCCACCATGGGTCACGAGTTCAGAGCTTGCTCTATTGGAAAGTGCGAATGTCCCGAGCAAGTCGAATTTCCAGCAGCGCCGCGGTTACGACGCCATCACAGGCAAGAGTAACTTTGATATCTCGGAATGGATGCTATTACAGCATCTGGAGTGGCTGAAAGACCGGCGCGGTGCAATAGCCGTGTTATGTAAGGCCGCTGTTGCACGAAAGGTTCTACTCCATGCGTGGAAGCATCAGTTCCCCGTTGCTAGCTCCAGCATGTTTATGGTCGACGCGCAGAAACACTTCGGTGCATCCGTAGATGCATGTTTTCTCGTAATCGATTTGCTTCAAGGAAGTCATGCGGTCGATTGCGCGGTTTACAACGCGCTTGACTCTGCAAGGCCATCTCAAACGATCGGCTACCACGACGCAATTATTCTTTCCAACGTGGCGCAGTACAGCAAGTGGCGCCATCTTATCGGTAGTGATCATGCCTACACCTGGAGATCTGGGATCAAGCATGACTGTTCCAAGGTTATGGAGCTTGAACCCGAAGGCGATAAATACCGTAACGCTATGGGGGAGCTAATTGCTCTTGAGGACGACTATGTCTATCCGATGCTGAAGAGTTCGGATATCGGGAATGGGCGAATTCGCTATGGCCGCAAGCACATGCTGGTAACGCAGAAATACGTGGGGGAAGACACCAGTCCGATAAAGAGAACTGCTCCAAGGACCTGGCGTTACCTCGAGTCGCATAGCGAGCTTTTTGAGAAAAGAGGGAGCTCGATCTACCGCAATCGACCGACCTATTCAATATTTGGAGTTGGTGACTACTCGTTCTCAGGTTGGAAGGTAGTTATCTCGGGCTTCTATAAGCGGCTGTCCTTCCAGGTAGTAGAGCCATTTCGCGACAAAGCCGTGGTCTTGGACGACACCACCTACTTCCTCCCATGTTGGTCAGAGTCCGAAGCTCGCTTCGTGGCAGGACTGGTTAATTCAGAACCCGCATTACAGTTCCTTGAATCGATGATCTTCTGGTCGGACAAGCGGCCGATCACGGTTGAGATACTGAAGCGGCTCGATCTTCACGCGCTTAGTCGTGAGATCGGTTGTGAACCGGAGTATCAGAATTTCGCGAAGCGCCGCAAAGACCACGAAATGGAGAACGCTCACGGGCAGCTATCCTTTGGTATTGCGCAGAGAAGGACCAAGTACGTAGTCAATGAAGAAGTGGCGTCTAACAAGTCGCGGCAGCGGATGGGCCAAAAGACGGGGAGCCGCTGAGCGAGCGGCGAGACATCGAGGAAGCAATCGCTAGGGTCAAGAATGACAAGTCGCCTATTTGTCTACGGGACACTCCGGAAAGACAGCGGGAAAAGCGTGTTCCACCGGTTCGCGCGCGAAGCGAGGTTCATTGGGCGTGCGCGAGTACAAGGACGACTCTTGCACCTGGGTGAATATCCGGGGCTTGTGCCGTCCCGCGACCCCGGCTTGTGGGTCCACGGGGAGGTGTATGCTCTCGAAAATCCACCTGACATTCTGGCTCGCCTGGACGACTACGAGGGTTGTGGGCCGAATGACCCCGAGCCCCACGAGTTCGAGCGGGTCGAGAAGGACATCGTCCTGGAATCCGGCACACGAGACGATGTATGGGTTTATGTCTACAGGGGCTCGACTACCGACAAGAAGGAGATATCGTCCGGGGATTACTTCAGGGAGGCTCTCAGACAACGGTATGCAGATCACGGCGGCTGCGCAGCCGCTGGTGAGCTTGATCGATAGGCGAGTAGCGAGCACGCGAGCGGGCGAGCGGGATGCGCGGTAGATTGGTTCACAAGCTCTGAGGACACGATGGCATTACTCATGAAGGGCAAGGGCAAAAAAGAGGGCCGACGGGGCGCGGGCCGCAAGGTCGAACCGAAGGCGCTCGCCGAGATTCGCGAGCTGCTGGGAGAGGTGCCGAGGCATCGCGATCTCCTGATCGAGTTTTTGCACAAGATCCAGGATCGCCATCATTGTATCTCGGCGGCGCATATCGTCGCCCTGGCGAAAGAGATGAACCTCCCGACCACCTACGCTGCAGTTCCTGGGCAGGGGACTATGCGAGACGTTTAGGCGCAGCCAAATACTCAGGAGTAGCAGAATGAAATATGGAGTCTTAATTGAACAAGACGAGGATGGGGTTTTTGTTGCTGACGTGCCGGCTTTACCGGGCTGCATCTCACAGGGCAAAACGAGGACGGAAGCCCTGACCAATATTCAAGAGGCGATTGAGGCTTATCTAGAAAGCCTGCGGGTGCATGATGAACCTGTCCCTCCATCAATCGACGAAGAGGTAATAGAGATTGCCGTGTGAGTATTTTGCCACGGATTTCGGGACGTGAGGTTGTTGCAGCCTTGCTGAAGGCAGGTTACGCACGAGACCGACAGAAGGGTACTCATATCGTCTTGCGGCAGCGGTTCGTCCCCACCGCCGGATCGTTGTCCCTGATCATGCTGAAGTGGCTAAAGGAACCTTGCGAGCTATCATTAGCAAACAGGACTAACAGTGGAAGAATTCAAAGAGCATTTATGAAACAGAGTAGCAAGCCTAGCAATCCATCAACTCGGACTGCCAAACGAGACGCAGCGAGCGGGATGCGCAGTAGATTGATTCACAAGCTCTGAGGAGACACTCGGCCGCCAAGCCATCGATCCGCCGGGCGATGCCCGTCAGGATCTCTGGATCATTGAAGAAATGGGTCGCGGCTTGGGTCTCGATTGGTCCTATTCCGGCCCGGCCGAAGTCTTCGCGGAGATCCGCAAGGTATGTCCCAGCATGGCCGGGATCACCTGGGAGCGTTTGGAGAAAGAGGATTCGGTCACCTATCCCTGCGAACAGGAAGGAGACCCCGGCGAGCCCATCCTGTTTCAAGACGGATTCCCCACCAAGAGCGGTAAAGGCCGATTCGTGCCCGCGGCTTACACCAAAGCCGCCGAGCTTCCCGATCACGATTATCCCTTCGTGTTCCTGACCGGCCGTCAGTTGGAACACTGGCATACGGGGAGCATGACGCGGCGCTCC
>JBIMKD010000237.1:0-4434 GCA_043673815.1 Chromatiales bacterium
CCAACCACACCCGGCCTCGACCACGGTTTCTCCCGGCTGTAGACGTAGCTTGCGGCAGATATGATGCATCTTGGCGATCTGCGCCGCTTCCAAGCTCATCCCCGGTCGCGGATAGTAGCCACAGGTATATTGCATGGCGGCGTGATCGAGCCAGAGCTGGTAAAAACCGTCACCGAGGTCGTAATGATGGCGGATGTGAGCGCGCGACGCTTCCTCTGATCCGCGCCGCGGCCGTCGCTCGCGCCACAGACGCGCGAGATAAGGCCGCCGGGCCAACGCGGTTTCGTAGGCGCGGAAGGCATCCTGCAGAAATACGCCTAGATCCCCGCGCACGTCGATGTCGCCTCTCGCATACAGCTCCCCGAGGAACACATGCGGGTTGAGGCATAAGCGGTAGAGGGCCGCCCGGCTCCGGATCATGAGCGCGCTCCGCGCCACCGTTCCAAAAGGGCGGATCTCCTCGCCGTTCCATAGGGCGATGGCGAAGGGTGGGTGGCCGAGAACGTCCAAAATCGTTCTTAGGATCCAACGCTCCAGGCGTGTCACCGCCGCATCCTTGGGGTACAGTGACGCGGGGACCGGTGCGGCCGGGGCTAATGCGGGTAAATCGAATACCTTCGCGTGATGCTCGCGCACCGCATATCCGCTGTCGTCCGCCATTCCCGCCAACCTCCATTCCGATGGATCAGGATCGCTATTCTAATGCAGTCGGCGCCACGCGTGGTGATCGGGAGCGTCACGCCGGCTCGACGCGCGCTGGCGGCGCTAGATCATGAACGGATTTCGACAGGACCTTCGATCAGGTTCACCAAGCCTTCGACGTGATATCATCATCTAATAAACTGTTATCATGATTCGGACCGAGATTAGCCTGACGGAAACCGAGTACAACTCGGCCCGACGAATAGCTCAGGAAATCCTCGATACTCGACCGCGATCTCGCGTGTTTGACAGCTAACAGGTTCAGTCATATCTTCCCATTCGAAGAAAAAGGGCTTTTGAAATTCTTATTCGCGGAAAAGGGGCAAGATAGGCGCGCCGTGAAAAAACCTGGCGTGAGGCAAGGAGCAACGACAGAATGGATATCGTCAGATCGTGATCTTGACAATGGGTTCAACCTTAACTCACACTGCGCGCATAAATAAGGACTAAGAGGTCAAGGATATGGCAAGGAAGCCCGGCATTCGCATTCTAAGCTTCATAGCTGTTGCAGTCACGGTGACGCTGTATCTTGAGCTGGCACCTGTCCCCGCAGCAAGTTCTAACGTTGCATTTTCCAATCAAGCTCTAGCAGCTTCCCTTAACGGAGCTGAGCAGTCCAGTGCAGATCGGTTTGCCTTTAGCTCGGATGGTAACCTATTAGCGAGCGCTACCGATGATGGTCATATAGCTCTACTGAGCTTGCTGTCGGGTCGCCAACGCTTGATTGGCCCCGCTCCGTTTTCTGCAAGCGTTGCCGATCTCTCGTTTAGCCCAGATCGTAAGACGCTCGCGAGCGCATCTGAGGATGCGATTACCTTATGGGATGTGCGAACGGGACAAGAACGGACGGTTCTTGCACGCAAGTGTCAATGTTACGGATATTGCCTTCAGTCCGGATGGCAAATTACTCGAAGGTGTAGCGGACGCCGCTCGAATCCTGGTTTGGGATATCGCTACCGGGTTTCAGCTTTGGACCTTGCCCGCTAATGATAGTGATCTTGGCATTGCCTTCAGCCCTAACGGACAGATGTTAGCGAGCAGTGGCAAGGCTAAGGGCATAACGCTGTGGGATATGGCGACGGGTCAAGAACTTTTGAAAAAAGACGGCGCCGTCACGCCTGTTTCCTTTAGCCCCAATGGCTTGTCGGTCGCGAGTGGCGACGCGAATTCCGATATCACTTTCTATTCGCCAGCGATCCCGGACGCTGCGTGTTCGGATGACCCTGGCCTGTGCTCGGCGGATCTGGTTGATGCGCCATGCGACCGTCGTCTTTGAATCGCGCTGTCCTGCTGTTGCTCGCGGTCGTGGCTTGCAGCCTTCGTCCGGCAGCGGCCGGCCCCGCTGAGTCTTCGGTATGGATCGAGGTGTCGCGCGCAAACGGCGTGAGATTCAGCGGCTACCGACTGCCGGTGAAAGGCGAGGGTATGGGCGTTGTGACGTCTGCGCGGGAGATCGCGACGGCCGCGCATGTCGTATGGGGCGCGACGGTGATCACCGTCACGGATGCCAAGGGAGCAAAGCTTGCTGCGCGCGTGCAGCGCTTCGACCGGGACGTCGATGTTGCCCTGTTGCGCGTCGAGCAGCCGCTCGGGGACTTTGCCAGGTTTCGCGCGCGGCCCGCAGCGTTCGGCGAGCGCGTGCTGGCGGTCGAGGTGCGGCGACCGGATGGCGCCGCAAGCTTTGCGCGCGGCGCCATCGGCGCAACGCGCTGGACCAGTCACGGTGTGAGTGTCCCGTTGATCTTCACCGGCATCAAGGGTGAGAAGGGGATGAGCGGCAGCGGCCTCTTCGATGAGCGCGGCGAACTGCTGGGCATCATCATCCGCATCGACCGCACGCTGGGATATTTGACGGCGCTGCCGGTGGCCGAGTTCTGCGCGCGCCTTGCACGATGTGACGCGAGTTTCTACACGCCGTAGTTCACGCGTGCAGGCCGGCCCGGCGGTCTGCTGAGCTTTGCCGCCCTGAGCAGTCGCATGAGCCTCAAACACAGCCAGCGAGCCGAGCCCCACTCGCTTGTCCGCTCCTAGCGGACTGCTGCTCGTCAAGGTTCGATGACGGGAAAGTGCCGCGACAGCCGGTCGGACCGCGCGGCTCGCTACCTGGCGCAGTGTCGGGGCGAAGGCCTGCTCGTGCGGCTGGCCATCCTTTATGAGAAACGCCCGTAGGTCGCTGCAGTGGGGCGTCTGTCCCACAGGTCGGCGACGACGGCTCCTGCACCTATCGGGCCCGCATGGCGCCGGGGCAGCGCTGCACTCGAGCCACCCTCGGCGCAGACTCATACCGCAGTCAACGCCGCCCAGGAAACGTGCTCCAAGGTGTCGCACTCGTGGAACGCGGCGGAGCAGCGGTAGAGCTGGCATGTCGGGCCAGAGCGCGGCCGGCGCGTCACACGCGGGCATCGGCCGGCGACTTCGACGCCCGAGTGCTACTCAACCGTTCTTGAATAGCCCCGACGTGATGATCGCCCACGCCCGCGACGAAGCCCCTGCTTTGTCGGGCGTCCAAGACGTGCCCGCCGATCTGGAGCGAACCATTCACCGCTGCCTCGCCAAAAGTCCGAATGACCGGTTCCAAGACGTTGGCAGTCTGGAACAAGCCCTGTCCCAATGCTCCGCAGCCGATCGGTGGTCGCAAGCCGACGCTGTCCGCTGGTGGCACGAGCACGATCAGACAATGGCGGCGCAGGAAGACGTGCATTGGGCCGTAACACAGTCAACCGATTCGGCCGACTCAAGTTCGGAACTGCCTAGGGCATACGACTCGGCACACGACAAAACCCGATCGCGAACGTGGGCCTCTGCCGAGGCGGCTCGTTCGAGCGCTGAACTCTTGGAGGCCAGAAAATGAGCGAAGTATCTGTAATCGGCTTGGGCGCGATGGGCTCTGCGCTCGTAGAGAGCGCTGCTTCGCGCGGGGCATCGCGTCACCGTCTGGAACCCTACGAGTGCCAAGGCCGAGCCGCTCGTTCGGGAGGGGGCGGGCCGGCGGGCGACTGTGATCGTGACCAGCGGCGATTCAGGCTACGAGCCGGGCGGTCCCCTGTGGCCAATGAACCACGTGGAGCCACACCTGCGGGCGATCTTTGAGTTTATCGGCGTTTCGGATCTGCGATTCGTTTACGCAGGGAACGACGAGTTCGGCGGCGAGCGGCTGCAGCGTTCGCTGGAGTCTGCCGCGCGCCTCGTTGCCGAGGAGGCCGCGAGCACCGTCAACCTGGTCGAGTGTGGCTCATGAAAATTTTTCCACGCACGGTGTCGATTTCCCCGACGGCCATTCGACTATCAATTAGAACCTGGCACTTTTGCCTTAGTAGGGTCATTGCGCACACATCTCAAATTGCTGATGGGGGCTAATCATGAAATTCGTCTGCTTAGGGTATTCGGACGAGAAACTTTGGGACGCCATGTCCGAAAACGAGCGGGAGGCCATGATCGAGGAGTGTTTTGCCTATGACGACGTGCTGCGCAGGGGCGGGCACTGGACGGGCGTTGGAGAGGCCCTGCAAAGCAGCCGAGCCACCAAGACCCTGCGGTCGCAGGGTGGAAAAGTGGCTGTTACCGATGGTCCTTACGCCGAAACAAAGGAGCAACTAGCCCGGATTTCTCACCGATAGCCAAGAAAAAGGCCGTATCTCGTGGCATAATATGTGTGCGATCAGCATGTTATGCGCAATGACGAGGACGGCCTTATGGAAACACAGTGTAACGGGTGGCAGATGGAATTTCACG